>CAYWST010000584.1:0-2777 GCA_964461075.1 uncultured Solibacteraceae bacterium | reverse complement strand
CCGGGATCGTTATCGTTGTCGACGCCGTTCCAGATCTCAAAGAACTGGACGTCACGGACGGCGGCGAGATCTTCGGCGGTGGCGCCCCACTTGTAATTCGGGTGATTCACGTGGAAGTGGAATGGGCGCCCGTTTCGCCGCGCCGAAGCCTGCACCTGGGTGAGATTGCGGTGGAGCGCCTCTCGCCATGTGGATGCCGATTCCATCGGCAGCGGCTCGGAGAGGTTGATCGCGTTCATGTGGAGCGCCCGGCCGTCGGCTGACGATCCGGTGATCTCCTCACCCGGCAGCATCAGAAAGCGCCCCTGCTCTTCCACAAGCGAACGGACTTCATCGAAACTTTTCAGCCGGACCTGGTGGGACGGCTCGCCTGCTTTCCCTCGGGTCTCGACCCATGCCGCCCCAAAGCGCGCGAGATAGCGCGAGAAGGCATCGACTCCCGCAATGCGGTTGGCCTCGGCGACGGCGATCCAACGCTCGCCTTGCGGAAACAGGTTGTGTTCGCTGAGGGCGAGAAAGTGATAGCCCTGCCCGCGATACCAATCGGCCACCATTTCGGGAAACGCGTCGCCATCCGACCAAAACGTGTGGGTGTGCAGATTCCCTTTCCACCAGCGAGGTTTCGTTTCAGCCGGCGTCTGCGCGGACGTCACAGACACTGCCAGCAGCGCGCACAGCAATCCCTCTCTCCTGATCCTCATGGGGTGAACCGCCTTCAGTATAGAGAGCCCTCTTGTCAGTTCCATGACGAGAAGCCCCGAATCCGTGTCCGCTTCGCGTCTCCGGCGCAGGGTCCGGCGGGGAATCAGGACACGAATGCCCGCGCTGCTTTTCATGAAACTGAAAGCCGGCTGCAATCGAAAATAGACGCAGCGCGGGTTAGCATAGACGCTCTCTGTGCAAGCGATCGCTCTCCGGCAGTCGTGGCTCACCCCGCGGGCATGTGTGTTCATTGGGACGTGGCTCGCCTACGCGGGCTTCTATCTGTGCCGCAAGAACTTCAGCGTCGTCATGCCGTTTCTCCAGAACGACGCGGGAATGTCCAAGAACCAACTGGCTGACATTCTATTCGCGTACAGTCTGGCGTACACCGGCGGGCAATTCGTGATGGGCGGCCTCGCGGACCGGTTCACTGCCCGGCTTGTCGTGGGCCTTGGGCTGGCGGCCGCCATCGCGGCGAACGCGCTGATGGCGGTGGAGCCGGGCTATTGGCCGCTGCTCCTTCTGGGAATGCTGAACGGCCTGGCTCAGTCCACAGGCTGGCCGGGTCTCGTGAAGATGATGGGGGCCTGGTTCCCCGCCGCTGAACGCGGCGTTGTGATGGCGTGGTGGAGTACGAATTACGTCCTGGGAGGACTGCTGGCGACGTTACTCGCTTCCGCGCTGGTGGCCGCCTTCGCCTGGCGGGCTGCGTTCTGGATACCGGCGGTCCTGTTGGCGGTAGTTGCTGCGCTCTTCCTGGCTCTGGTCAACGGTATCCGCACCGCCGCGCCGCCGGAACCGAAGCAAGCGCGACAGTGGCGCGCCATCCTGCGGCGTCCCATGGTCTGGCTCACCGCGGCCGTCGCCTTCCTGTTGAAGGTGATGCGCTACTCCTTTCTCTACTGGCTGCCGTTGTACCTCACCGACCGTCTCCAATACCGCCCCGACCAGGCCGGCTACCTGTCCTCCGTCTACGAGCTGCTTGGATTCGGCGGCGCCGTCCTTGCGGGCTACGCTTCCGATCGCCTTGCCGGCGGGCGGCGCTTCCCCGTCAGCGCGGTCATGCTGGCTGGACTGGCGATTTCCTGTTTTCTTCTTCCCGGTCTGGCCGCTGCCGGATGGGCAGGCAGCCTGACGGGGATCATGCTGGTGGGGTTCTTCACATACGGCCCCGATACGCTCATGCAAGGGGCCGCCTCGCAGGACGCGGGGACTGAACAGGATGCCGCGGCGACCGCCGGCCTCATCTGTGGAATCGCTTCCATCGGACAACTGGCGGCGCCCTACCTCGTCGCCTCTGTCGCCACCCGGCGCGGATGGGATGAGTTGTTTTATTTCTTTGTGGGAACCGCGGCGGTGGGGGCGTTGCTCTCCATGGTGGGATGGAGATGGAAGGCGCCTGCCTTAGGATGAACGTGATGCCCGACCAGAAGCTTTTGTTCACTCCCGGCCCCCTCTCGACGACTCCCGCCGTCAAACAGGCCATGCTGCGCGACCTTGGTTCGCGCGACGCCGAGTTTCTCGCGGTGGTGCGCGAGATCCGCCAGGAATTGCTGACCGTGGGGGGCGTGGGGGAGCCGGAATACACCGCGATCCCTCTCCAGGGCTCGGGGACGTTTGCGGTCGAGGCGATGATTGGAACTGCCGTGCCGCGCGATGGCTTGCTGCTCGTGGCGGTGAACGGCGCCTACGGCCGCCGCATGGTGCAGATCGCAGAGTGCCTGCGGATCGCCTGCGTGGCCGTCGAGTACCCCGAAAACGAGCCAGTGGCGGTGGAGCGGCTCGCTGAGGTTCTGGCCGGCGACCGCCGTTTCACTCACCTCGCCTGCGTGCACTGCGAGACCACCACCGGGTTGTTGAACCCCATCGAAGCCATCGGCCAATTGAGCGATCGCTTCGGCGTTGGTTTCCTGGTCGATGCCATGAGCAGCTTCGGCGGCGTTCCGCTGAACGTGGCTGCGGCGCACGCCGATTTCCTGGTCTCCTCCGCCAATAAGTGCATTCAGGGCGTGCCAGGCTTCGGCTTCGCGCTCGCGCGCCGCGCGGCGCGGGAAGCGTGCTCGGGCCGTGGACGC
>CAYWST010000583.1:0-2786 GCA_964461075.1 uncultured Solibacteraceae bacterium | reverse complement strand
CGGTTGATGTGCGCTTCGAGTTCGTTGGGCTCGAGGTAGATGGAACTGATCAGGTTGGCCCGCGTCGTTGCGTCGCCGCGGACCGACCAATCGGGGGCGGGAGGCAGCTTCGCCTGGCTGGGAAATTCGACCGGTTCCATCATCTGGCCGATGAAGCCGTCAGCCATCACGACGACGGGGTTCCGGTAACGGCCGGCGAGATCGAAGGCCTCGATGGTGAGGTCGCACATCTCCTGGGCGGAGGCCGGCGCGAGGACGAGGCAGCGGTAGGAGCCGTGCCCGCCGCCTTTGACAACCTGAAAGTAATCGCTCTGCTCGGGGGCGATGTTGCCGAGGCCCGGGCCGCCGCGGGTGATATCGGCGATGACGCAGGGCAAATCGGCGCCGGCGAGATAGGAGATGCCCTCGCCCATCAGGGAGATGCCGGGGCCGGAACTGGCGGTCATGGCGCGGACGCCGGCCGAAGCGGCGCCGTAGACCATGTTGATGGCGGCGACCTCGCTTTCCGCTTGCAGGAAGACGCCTCCCACCGCGGGCAGGTAAGCGGCGGCGGTTTCAGCGATTTCGTTGGCCGGCGTAATCGGGTAGGCGTAGAAGGCGCGGCATCCGGCCAGGATGGCGCCTTTCATGAGCGCTTCATTGCCTTTGACGAGCTGTTTCGCCATGGATCAGGCCTCCAGTTTGTAGACTTCCAGCGCCGCGGGCTCGGGACACGCGTAATAACAGAGGGCGCAGCCATTGCAGCCGGAACCCTTGTATTCCGCGGGGTGGTAGCCGAAGCGGTTCAGGTCGTGGGCGAGATTCAACAGGTGCAGCGCGCAGGCCTCGACACAAAGCCCGCAGCCCTTGCAGATCTCGCGGTGGATCGCCACCCGCCCCTTGTCTACTTTCACAGGCAGTTCGACGGTCATCATCGGATTCCTCCCGCCGGCACGAGGGCCGGCCTCATGTATTTGGCCTGATAGGCAAACTCTACCAAATCGTCACGGAATTCAGGATCTGCAATTCTGATAAGAGCCTCGGCGCGTTCACGCACGGTCTTGCCATGCAGGTTGGCGACCCCGTGCTCGGTCACCACCCAGTGGACGTCGGCGCGCGAGGTGACGACACCCGCGCCCGGATCAAGAACGGGGGCGATGCGGCTGACCGTGCCGCCTTTGGCGGTCGAAGGAAGCGCGATGATCGGGCGGCCTCCGCGGGAGTGCGCCGCGCCGCGGATGAAGTCCACCTGTCCGCCGAAGCCGCTGTAAGGCTTGGTCCCGATCGAGTCCGAGCAGACCTGGCCCGTCAGGTCGATCTGCAGGGCGGAGTTGATGGCCACCATCCGGTCGTTGCGGCTTATGACGAACGGATCGTTGACGTATTTGATGGGATGGAACTCGAACAGCGGGTTGTCGTCAACGAAGTCGAAGAGCCGGCGTGTGCCGAGCGTGAAGCCGGCGACCAGTTTGCCGGGGTGCAGCGTCTTGGCGGCGCCGTTCATGACGCCGGATTCCACCAGTGCGATGATGCCGTCGGAGAACATTTCCGTGTGCAGGCCCAGGTTCCTGTGATCGGCCAGGCAGGAAAGCACGGCGTCGGGGATAGCGCCGATGCCAAGTTGCAGCGTCGCGCCATCGGGAACCAAGGAGGCGACGTTTTCCGCGATGCGCCGGTCTATTTCGGTCGAGGGCTTCTGATGAAGTTCGGGCAGCGGGTGGTTCACCTCGACGATCGCGTGAACCTGCGAAACGTGAATAAAGCTCTCGCCGTGGGTTCGGGGCATCCGCGGATTGACTTCGGCGATGACGCGGCGGGCGTGCCCGACCGCGGTCAGGGTGCAATCGATGCCGACGCCCAGCGAGAGGAACCCGTTCCGGTCGGGCGTGGAGGTTTGCAGGAGAACGGTGTCCAACGGCTTCAGCCCGGATTCGAATAACCCCTCGATCTCGTGAAGGAAGATGGGCATGTAGTCAGCGCGGCACTCGTGGACCGCCTGCCGCACGTTTTCACCGACAAACAACGCAGTGGCGCGAAAGCTCCCCTCGTATTCCGGCAATGAGTAGTCGGCGCAGCCAAGCGTCTTCAGGTGGATGACTTCGACGTTTTCGAGTTCCCGGGCGCGGGCGCACATGGCGCGAACAAGGACCTCAGGAGTCGCGCAGCCAGGTTGGACGTAAACGGTCTCACCCGAACGGATGGAAGCGACGGCCTGCTCCGCCGATTGGAGTTTCGCCTTGTAGTCATCGGTCCATCTCATCGGCTTCGGCTACCTCCTATTTAGGATATTTATATCGTGATAACCGCTTCGTTCCGCCTCTAGTATGCCGTTCTGGCCGGAAGGTGTCAAGAGTTTTTGAATCAACCAGTTGTGGAGATGCGTCGATAGACACCACTAGCGCGTGGTGTCTATGTTGATAAGAGCTTTCAGATGAGCTGTTTGGAGCCACGCGGAGTGGGTGTGAGGCTACAGGCCGGCGAACGGATTGACGATGCGAACCGAACCATAAAGACGATCGTTCTGCAAATCCTCGGAATAGAGGGTCGACAATCCGTAGTGCTCTGCGTAGGCCCAGATCTGGGCGTCAAACCAGTTCAGTTGGTAGGCAGCGCAACCCCGCATGGCGTCGCGGAGAATTGAATCGTTCGGGTAAATCACCGTGAACTGCTTGAGCATCTCCTCTGCAGCCCGAAGGGCGTCGGGCACAGTTAGGATGGCATGCCCCCGGATCTACCGCGTTGTCGCAGCCACCAATTCGACGATCGCCTGATGTGGGACGCGAATCGAGTCCTCAGCGATCCCGTTC
>CAYWST010000582.1:0-2791 GCA_964461075.1 uncultured Solibacteraceae bacterium | reverse complement strand
GCGCGGTTCTTTGCGGGCGCGTAAGGTGGCCCGGGCCTCTTGAGGCGAGGAGGCCTCGAAGCTGACGAGTTCAAAACCGCCGAACTTCTCCTTCACGCCGGAGAGCATTTTCACGTGGTCCTCGCCGCCTTGGGGCTCGTGTTTTGTGACGTATTGCTGGAGGGCGGCGGAGTCGGCGGAGTTCATGGCCTCCAGCCATGCCTTGAAAACCTGGCCTGCGGGCGTTTGAGCAATTGAGGGGGTTTGTGCCGCGAGGGCGGCGCAGACCAGCGCGCCCAGCAGGGGAATTCGCGATTGAATCATGAACTGTTCAACGGATCAGGTCCTCGATTGTTAGCACGCCTCTGCGTGAGACAATAAAATAGATGAGGACCTGGATTCTTTCCGTAGTCCTGGCAGCTCCGCTGCTATTCGGCCAGCGCCCGCCGACGGCGGCGGATCCCGATAGTTACAACGAGCCCGGGAGGCGCACCGACCCGTGGTTCAAGAAGATGGAAAAGAGCAAGATCCCGGCCAACCAGCGGGTGATCCGCGTGGTGGCGCGCGACGCCGCGGGGCAGCCCGTTCCCCGGGCGAACATCACGATGAAAGCCCTGGGCAGCGGGAAGGTGGAAACGCGACAGACTCTGCCGTCCGGCGAGTATGTGTTCGAAGGGTTGAGCCGCACGGTGGACTACGAGTTCGTCGCGGAAGCCGGAGGCCTGGCCAGCCCGCCGCGGAAGATTAGCCAATATCTGCCGAACCAGGTGATGAGCATCGATCTGAGGATCGGCGCTCCGGCGGCGAAGGAAGAGCCGAAGCCCGCGTCGAAGAAGCTGATCACCAAAGAGAACAAGTAGGATGCGATGAGGGCGCTGCTGCTCCTGGCGATGACCGCGCCTGTCTGGGCGTTGCCGCCATGCGGCGACACTCCGATATACCGTCCCTGCGATATCGAGTTCGAAGTGCCGGGGGCGTCGTGGGCGACGATTCTGTGGGCGGAGGCGCGGAGCCCGGAGTTCACGACGTTCAAGGTCCCGGCGTTCTGGGCCGGGGGCTCGAAAATGGTCGTGCGGCTCTCGCCGACCGAGGCGGGCTCATGGACTTACCGGCTGAGCGGGAACGTGAAGGAACTCGACGGGAAGGAAGGCAGGTTCCAGGCGGCGGCGCGTGATGTGGACGGCTTCATCATCCGCGCGAACTTCCACCACTGGCGCTACACCCATTCAAAGAAGGCTCATCTGTGGATGGGCGACACGATGTACACGCTCGGGTTTGTCGAGCAGCCGTTCTTCGACGCGTGGCTCGCAGCGAGGTCGAAGCAGAAGTTCAATCACGTGCGGATGTATGTGGGGCCGGTGGACCAGGATCTGATGATCGACTTCAGGCTGGACAGCCCTCCGCCCGAGCGGTTCTACTCCAGGCTGGACGAGCGGTTACTGCAGGTCAACGAGCGTGGGATCATCGCGGATCTGATTCTGGCGGGCGATCAGAACTCGCTGGTGAAGCTCTTTCCCACGATGGCCGAGCGGGAGAGATACCTCCGCTACATTGTGGGGCGGTACGCCGCGTTCAATGTGACATGGCAGTTGATGCAGGAGTATGAGGAGTACGCCGATCCGCGGGGCATCACCAAGGAAGTGGGGCTCAAGGTCAAGGAGCTTGACGCCTACGGCCATCCGCGGACGACGCACACGCTGCACACTTCATCGCCGCTGCTGGGCGACGGCTGGATGGATCACATCCTGTATCAGAGCTCCGACGACGCGCTGGGCGCGATCGAGCACCAGGAGTTCACGGCGCCGCAGGTAAATTCGGAATTCGCTTACGAGAACTCGGGCGCGGGTGCGACGCACGCCCATCATGTCACGCCGGAGGTGTTCCGCAAGCGGCTGTGGAACGCGACGATGAACGGGCAGTATGTCACGCATGGGAACACGGGGACGTATGGCGGCAGAAACCACGCGCCGGACGCGAAGCACCTGGATGCGCCGGGCGCGAAGGCGATGACGGCGTGGTTCGACACGATGTCGAGAACGCGCTGGTGGGACTTGCAGCCCTACTTCGATGTCGATGGAGGCAGGGCGCTGGCGCTGCCGACGGTGGAGTATCTGGTGTATATCGAGAAGCCGGGGCCGGTCGAACTGGTGGTGGAGAAACATGGTTATTACGTCTATTGGATCAATCCGGCTACAGGCGAGTTCACTCGGGAGAAGAAGGAGTGGAAGGGCGAGGTGTATAAGGGCTCGCCGCCGGACACAAAGCACGACTGGATTCTTCATCTGTCGCGCGACGGGAAGAAGGAGGGCATGGGACGAAGCTACTTCTTCGAGTCGTGGAGAGTTCCGGTGCAGGAGCCTGAAGTGTCGAAGGCGAAGGCTCCATATGAGTTGGCGGCGCCTACAGTCGATCAGGTGCTGGAGGTAGGCAAGCCGATTCCCTTCGAGATTCGTTTGAAGAAGGAGACGCCTGGGACGCGGAGGATGATGTATCTGATCAAGGGCGAGATCGCGAGGGAAGGGCAGGGAGTGCGGGTGCTGGGGAGCGGAGAAAAGGGGACTCTGCGGATTCCGGCGCATATGCTAAAGGAAGGCGAGGCGCCGATCGCGGTGCGGGTGGCGGCGCTCAACGCGCCGGGCAAGCTGTACTTCATTGATTACGTCTTCACGGCGAGGCGCTCAGGTCAGGCGGCTCAATGAGAGTGGTCGCGATTGACACGGCAGCGGAATTTGGTTCGATCGCTCTGCTGGAAGACGGTGTGTTGGTCGAGGAACTGCCACTTCATGCGCCGGAGGGATTTGGGCAGATTCTG
>CAYWST010000581.1:0-2795 GCA_964461075.1 uncultured Solibacteraceae bacterium | reverse complement strand
CGATGTGGCGGAGAACGTGATGCTCCTCATGCTGCTCGGCGGATCGGAGAGGGTGGATGCGGCCCTGCTGCGCGCCGCGGCGGTCCTCAAATTCGCGCTGTTTCTGGCGGCGAGCGGATGGGCGGGCGGAGCGGCGTGGAGGGCGGGCAGGAAACTTTGGGCGGCGTGCGCCGGCGCGGCGGGGGCGGTGGTCCTGGCGGCATTGCTGCCGGCTCTGACCGGTCCGGGATGACCGTAGAATCGACATCATGAGGATGAGAATTGAAAGCATCGAAACGGCGTGTGTCGCGCCGCGATGGGGCCTGTTAAGAATCCGCACGCAGGACGGCCTGGAAGGCTTCGGCGAGTTCACGGTGGAGGGCCAACTGGCCTCGGCGGAAGCGGCGGTGCATGAACTGGGAGAGCAGTTCTTCGGACAGGACGCGGCGGACCTGAAGCGGCTGGTCCGCGGATGCTACGACCGCTGTTTCTATCATGGCGGCGCTCATTTCATGTCGGCGCTGGGGGGGATCGAGATTGCGCTTTGGGACATCGCGGGCAAGGCGGCGGGTCTGCCCATTCACAGGCTTCTGGGGGGCAAGGTTCGGGACCGGGTCAAGGTGTACCGCTGGGCCGGGGGGAACAATAACGCGCCGGGCGCGGCGGCGGAGGAGGCGGCGCGCGTCGTGAGCGAGGGCGCGCGGGCGATCAAGATGAACGCGTGCCCGCCGTTGGCCGCCGTCGACACCTACGGCGGCGTTCGAACGGCCGTGGAACGGGCGCGGGCGGTGCGCGAAGCCGTGGGACCGGAGATCGACATCGCTTTCGATTTCCATGGCCGGGCGAACGTGCCGATGGCGCGGCGGCTGGCGCACGAGCTCGAGTTCGCCAATCCGCTGTTCTACGAAGAGCCGGTGCGGCCGGATTACAACCGCTGGCTCGGAGACGTTGCGCGGATCACGCACGTTCCGATCGCCACCGGCGAGCGGATGACGACGGTGGCGGAGTTTTCCGACGTGATCGCGGCGCGGGCGGCGCACATTCTGCAGCCGGACCTCGTGCACGTAGGCGGGATCTCGAACGCGGCGGAAATCGCGGCGCTGGCCGAAGCCAACGGCATCGCCATCGCGCCGCACTGCCCGCTTTCGCCAATCGCCTTCATGGCCTGCCTGCACGTGGTGGCGCAGAGCCGGGCCGGGTGGATTCTGGAGTGGTCGAAGGGCATTCACTATAACGCGTCGCAGGCTTCGGGCGAGGTGGATCCATGGCTGCGCTATCTGCAAGAGGGCGACTGGCCGCTGTTCGAGGTCGACCGCGACGGCCATCTCGCGATCACGGAGAGGCCGGGACTGGGGATCCGGGTCGACTGGGCCGAGGTTGAAAGCTCGGCCAAGGAGGGTGTCGTGTGGCGGGACGAGGCGATGCAGTTGCCCGACGGGACAAGGGCCAATTGGTGACGGCGCCGAATTCAATTACACTGGGCGGACACCGGCTCCCGGCGGCCGGAGAAAGAATCAGGGTGGAGAACGGCTAGGCCTTGGACTTCATCGAGCAACTCAAATCCTCGATCGATATCGTCCATGTCGTGGGCGAATACGTGAAGCTCAAGCGGCAGGGGGCGGGACCGCGCTATAGCGGGCTGTGCCCGTTCCACTCGGAGAAGACGCCGAGTTTCTCGGTTCACTCGACGCACCAGTTCTACAAATGCTTCGGCTGCGGCGCAGGCGGCGACGTGATCAAGTTCGTCATGGAGATCGAGCGGTTTACGTTCTGGGAAGCGGTGAAGTACCTGGCCGAGAGGAACGGCATTCCGATTCCGCAGCGAAGGGAGTTCTCCGACGAGGACGCAAAGCTGCGGGAAGCGCTGCACGAGATGCACGAGATCGCACAGCGGCACTACCAGGAGTTGCTGTACTCGCCCCAGGGGGAAGGGGCAAGAGAGTACCTCAAGCGCCGCGGACTGAAACGGCAATGGGCGGAGGAGTTCGGGCTGGGCTTGTCGGAGCGGTCGGGTCAAATGCTGGTCAGGCTGTTCGAGAAGCGCGGGTTTCCCGAGGCGGCGATGGAGGCCAGCGGGCTGATCCTCAGACGGAGTGAGGGAGGCGGGTTTTTCGACCGGTTCCGCGGGCGGCTGATGTTTCCGATCCACTCGGAAAGCGGGCAGGTGATCGCGTTCGGAGGCAGGGCGCTCGAGGCCGGGGAGGAGCCCAAATACCTGAACAGCTCGGAGACGGCGATCTATCGCAAGAGTCAGGTTCTGTACAACCTCAATCGGGCGCGGAAGTCCATCCAGGAGCGCGGCTATTCGATTCTGGTGGAAGGCTACATGGACGTGATCGGGGTGTACGCGGCGGGGGTGCCCAATGTGGCAGCCACCTGTGGAACCGCGCTCACGAACTACCAGGTGCGGAGTCTGCGCCGGCATGCGGGGATGCTGGTGGTGAACTTCGACCCGGATAAAGCTGGAGTCAACGCGACGGAGCGGAGCATTCCGATCCTGCTCGAGGAGGGGATGCACCTGAAGGTGCTGACCCTATCGGGCGGCCTCGATCCTGACGAATATATTCTGGAGCACGGTGTGGAGGGTTACCTGCACGCACTGGACAATGCGCGCAGCTTTTTCCATTGGCTGGCGGACAGGGCGAGGGAGAAAAACGATTTGAACACTCCGGAGGGGCGGGTTGCGGCATTCCAATTCCTTTTGCCGGCGATTCAGAAAATGCCCGAAAGGTTGGAGCGGCTGGCCATCGCAAATGACGTGGCGGAGTACCTGCGGCTCGACCAGTCGATCGTACTGGACGAATTCAGGAAGGCTG
>CAYWST010000580.1:0-2795 GCA_964461075.1 uncultured Solibacteraceae bacterium | reverse complement strand
ACCCGTCCAGCGTTTTTCACTGGGCGCGGGACGGTCGAAGGCGTGCCGGAGCCCCCGAACGCCGGCCAATTGGCCAACGCCACCAAAATGGAGCTTGGTGAACTCTTCGACGAAGATCAAATCGAGCCCGCCCGGACGAACATCCTCGAACTGTTGCGGGCCAACGGCTTCTTCGAGGCGGCCGTCGAGCCCAGGGTGACCCGCGAACCGGAAACACAGGAGACCCGCATCGTCTTCAACGTCACCCCGGGAAGAAGAGCGAAATACTCACTGCCGGTCTTCGAGGGTTCTCCGGCGCTCGCCGGGAAAAAACTGGTCTCCCTGACCGGCTGGCAGAAGTGGCGCGGATTGCGCGGCTGGAAGGATGTGACCGCGGCAAACACGCAGCGCGCTCTCGACAGACTGCGCGGCGCCTACCTGAAGAACAACTTCCTGATGGCCGGGATTCGAATCGCTTCCCTGGAGTATGACCGCCAGACAGGAGTGGTGGCGCCGCGCCTGGTTCTTGAGTCCGGGCCGAAGGTCATCGTGGAAACCGAGGGAGCCAAGGTTGGGAAAGGGACGCTGCGCCAGCTCGTCCCCATTTACCAGGAGCGAACCGTGGACCGGGAACTGCTGCTGGAGGGCCAGAACCGTCTGAAGACCTACTTTGAAAACAAGGGCTACTTCGACGCAAAAGTCTCCTACTCCCTGGAAGACGCCGCGCCTGGCGGGGCGCAGCGGATCCGTTACTCGATTCAACTTGGTCAGCGCTACAGACTCAAGAACATTGAGGTTTCCGGGAACCGCTACTTCGACGAAGCGACTCTTCGCGAACGCCTGAACATCATCGCGGCGACCAGAATCCGCTACCGGAGCGGCCGCTTCAGCAAGGAACTGCTGGAAGGCGACCGCAGAGGGATCGAATCGCTCTACCGCGCCAACGGCTTTAGGGAAGTCGCGGTTCGCGCCGATATTGAGCAGAACTGGAAAGGCTCCGCTCGCGACCTCAACGTCAAACTGGCGATCACGGAAGGACCTCAATGGCTGGTCGATAGCCTCGAACTGACCGGCGTCGATCTCAGGCTGCTTGATGACGTCAAGTCCCTCTTCACTTCGGCGCCGAACGAACCCTATAGCGAATTGAACGTCGCACTGGACCGTGACTCGATTCTCAACTACTACTTCAATAACGGCTATCCGAACGCGACCATCGACGTGCAGAGCCAGGTGGATGAGGTCCGGAAGCGGGTCGCTCTCAAGTACACCGTCTCGGAAGGCAGGCGCAACTTCGTGAGGGATATTCTGATCAGCGGTCTCGAGACGACCCGGCCCGATCTGGTCACCTCCCGTCTGACCGTGAAGCCCGGCGACCCGCTCAGCCTTAGCAACACCGTCGCCACGCAGCGCCGTCTCTACGACCTCGGGATTTTCGCCCGCGTCGATGTGAGCGTTCAGAACCCCCGCGGGCTGGAGCGGAATAAGTACGTCCTCCTGCAGGTTGAGGAAGCGAAGAAGTACTCACTCAATCTGGGTGTGGGCGCCGAGTTCGGACGCCTTGGAGGGAACAGCAACGATCTCAGCCAGCCGGCCGGATCCACCGGATTCTCGCCCCGCGGGCTGATCGGCATCACCCGGTCCAACATGTTCGGAATCGGCCATACGGCCGGCGTGACGTTCCGCGCCTCCAACATCCAGCAGCGCGCGCTGCTGAGCTATATCGCTCCACAGTTCCGCGGCGACGAGAGAGTAAACCTCACCGTGAGCGGCCTGGTCGACAATTCGCGCGACATCAATACCTTCTCGAGCCTCCGGTTCGAAGGCTCGCTGCAGTGGGCCCGCATCCTCGCGCGCGGCGTCTCCTGGCAGATTCGTAGCACGGCGAGGTACGTCTTCATCGACGAAGAATCCCTCAATATCGACCCGTCTCTCATCCCGGTCTATTCACAGCCGGTGAAGACCACCGGCTTCGCCACCTCGCTGCTCATTGACCGGCGGGACGACCAGCTTGACCCGACCCGAGGGCAGTTCTCCACTCTGGACTTCGGCTACGCTCTCCCCCTGACAGAGTCGAACACGACATACACCCGCGTCATTGTAAGAAACTCCACGTATCACAAAGTGGGCAAAGAGAAGGTCTTCGCCCGCTCCACCAGCTTTGGCTGGCTGAGGAATCTGGATGACGTGCCCGTGCCGCTTCCCGAGCGCTTCTACGGCGGCGGATCGACGACACACCGCGGTTTTCCGGAAAATCAGGCCGGGCCCCGGGATCTTGTGACGGGTTTCCCCATCGGCGGCGAGGGCTTCTTCTTCAACAACGTGGAGCTGCGTTTTCCGTTTATCGGCAAGAGTATCGGCGGGGTGATCTTCCATGACATGGGAAATGTCTATACAAACGTGAGCGCCATTTCCTTCCGCTTCAAGCAGCGCGACCTCGAGGACTTCGATTACATGGTTCAGTCCTTCGGGCTGGGCCTCCGTGTAAGGACGCCCGTCGGGCCCATCCGGCTCGACCTGGCTTACGCCCCCAATACGCCAAAGTTCAACGGGTTCACCGGAACGCGGGAGGAGTTGATCAGCGGGGGCGGCACATATGGACTCCAGCGTGTGAGCCGGTTCCAGTTTCATTTCTCGTTCGGGCAGGCCTTCTGATGCGTCATCTGCTCCTTTTCCTGACGCTGGCGGCCCCTGCTGATCTTGCGACGGCCGAGATCATCGACCGGGTCGTCGGCAGCGCCGGTCTCGATGTGGTGACTCTCAGAGAGGCGCCCCGTTACCACGAAAATAAAAGCGTTTTTCAAAAACGGGAACTATAC
>CAYWST010000579.1:0-2800 GCA_964461075.1 uncultured Solibacteraceae bacterium | reverse complement strand
CCCCCGAGGTGGTCGGGCCGGATGACCAGGGGCGCCGGTTCGTCGTCTTCTCGACCCACGACGTTCAGGACTCGCCCGGCCCGTTCGCCCTTGGCTCTTATGCCAAGATCGTTGCCGCGGAGATCGGGCGCCCCAGCACCACGGTTGTCGTCTCCCGAAAACAAAATCACCAATCGCAGACGGAACCCGAACCTTACATCCTGAATGGCAAGTTGCGTGTCGTCTATACCGAGACGGAGAACGGGCCGATCTATAACTATGGCGAGGGGATTTTGCAGCAACGCCTGCTCGACCTGAGCGATTTCCCGCCTTGGTAGGGGACGTCGCCGGCTGATCCATCGCAGCGAGGGAACCCGGTCCGGCCGGCCGCTTGCCGGCGGCCCGGATCGGGTGATCGCTTCGAGCGCTGCGGGGGATTTTGCGGCGATCCACTCCGTGAGTGATGGCTGACCTTCAACGGATGAACGAAGGCATACCACCGCTGCGAGGCATCCGCGCTTGCAGTGACGTCGGCGGCAGGTGGAGACGGCAATCAAGCGCGCCTTCGAACAGCACAACGCCAGACTGCGGCCTTTCGTCCGGGCCCATGCGCAGCATCCAAGACCCCATCTCCCGCGAAGGCTGGGCCAGGGTTAACAGGATCGAACGGACCCTCGCCGCCTCCAGGCCTTGACGCTGATTACTATAATCGATATACTACTTATGTGTTTATGATACATGCAATGATTAAGATTTTGTTGCTTAAATAGAAAAAGCTTTACTACCGTCTTCGTATCAGGAGAGATCGCGGTGAACTGCCGGCACCTGCATATTTTCTTTACAGGTCTCATGGGCTTGTTGTGGTTTTCGGCCCAGCCTGGTGAGGCGGCAAGTGCTGTCAGTGACGAATTGGCTCTCAGCAACCCGGTCATTACCACCGAGTTCAGTCCCGACGGCAACCACATCATCTGGGTGGAACGTATTCGGACGCCGCAAGGCTTGCCCTTGATCGTGTATTACGCACCGTTGAAGGCGGACGGTACGTTTTCCCGCGCCATGGCGACCAATGTCTCCGAGCTCCAGTGCGCCGCGGAGCCGTCCGGTTGTTCGGGAGGCGAGTCGTGCCTTTGCGGCCCGACCGATTTTCGCGGCACGCCGCAGTGGGGTCAGGCCGCCCTCAAGGCCGGCGATCCTTCCGGTGCGTCAACGCAATTCGCCGTGTATCTCCGTGACGACACGGGCGATATCGTCTTCCTGCGCGCGGATGGCGCGGATGGCAGCCCACAGCAACCCGACCTCGCGCCGGATGACGTTCGTTTTGTCGCGACCGATTGCGATCAGAAAGAGATCCGCCAGACCCCGTATCCGATCCGGAACGCGGCGTCCGAAAAGAAGTGGACCGTGTACACGACGGAAGTCCCCGAAGACGATCAGCAATGCGCCAATCGACCGATGGGAGCGGTTGACAGCACCTGCCTGCAGTTGTGGGCGGTCGATCTCGACGAGGTCAACGGGTGTTCTCACACCTTGATCTACGACGAATACAGGTTTCCGGCGCCGCAGGGAGCGATCGGAGGGGGGGCGCCCAACGGTTGGTCGGGTTCAAGCGTCGGGACCGCGCTGCAGTTGGGATGGTTCCGTTGGGGCGCGGAAACGTCTTACCTGTTTCATGGCGCGACCTTTCCTTCCTACGCCCAGACGACGGCCACTGCCGCTGCCAATCCTCCGACGGTGGTCATGCAAAGGGTTGATTTCGAGAACGATTTCCTGAGCGTCGTCAGCACAGGCAACGGCCTGCCGCCGGCAACCTACAACCTGATCGATACGTTCCCGTTTGGGGACCAGTATCTCGTTGCCGGGCTGTACGATAAGGCCAGTCGACTGGCGACGGATACGAGTCGCGTGTATCGCAGCCGTGGCGGCGATACGGGGGCCTATGCCGTTTGGTACGACTTCACTTGGCGCGCCAGTCAAGAAACACAGATTCCGGCCGGAAACGCTTTCGCCGCCCAGAGCTACGAAGGCTTCGTCTGGAACGGCGATCCCTACGTGGTCTACGTGATCTTGGACAGTGAAGGAGACGAGCAGCCCAACCGCACGCAGTGGGGGTATCCTGGTGAGATTTGGGTGCAGAAGTTGGAAGATCCCGGCGTGAACTGCGTTGTCAGCGAGCTGACCGCGCCGACGGCGCGTTTCGAGCCGGAACCCATCATCGCCCACAATGAAAGGGCCGAGGAAATCGTGCGGATCTATTACAATGAAAGCAAGCCTACCCTCAACCCATCCGCTCTCGAATACAATTTCCGCATGATAACGATCACAAATCAGGAGGAATTCGACCGGCAATGCCGCGCCGGCGATGTTTGGGATTACTGATCGTGAAGTGATCTGCGCTAAAGAGGGCTGGCGGGCGAAGGCCATTCTGTTATTCCGCCGCACGCAGCCGGGAGCCGATCCGGCGGCAGCCCAGTCTCGACCCTTGGCGCGGCAACGCCGCTTGCGGCGAAACCCCGTCTGTGAACGGCCTCTTCGATCTGCGGATCCGGCGGCGGCGGAAGCGACTGCCCGTCATGAGCGGATCGCCTCGAGCAGCGTCGGCAAGTCGAGGCGGCGGATATGGCGTATGGTCACGCCTTCCACAATGTCCGTGAACAGCTGGCGCTTGTCCGCCAGGATCGCGGCGATCCGTTCTTCCACCGTGTTGGCGCAAAGATACGAGTAGACGGTCACGGTGCGCGTCTGGCCGATACGATACGCCCGATCTTCCCCTTGCGCCTCCACGGCCGGATTCCACCATCGATCGAAATGGAAGACATAGGAC
>CAYWST010000578.1:0-2800 GCA_964461075.1 uncultured Solibacteraceae bacterium | reverse complement strand
GTCCCACCCTGAGTGGCAAAGGTCGTCCGCGGAACGAACGGAGCGGGACGCTCGACGATGCCCTTGGCTTTGAAGTCGGCGAAATTCTCGCCGAGGCCGGCGCGCTTCACCTTTTCGTCGAGCAGCGTGCTTGGGTTGATCCACTCGCCGGTTGGGGTCTTGAAGTAGTCGGGGCAGAGCCGCTTGCCGAGTTCGATGGCTACCGAAGCGATGGATCGGGTTTCGAAGATCGGCGCTGCGACGGCGGCGCGGGCGACAGCCTGCGGGTACTTGGCGTTGTAGATCCGCGACACGACGTCGTTGCCCTCCAGGTACATCGCAGAGGGCAGAACGATGTCGGCCATGGAGCATGTGTCAGTGGGCAGGAAGTCCATGACAACGGTGAAGTCGACCTTCTTCATCGCCTCTTCCATGGTCTTCGGGTTCGGGAAGGCCAGGATCGTGTAGGCGTTCCAGAAGGCGAACTTGATCATGCCGGGAAATTTGTTGAGCATTCCGTCGGCGAGAGTGGAGAACAGCCCGGTGTCCGTCTGGTTGACGAAGAAGAGCTTATCGCGGCCGTCGACCCGGCGTCCCTTCTTGGCCGGGTAGGCCGGCGGGGGATAGATGGCGTCGACGGCGGGAATCGAGAAGGTTCTTGGGAAGTAACGTCCGCCTGGACGGTCGATTGTGCCCGCCAGAATGTTCAGGATCGAGATGCAATGGACCAACTGCGTGGCGTTGGA
Source organism: uncultured Solibacteraceae bacterium (assembly GCA_964461075.1). Taxonomy (GTDB): domain Bacteria; phylum Acidobacteriota; class Terriglobia; order Bryobacterales; family Bryobacteraceae; genus JACADU01. Next base: position 2,075 of record CAYWST010000578.1, on the reverse strand, counting down.
GTAGTTGGCGCACAGAGTCTTCTTGTGGGCCGGGGCGATGGAGGCGTCCGAGGCGGCGAACTCGCGGGCCACGCGCGAGATCACATCGGCGGGCACGCCGCTGATTTCCGCCGCCCACTCGGGCGAGTACTGCGCGAAATGAGCCCGGATCTGGGTTTCGTACTGCGCGAAGTTGGTGTACTTGTCGACGAAGTCCTTCTTGTAGAGATTCTCGCTCAGGATGATGTTGATCATCGCGAGCGCAATCGCCAGGTCAGTCCCGGGCTTGACAGTGTGCCATTCGCTGGCCACGCGGCTGGTAGCCGTGTAGTTGGTGCTGAAGTGAACCACCTTGGCGCCGTTGGACCGCGCTTTGACGACGCCGTTGGCGTAGATGATCTTGGCCTTGGCGACGAGGTCCCAGCCGAACAGCAGAATGTACTTCGAGTTCTCGAAGTCGTTGCACCAGGTCTTGCCGCCGGTGGTGTAAGCCTGAATGATGCGGTCGGTCTGGAAACAGACGTCAATGTGGTCGATCCTGTTGACCACGCCCATGGCGTTCATGAAACGATGCCACAGGTCCGGCTCGGTCAGCGTGACGAAGAGAAGCGATTCGGTCCCGTAGGCCTTGATCGTGTCGCCCATTTTGGCGGCGATTGTGTCGAGAGCTTCCTGCCAGGTGATCCGGACCCAGCCCGGGTCCTCATCGAAGCCCTTCTTTGGATTGGTCCGCTTCATCGGATACTTGAGCCGGTCGGGATCGTACAGGAAGCCGGCTCCGGCGGCGCCTTTGCCGCAGAGGTGGCCTTCTCCGTGGGCGTCGCCTGGGAGCCCTTCGATGAACTTCACGACGCCGTCTTGTACTGTGGCCTGAAGCCCGCACGCGGGACTGCAGACGCCGCAGCAGGTAGTTGTCTTGGTGATATTCGTCTCGGCCAGGGGAGCCGGCTTGAAGTACTCGCTGAAGGCTTCCAGGGAGCCTGGCATGGCCGCGGCGCCGGCCGTCGCGCCGGAGATTTGAAGAAGATTACGTCTTGTGACTGGCATGGTTTCCTCCTCTTACTTCGCCGCCTCGGGATAAGGAGCGTTGATAAAACGGATTCGCGGCTTGGTCAGGGCCGGGTCGTTGAAGTTCGGAGTGGTGGGCGAGCCGAGCTTGGAGATCTCTTCCCACTTGCCGAATTTGAGGGCGCCGGTGGGGCAAAGAGTCGAACAGGCGGGTTCCATTTGCGCTCCCACCCGGTCGAAGCAGCCAGTGCACTTCTCCATCTTCTTCGTGCGCTGATTGAACTGCGGCGCGCCGTAAGGGCAAAAGCTCCAGCACTGGAAGCAGCCGAGGCACTTCTCACGGTCGATGACCACATGGCCGGTGGTTGAGCGCCAGATGGCCCCCGACGGGCAGACTTTCATGCACAACGCATTGTCGCAGTGGTTGCAGGCCATCGACAGCGCCTGCATGCCAATCTGCGGGAAGACCCCCATTTCGTGGACCAGCACTCGGCGATACCGCACACCGACGCCGGTCTCGACACTGTTCCACTGTTTGCAGGCCGATTCGCAGGCCCTGCACTCGATGCACTTCTTCGGGTCGAGTAGCCAGCCGTAGGCTTCCATAGGTATGACTCCTGGCGCTCAAACAGCGCACCGAGTCTTACATAGCAATTTCAGATCCAAAACTATTCTTTTTTGTATCAGTCAGTTGCCCCTCGTCCGGACCCGGCGGGACCGGGGCGGGTGGGTGAGGGAACCCATTGCAACAACGGAGCTGAGAGAGTTAACGCTGCGCAAAACTTGCGCGGTTCCAGTAACTTAGACCTAGATCGTCATGGCCAGATAGCCGCCGTCCACCCGCAGGATGGTTCCGGTGACAAAGCTCGATGCGGCGTCGGAAGCGAGAAAGACGCACGCGCCCACGAGTTCCCTGGCTTCGCCGAAGCGGCCCATCGGGGTATGGCCCATGATGGAGGCGACGCGTTCGTCGGTAAGGAGTTTGCGGTTCTGCTCGGCGGGGAAGAAGCCGGGAAGAATGGCGTTGACGCGGACGCCCTGTTTGGCCCACTCGCGGGCGAGGAACTGGGTGATCTGGTTCACGCCGC
>CAYWST010000577.1:0-2807 GCA_964461075.1 uncultured Solibacteraceae bacterium | reverse complement strand
CCTATACCGACGATCAGCGCTGGACCTCCTGGGACGTCTGGGTTCATAAGTACGGCCTGATCGGCTTGCTGGCATCTTACCGAATCACGGGCGATGACCGGGCGCTCGCCGCCGCGCGCAAGGTGGGCGATCTGCTTGAGAGGACCTTCGGCGACACGGGCGGCAAGCGCGACATCATCGCCGCCTCCACCCACGTTGGCATGGCCGCCACCTCGGTGCTCGAGCCGATGGTCCGGCTCTACACGCTCACCGGCGAGAAGCGCTACCTCGATTTCTGCTTCTACATCCTGAGAGCCTGGGAGCAGCCCAATGGGCCCAAGCTGCTCTCCTCCCTCCTCTCTCATGGAAACGTCTCGAAGACCGCGAACGGCAAGGCCTACGAGATGATGTCGGACCTGGTCGGGCTGCTGGAACTCTACCGCGTCACGGGTCAGCCGGACTTCCTCAAGGCGGCGCGGATCGCGCAGGCCGACATCGAAGCGCGCCGGCTCTACCTGACCGGAACCACTTCGACGCACGAGCACTTCCAGGACGATTTCGTTCTCCCCGGCGAACTCGTCAACGACGTCGGCGAAGGCTGCGCCACCGTCACATGGCTTCAGCTCAACTGGCATCTTCTCCGGCTGACGGGCGAGGCCCGTTATGCGGAGATGCTCGAGCGGACCGTCTACAACCAGCTCCTCGCCGCGCAGGAAGAAGCCACAGGCGACATCTGCTACTTCACCCCGATGAACGGCCGGAAGCAGACCCGCGGGGGAATCAATTGCTGCAAGAGCTCCGAGCCGCGCGGCATTTCGATGATCCCGCAATTGCTCTGGGGCGAACTGGAAGGCGCGCCGGTGATCTGGATCGCCGCGCCGGGCGAATTCAGAACCCGGAAGGCGCGGCTTCGAGTGGAGACGGATTTCCCGGCGTCCGGCAAGGTGAAGATCACCGTCAACGGCTCGGGCTCGTTCCCGGTTTACATCCGCCGGCCCTCATGGTCGGCGAAACTTGCGGGCGCTGGGGGCGTTGAGAAGGACGGCCTCGTTCGCGTGGTTCGGGTGTGGAATGATGGCGATGCGGTTGAGTTCTCCCTCGACATGGCCGTGCGCGTCATCGACGGAGGAAAGAGCTACCCGGGTTATGCGGCGCTGATGCGCGGGCCGCAAGTGCTGGCGATGGACCGTGCGGACAACGCCGGCATCCCGTTCCTGTTCCGGGCGGGCTTCAAGGAGAGCGCGCCTCGGATTGCCGCCGATCTGACCTTCGCCGGCGTCTTCTTTGACGGCGCGAAGATGAACGGCGCTCGAATCAAGCTGCGGCCCTTCGCGGATGCGGCGGATTACCGCGTCTGGATCGCCCGCGCCGGCCGGGTCTCGGAATCGCCTGTAGCCAGGACCGCATTCGGACGCGAGTCGATGTCAAGCCGCGAGACGACGCGTCACGGCTCCATCTGCGACGAAAGAACCGATCTGGATCGCATTTCGCGCACTGGCGGGGCTGTGTGGTTCGCCGTGGAACTGCATGAACCCGGCGAAATCAGCAGGATTGTGGCCGTGCGCGGCCAGGGCGGCTGGTTCGATGGCGACGCCAGAGTGGAAATACAGACGGAGAAGGGCGGCGCATGGGCCCTCGCGGGTTTGCTTGCTCAGGGGCAAAGCGAGCTGAAGCTGGCGAAACCGGTCAGGGCGGCGGCCATCCGGATCGCCGGCGCAGCAGCGGCGCCGGTGTCGCTGGCCGAACTGGCCGCCTACTGACTCGCAATGTGGAACGGCACGGCCGGCAGGGTCCCGATGAGGACTTTCCGGACCTGCTTGTTGTCGCCCGTCCGCTCGAAGAAGGCGTCGAAGATCAGGTTGCCCTGCAGACCCGCGGGCGCCTTAGGGTCGCCTTTCAACACCACGGAGAGCCCGTTGGGAGACGGATACACATTCTCGATCGCCACGCCTTCGGGCGGGTCGTTCAGCGCCAGGCGGACATCCTGTCCGAAGCGGCCAAGCTGAGCCGGGAATCGCAGCTCGGCCTTGCCGCCCGGCGCGATGCGAACCGGACCGGGCTGCGTGCGCCATGCCGCGCGGCGCCGGCTGTCGCCGGTGACCGCAGCCACCCACTCCTCAACCGGAACAAGATGGCGATAAGCGAAGGCCTGCATCATATCCTCGGCGGGCACGGCGTCGCGCCGGATCTCATGGCCTGAAGCCGATCCCTTTCCCTCCATTCGCAGAGCGACCACGCTGCCCGCCGACGAAGGCGGCGCGGTCAAGGTCAGCCGCACCTTCTCCACGCCCGGCGGAATGCGCGCTCCACTGAGCTCGAATCCGTCCGGCGCGCCTTTCAGGGAAAGGAGGATTTCGCCCTGATAGCCGTCTTTCCTCAGAGCGTGAACGGTGATGGGCGCGTGGGTTCCCGCCGCCACGTTCACGCTCGACGGGGTCACGCGCAGTTCGAAGTCCGGATTCGGTCGCCGCAGCTCGAGCCGATAGTTGACGCCGGGGCCGCTCTGCCGCTGGGTGTCTGAGACAAGCAGGAAATACTCGCCCTGCTTCGGCAGCTTGAACTGGATTCGCGAATCCGCATGGTGCGTGAGCAAGCCCTTGGACTTGTCCTCGTTGTCGTCATTCCGCGCGAGTTCGATCCCGCTGGCATCGGTCAAACGCAAAAGGGAATCCATCACCGATCCCTGCCGCCTGGCAAAGACCTCAGCCACGATCTCTTCGCCCGCGCGGCCTTTGAACCTGAAGACGTCGACATCGCCGGGCGCCGACATCGTTCCGCTGACGCCGCCGGGCAGCTTGAGCGCGTCGGCCTGCCTGGAGCCGTTGTTC
>CAYWST010000576.1:0-2811 GCA_964461075.1 uncultured Solibacteraceae bacterium | reverse complement strand
TTCGGCGTGGCGGTGGACGACAAGGGCGGGCGCGTGCTCCCGCCGGGACGTTAGCGGGTCACATCTCGCCAAGTTCGGCCGCGATCGCCGCGGCGATGGCGCGGGCGGCGGCGTCCACGCGATCCTGCGCCGGCCCTTCGACCATCACGCGGGCCAGCGGCTCGGTGCCCGAGAAGCGGACGAAAACGCGGCCGTTCGCGCCGAACTCATCCTCGACCTCCCGGATCGCCTTCCGGACTCCAGGCAGTTGTTCAAGCGGCCGTTTCTCCCGGAACCGCACGTTCACGAGGATTTGAGGATAGACGGTCATGGGCGCCGCGAGCTCGTCAAGCGTCGCGCCGGCGCGGGCGGCGGTTTCGAGAATGCGCAGCGAGGTCAGCAGTCCGTCGCCGGTGGTCGAGTAGTCGCGGAAGATGACGTGGCCGGACTGCTCGCCGCCCAGGGGTAGATCGTCGGCGAGCATGCGCTCCAGAACGTAGCGGTCGCCCACCGCGGTGCGAATCAGGTCCATGCCGGCCGCTTGGAGCGCAAGCTGCAGTCCCAGGTTGGACATCTGCGTGGCAACGACGGCGCGGGGGCGGGTTTCGAGGGCGTGGATGAGAAGGCTATGATCGCCGTCGACGATGCGGCCCGAGGGCGCCACCATCATGCAGCGGTCCGCGTCGCCGTCAAAGGCGATGCCGGCCCAGGCGCGTTCCTCGAGGACCCGATGCCGGAGCGATTCGAGATGGAGCGCGCCGCAATCGAGGTTGATGTTCCGTCCGTTGGGCGAACAATGAGTGGCGATGACGTCCGCGCCGAGGCGGCGGTAAAGTTCCGGTCCCAGCCGGCTGGCCGCGCCGTTGGCGCAGTCGAGGACGATCCGTTTCCCTTCGAGGGTGGTCCCGAAAGTTGCGGCGAGGGAATCCAGATAGAGCCGGTCCAGCGAAGCGTCTTCGACGAGGGAGCGGCGCGAGTGAGCTTCGCCGCCGTTGAGCAGCGAAAAGATGCGCCGCTCCAGCTCCAGTTCGGTGGCGTCCGGCAGTTTGAAGCCGGAGTGATCGAAGGCCTTCAGTCCGTTGTCGCGATAAGGGTTGTGAGAGGCCGAGATCATCACCCCGGCGACGAAGTCCATGGAGCGGGTGAGATAGGCGACGCCTGGCGTGGTCGTCAAACCGGCGAAGACCGGAGCGACTCCCCGATTCTCCAGTCCGGCGGCGACGGTTTCCGCGAGCCATGGGCCGGATTCGCGGGTGTCAACGCCCAGCACAACGCGCGGCGTCGAAATCTTGTGCGCCTGCGCCGCGCCCATCGCCCACTCGCCGAGGGCGAGTCCGAAGGCGTGAACGGTTGCGGCGTCAAGGGGCGGCGAGCCGGCCACACCGCGGATTCCATCGGTTCCGAAGAGTTTTCTTGCCATATCGTGAAAGCCTACTGATCGCCACGCTGTCCGGTCAGACGAACTCGCACCAGCACGGTGGGCGGAGAGGTGAAATGGAGGCGCTGGTCGCCGGCGTAGACGGTGGTTCGATAGCCGCCTTCGCCTTCCGGGAGAGAGAGGTCGATGGGGTCGGCCAGCACGCGCTCGACCTTCTCGACGCTCGAACGCGGGCCGAAGACTTCGAGCGTCGGCGGCTCGATGTCAAAGCTCTCCACGCCATGCCCCGCGGGGATGTTGGCGAACTCGACCTGCACGGGAACGCGGCGGGTGATGCGCGGCTCGAAGACGAGTCTGACCTGCGAGGGGACGACGCGGTCGAGCGTGACCGCGGGAGGCAGCACGGTATTCCTGCGTTCGATCGTGTAGGTCCGCTGGCCTGCCGCCTGAACGTCGGCGAGGTCGATGACGACGGGGATTTCCGGACCCGACAGCCTGGAGAGCTGAGTCGAGGGGCCGCGGACGACCAGGTGCGCCTCTTCGACGAGGTCGGAACTGATCTCGAGATGCTTGGGGATGTTCCGGTACTGGACGGGCACGGTCACGGCGGTAGTCAGCTCGCGCGCGCCGCTGAACGTCAGCCAGAGCATGAACGCGGCGGCCAGCGAGCCGAGCTTGAGCGTCCAGTTGCGGCGGAATTGGCGCATCATCGGCGGGCGACCTCGCCCACGGCGGGTTTTGCCTGACGTCGCAGCGATCCCGCCGCGACGCCGCCGAGGCGCGAAGCGAGACTTTCGATGGAGACGTCCATCTCCAGTTCGCCGCGGGCGGCGATGGAGACCGTTCCGCGCTCCTCGCTGACGACCACCGCCAGGCAATCGGACTCCTCGGTGACGCCGATAGCGGCGCGATGGCGCGTGCCGAGCTTACGGCTGAGTTCCGGATTCATGGTCAGGGGAAGGAAACAGGCCGCAGCGGCGAGCCGTCCGCCCTGCACGATGACGGCGCCGTCGTGAAGGGCGCCGCCGGGCTGGAAGATGGCCAGCAGCAGGTCGCGAGTGACTTTGGCCTCCACGGGCACGCCGCTTTCGATGAAAGTCCGCAGGCCAATTTCGCGCTCAATGACGATCAGCGCGCCGATTTTGTGGGCCGTCAGATGAGCGACGGCGAGGATAATCTCGTCGGCCACTTCCCGCAATTCGAGCTTCGATCCGAAGGAGAACCAGCGCCGCTCACCGATTCGAGCGAAGAGCCGGCGGATATCGCTTTGGAACATGACGATGAGGGCGAACGCGGTGTACGGCGCGGCGGTTTCCAGAATCGTCCGGATCAACGTCAGACCGAGGAAGACCGAGAGCGCGTAAACGGCCATGACGACGGCGAGGCCGCTGAGAATATTCGCCGCGCGGCGGCCGCGAATGAGCGCAATCGCCTGATAAATCAGAAAGGCCGTC
>CAYWST010000575.1:0-2819 GCA_964461075.1 uncultured Solibacteraceae bacterium | reverse complement strand
GTCCAGGCGATCAGCAACCTGCGCGAGATGCTAAAGCAGGTGCCGGGCATCGGCGTCATTCTGATCGGCGAGGGCGACCTGGTCACTCCAGGAACGCCGATCCTCCAGATTGTCGACCGCGCCACCTTGCAGATCCAGGCGACGGTCAATCAAGCCGAAGTCACCCGTTTCCGTCTTGGGCAGAAGGCGACCGTGGGCTTCGACGCCTATCCCGGGAAGCAGTTTCAGGGTGAAGTCTCCGCCATCGGCGCATTTGCCACCCTAAACGGGCGCCAGCAGTACTTTGTCCGTTCGGTCCCGCTCCGCGTCAGGATCGACAAGCCCGACGAGCAGATCATCCCTGACTTGTCGGGCTACGCCAACGTGGTACTCAACCGCGTGGAAGACGCCGTGGTCATCCCTGAAGGCGCCGTTGACAAAGAAGGGGACTCCTCCTTTGTCGAAGTCCGGGAAGGCGACTCTTTCGTCCGCCGCCCCGTGCAACTCGGACTGAGCGACGGGATCAACGTCGCCGTTCTCGAAGGGCTCGATGAAGGCGACGTCGTTCGTCTCAGTCAGGACAGGTAGCGGCCCGCTACAAGGAGCAGCAGCGCCCCATAGACGCCCGCCATCAGATCGTCGGCGACGATCCCGGTCCCGTCCGGGAGGGATTCAAATTGCCGCGCCGGGAACGGCTTGATGATGTCCAGAATCCTGAAGAGGAAGAAGCCGGCCAGCGCATGCTTCCAATCGAGCGCCGGCGCTCCCGCCAGCGTCACCCACTGGCCGAGGACCTCATCGATCACCACAAGGCCCGGGTCCTTGCGGCCGGCGTTCCGAGCCGTGACCGTCGCCGACCAGATCGAAACCGGGGTGAGTGCAAACGCCAGCACGGCGAGCGTCCACGGCGCCCAGTTCATCCAGACCCAAAGTGGAATCACCAGCAACGCTCCGGCGGATCCAAACGTCCCCGGCGCGATCGGCGCCAGACCGCACCCAAACCATGTGGCCCAAGCCCTGGCAAAGCCGCTCACTCTTCCTCCTCCTCCGGCCGCGGAGGCGGCTCGGGGGCCGGCCCCGAAATGGGGATTCGATACTCCTCGTCGGCCCACTTGCCGAGATCGATCAGACGGCACCGCTCGCTGCAGAACGGCATCTCAGGCGATGTCAGCGCGACTTCCTTCCTGCAGATTGGGCACTTCATCGTCTACTGGTGCTGTCGCGGCCGGCCGGCGCTCGCCGCGATAATCGGGAAGGGATTGGCCGCGGCAGGAACCTCCGCCGGCGCCGTGTCCACAAGATTTCCAACCAAATCATAGTCGTACGCCTTGACGATCCGCATCTTCCGGATCTGGCCGCGAGCCGGCGCCCCTTCGCCAAAGTCGCTCACATAACAAACGCCGTCGATGTCCGGCGCCTGCCCCTGCATTCTCGCCTGCCAGACCAGTTCGCTCTCTCCGGAGGGACCTTCGAGAATCACCTCAACCTCGTTTCCGACGAGTTTTCGGTTCGCGGCCCGCGAGATCTTCCTCTGCTCAGCCATCAGGGCGCGCTTCCGATTGTAGATCTCCCGTTTGCTCACCTTCCCGTCGAGGTGGTAGCTCTCTGAAGTCTCCTCGTCGGAATAGCCGAAAACCCCGAGACGATCAAACCGTGCAGCCCTCACAAACTCCAGCAGCTCGTCAAAATCCGAGTCGGTCTCCCCTGGAAACCCGACGATCATCGAGGTGCGGACCGTCACCGACGGGATCGCCTTGCGGATCTTCTCCAGCAACTTAAGGAAGATCTCGCCGGAGGCCCCTCGCTTCATTCGTTTCAATACCGATGCGGATGCATGCTGCAGCGGCATGTCGATGTACTTGACCAGCGCTTCATGCGAGGCGATGGTGTCGAGCAGCCGCGAGGTGATCCGGTTGGGGTAGCAATAGAGAAAACGAACCCATTTCGAGTGGGGCGTCTCGATACAGGCCAGCCGGGCCAGCAGGTGCGCCAGGCCATCCTGCAGCCCCAGGTCGTCCCCGTAAGCGGTGGTGTCCTGCCCGATGAGGTTGATCTCACGCACGCCCCGCTCAAACAGGCGGCCCGCTTCAACGATCACGCTCTCAAACCGGCGGCTGCGGAAGCTGCCGCGGAATTGAGGGATCACGCAGAACGTGCAGGGGTGGTCGCATCCCTCGTTGATCTTGATGTAGGCGTAGTGCCTCGGCGTCGCCAGCACGCGCGGCGTGCCCTCGTGATAGAGGTACGGCGCCGCAACCCCGCGCGAGCCGCCGGCGCCTTCACAAACCGAGACGATCGACTCAATTTCATTCGTGCCGATCACCGCGTCAACTTCGGGGATCTGCTTTTGGATGTCCCCGCGAAAGCGCTCCACGAGACACCCGGCCACAATCAATTTCCGCGCCTGGCCCGATCTTTTGTACTCGGCCATCTCCAGGATGGTCTCGACGGACTCCTGCTTGGCGGGGTCGATGAACGAGCAGGTGTTCACGACAATGGCGTCGGCCTCATCCGGCCGCGCGGTGAGTTCATGTCCGCGCGCGGTGAGTTCGCCCATCATGACCTCGGAATCCACGAGGTTCTTGGGACATCCCAAGCTGACAAAACCGATTTTCAACTTAATCCCAGTCTATCAAACGGGTTCCGTCACCCGCTGACTACGGGCGCTGGACGTTGATGACGATCGGGTCCGAGGATTGCGCGGTTGACAGGCTTCGAACCTGAACCACATACAGTCCAGGGCGGAGATCCTCCGGAACTTGGGCGGCGATTTGGGTCGCTGAGGTCCGGATGGCGGGCAGCGGGATGTCGTTGAAGACTACGCAGGAGCCGCCAAGTAC
>CAYWST010000574.1:0-2834 GCA_964461075.1 uncultured Solibacteraceae bacterium | reverse complement strand
ACGTTGCCCGCGTAGTGCGGATACGGTGTGAGCAGAATCCCCTGCCTTACCGTCGCGGTGCTCATCGTGCCGATCGTGATCTTGCCGTAGTACGGGTTCGGCACAAGATTGTTCAGTTGCGAGCCCAGCGGAAGATACACGGGCTTGGTGGCGTTGCGGTTGTAGTTGTTCCAGATGCGCATCCCCCTGCTGCCGATATAGGCCGCCTCGATCAGCAGGTTCGACCCCAGCGTATGCTGCACGTTCGCGTTCCACATCTGGTTTGTGGGCGTCGGCCACTCCGGCCAGATCGCGTTGATGCCCCCGCCGACCAGCGAGTTCGGATACGGCCGCAGGCCTGTCACGAACGGGTCGGCCAGCGATGCGCCCGGCACCGGAGTGTTCGGCGCCGCCGGCGGCTGGCCGAAAAACACATTCGTCGAAACCGAAGAGCCGCTCCCCAGGTCCCCGGGGCTCGATCCCACTCCGCCGCTGCCCGGCGCAAAGAAGATCCCGTAGCCCGCGCGGAACACCGTCGCCGGCAGGAAGGTCCACGCCAATCCAATCCGCGGAGCCCAATTGTAGTTCGGTTCGCTCGGATAGCGGCGATTGGCGCTTGTCATCGTGAGAACTCCGGCGTTCCCGGTCAATGGCTCGATGCCGGCCGGATCAAAGTAGGCCAGTTGGTTGTAGCGTTCCTTGAACGGCGTCTGATACTCAAACCGCAGTCCCAGATTGATCGTCAGATTCCGCAGCGCCTTCCAGTCGTCCTGCAGGTAGAAGTTGTTGCTCGGCTGCAGCAGCGCCAGCGAAGGACCGGCCGTGAACTGCCCGCTGTCGGGAACCCCCAGCATCGCGCTCGCCAGGCCATAGCCGCCCGTCGCCGACGCCACCGCCGGATTCGGTCCTTGAGTGAACGCCCGGCCGAATCCGAACAGCCCCGATGGGTAGTCCGGACGGAACGTGTTGAAGTAGCACATCAGCAGGTCGTAGCCCGTCTTGATCGCATGCGCCCCCTTCAGCCAGGTGAAGTGAGCCTGGTATTCAGGCGTCGACTCGGCGTCCACGTTGTGCGAGGCGCGGTCCGGTCCGATGGCGGTGAAGTCCGAGATGTTGAACCGCGGGAAGCGGGGGGCGATGGAAGCGTCCCGCATGTACTGAGGCAGGCCCAGCGTCGTGGAGTCGAATCCAACGCTCAGCGGCGTCAGCTTAATCACGATCCGCGTGAAGCCCGCCCGGAACTCCCCGATCAGGTTCGGAGTGAACGTGTGCGTGTCGGCCAGCGCGGCGGTCTGCGATTCCGTATTCTGATTGCCCCCGCCGTTGGTTCCCTCGCCCGGAAAGGCGATGTTGGTATAAGGACTGGTCCGCGGCGTCTGCTCCCGTCCATACCGGAAGAAGATCTTGTTCCGGTCGCTGAAGTTGTGGTCGCCCCGCACATACCAGCGCGTGGTCTTTACGATGTTCGAGAAGTTCTGAGACCAGTTCACCTGCAAAGTCGGCGACACCGCCAGCGTCGGCTCCGGATAATAGGCCAGCACCTTTTTCATAATCGGATCCATGCGGCTCGCCGGCAGCAGGTTGCCCGCGAAAGGCTGCCGGCTGAAGACGCCCGGCTGCGATGCGCTCGCCACCGTCGTCAGCGGATCGTAGATCCGGATCAACGCCCCCGCGCTCGTGAATGTCTGTGAAAAGTCTCCGTTCCGCTGCTGCGCCGTGGGCACGCTGGCCGTCGGCGTGCTCACGCCGTGATCGTTCGACTCGTCCCAGTTGAAGAAGAAGAAGGTCTTGTTCCGGCCGTCGTAGACCTTGGGCAGCAGAACCGGGCCGGAGACGCTGAAGCCGTAGTCGTTGCGCCTCTGCCGGCCCTTTTGCACGTTGTTCCGGTTGTTGGCCCAGCTATTGGCGTTCAACTTGTCGTTGCGCAGATAGTCATACGCGCTGCCGTGCAGTTGATTGCTCCCCGCACGGCCCGCCGCCACCACCACCCCGCCCGCCGACCGGCCATACTCCGCCGAAAAGCTGTTGGTGATGTACCGCACCTCCCCCACCGCCTCCTGCGGCGGCGTGTAGGCGTTCGCCAGCGTCGAGTTGTTCCGCGTGTCCTGCCCGTCGAACAGGATGGCCGTGGTATTCGACCTGCCGCCGTTGACGATCGGCCCCGTTCCCGTGTTGCCGACGTCGATGACGCCGGGGGAGAGCTTGATCAGTGAGTAGGGGCTGCGCCCCGTAGGCAGCTCGATGATCTGTTTCGCGCTCGTGACGTAGCCCAGCGATGAGCTCACCTGCTCCACCGAGAGCGCGTTCGCCGCCACCGTCACCTCCTGCTGGAGGCTCCCCGGCTTCAGGACCGCGTCAATTGTCGTTATCTGGCCAACCAGCACCGGAACGTCGGACACCTTGTTGATCGCGAAACCGTCGCTCTCCATCGCAACGCTGTACGCGCCTGCGGGCAGATAGGGGATCTTGTAATACCCCTCCATCGTCGTCTCCGTCCGCGCCACCGCGCCCGTCGCCTGGTTGGTCGCGCTGACCCGGACCTTCGCCATCGTCGCGCCGCTCACATCCGTGACCACGCCTGCGATGCCCCCGCGTTCCGCCTGGCTGAAGCAGGCCAGCGCAAACACAATTGTCATGCTCGCCATGCGAACGAACAGGATGATTTCCCGGGTCACCTGAAACCTCCCTCACCGGCCGGCCTCGCCAGCCGCCCGACTCGACTGCTTCTTGAAATTAGACCGGAGCAGGCCTTTGATTCAACGTTAGAAATCCGCCCTAACGCGCCCCAATTCATAGGAAGGAAATACGTTACACGCCGCCCCCGTTTCTAACCGTAGCTACGCCGTGATATCCTA
>CAYWST010000573.1:0-2847 GCA_964461075.1 uncultured Solibacteraceae bacterium | reverse complement strand
AAGGGTAGCCACTAGAGTTTAAGAAATTTTAATCTCCCCCACAGAGGGCGGACCCACCCGCCACCCACTACCCCCGGGTCCGCCCTACCGCCCATTTCAAGGCCAGCGCAAGCCGGCCTTTCGGCTTTTAGGGCCAGACTTGGCCGAGACGGCGAGTCGCAAAGGGTTGGGTTGATCCTTTGCGAGTGGAGCAGTCAACCCCGTTCAACTCCGATGGAGCGAGCGCTCCGCCCGGGGAGTTCGTGGCATGGCCGTGCGAGCGGGTCCGCGAGGCGGTCCGCGCGATGGTTATCTCTATGTGCTCTTCACGCCTCCATCTCCACCCGCCGCTCGATTCAAGCGGACAGATCTCATACGAGCGACACACCGGTCTAATGACCCGTTGACTCCGTCAGTCTGCCGCCGTATGATCCTTCCGCCTGCCTTGGGAGGGTGTGTATGTTTGTTCAGCGGTTGTTGAGCGTGCTTTCGCTCGCCTGCTTCCCCCTCTTCGCCCAGATCGATAACGGCAATATCCGTGGCCGCGTCATTGATTCATCCGGCGCGGTTGTTCCCGGGGCGAAGGTCACCGTCGTCCAAACGGAAATGAATTTCGAAACCGTCGTGGAGACGAACACTGAAGGCGTCTATCGGGCGCAGTCGCTGCGTCCAGGGCCATACAGGGTGACGTTTTCGGCTCCGGGCTTCAAACGGCTTGTCCGTGACAATCTCGCATTGCGGATGGGCGACACCATGGCTGTCGACGCGACGCTTGAGATCGGCGCCCTGACGGAGTCGGTCCAGGTCAGCGCGGCGGCTTCACTGCTGGAGACCGAGACTTCGTCGACCGGGACGGTGGTCACGGGCGACTACATGTACCGCCTCCCCATCTTCCAGCGGAGCGTCAAAGCGATTCTCTTCTTCACGCCGGGTCTCACCTACAATGGCCTGGCTTGGCCCGGGAGCCTGGGCAGCTTCCACATCAATGGCCTTCGCAGCGGCTATATCGGCTTCTTCGAGGACGGGCAACTGGGCACGGTCGGCGATGGCATGGCCACGGACACAATCCTGAACACGATCGAAGACATCAAGGTCCTGACGACGACTCTGCCGGCGGAGTATGGCCACTCGGCGGGCGGCGCGATTTCGGTGGTCAAGAAGAGCGGGTCGAACGAGGTGCACGGCATCGCGTCGATGTTCGGCCGCACGCGCCGCATGCAGCACCGGAAATACTTTGACCTCTATAAGAACTCCCAGGTCCAGCCCGGATGGAGCAAGCCTCCGGGCCTGATCTTCATGCAGCCTGACGCCAACCTGAGCGGCCCGGTCTACATCCCCAAACTCTACGACGGGCGCAACAAGACGTTTTTCATGGTGGCCTACCAGCACATGCTCGAGAAGCAGAGCAAGCAGCAGGTGAGCACCGTCCCGACGCTCGACATGCTCAACGGCGATTTCACATTCGGCGGATTGGGCCAGCCCATCTACGATCCCCGCTCGACCCGCAAGGACGACGCAGGCAACTGGTATCGCGATCCTTTTCCAGGCAATATGATTCCCCGGTCGGCATGGGACAAGGTTTCCTCCAATGTCGTCGGCATGAAGCCTTATCAGGCGCCCAATGTTCCAGGAACGCTCACGGCGACCGGCCCGAGCCAGAACATTATGACGGGACCGATGAAGATTGTGGTCTGGGACAACTGGTCCGTCCGTCTTGATCAGCAATTCAATCCGAATCTGAAGGCCTACGGTACCTGGACCTACAACAGCCGTTGGGAGCGGCAGCTCCCCTGGACGATCGCCAACAGCTTCTTCGACTATAGCCAGAACCGCCGCACGACGAAACAGAATACGGCCTCGCTCGGCTCCACCTGGGTTGTTTCTCCGACCCTGGTGAACGAGATTCGTGGCGGCTATTACCGGTACGACATCCGCACGGTCTCCATCGCCTACATGCAGGACTATGCCGGGAAGCTCGGAATGCCGGGGCTGCCCAAGGACACGATGCCGCAGATCTGGCCCGGCGGCTTCACCGAGACGCTGAACGTTGGAGGCCCGGACACAAATGTCCAGGAGATCATCACGCTCAAAGACGACATGAGCAAGGTCAGAGGCACTCACTCATTCAAGTGGGGCTATGAGCTGATGCGGTGGCGTCAGAACAGCTACGGCGTGAACCAGCCGGCCGGGACCTATTCCTATACAGGCACCGCGGGCATTCGCACGAACGGCACTGCACTGCCGAACACAGGCAACACCTTCGCCAACTTCCTCATCGGAGGCGTCTCCAGCGCCAGTTACAGCCGCACCATCAACAGCAGCCTGCCTCGCGTCTGGCAGCACAGCTTTTACTTCCAGGACGACTGGAAAATTACGCCGCGGCTGACGCTCAACATCGGCATGCGCTACAACGTCGAGACTCCGCCTTCGCAGAAGTACGGCTTGATCAGCATCTGGGACCCGAACGCGATCGACGACTCCGTGTATACCAACTACACGTGCCCGGCCGGCGGATGCAAAGGCGCGTTCACGCATCCGTACGGCAGCCGCGCCTACAACTTCGATCTGAACCGTTGGGATCCGCGATTCGGATTGGCCTGGCAGATGAATCGCCGAATGGTCGTCAGGGGCGGTTTCGCGATGACCCATGTCGACATGCGCGGCGGCTTCCTTTACACGGACGAGTTGATGAACGAGTCGACGAACGTGTCCCAGGCGCCGGGCGTGCCGGTCCCGCTGTTTTATCTGTCGCAGGGGCCTCCGGGCATCAACTACCCCGCACGCCGGCCGGACGGTTCCGTGCCCTGGCGCGGCAACCCCGGCGGGCACGGCGCCACCATCGCCGACCCGAACATGCAGGCCGCCTAC
>CAYWST010000572.1:0-2852 GCA_964461075.1 uncultured Solibacteraceae bacterium | reverse complement strand
GGCATCTTCATCATCGACGACTTCGGCCGCCAGTTGATGAGCCCCCGCGACCTGCTGAACCGCTGGATTGTGCCGCTCGACCGCCGTGTCGATTACCTCACGCTCCGTTACGGCGTGAAGTTTCAGATCCCGTTCGAGCTGATGGTCGTGTTCTCGACGAACCTCGACCCGTCCGACCTCGCCGACGAGGCGTTCCTCCGCCGGATTCAGAACAAGATCATGATCGAGCCGGTTTCGGGCGAGGTCTTTGATATGATCTTCCAGCGAGTCATCACCAGCCGGAACCTCCCTTGCGATTACGACTCGGCGGAGTACCTTCGCAAGCTGTGCCTCAGCAACGGGAGGACGGAACTGCGCGCCTGCTATCCGCTGGACATCGTCAACATCATCACGTCGATCAGCTCCTACGAGAGCCGCTCGATCGAGATCAACAAGCAGGACATCGCGCGCGCCGTCGATCTCTATTTCGCCAAGACGTGAGGCGGGGGACGCCGCTCAGTGGCCTTCGGGCTTGTAGTCGGGAGGCAGGTCCACGCCCGGCCCGAAGAAGTAAGCTTCCATCTGCTTCAGCAGAAACTCCTGCGCTTCGCGCGTCCCAAGGTTGAGCCGGTACTCGTTCATAATCATCTTCTGGTGCTCCACCCACATCCGCCAGGCCTCCTTGGAGACGCTGTCGTAGATGCGCTGGCCGAGCGGATGATTGAACGGAGTCTCGGAGAGCCCCTCGAGTTCCTTCCCCAACTTGACACAGTGGACCATGCGCTTCGCGTCAGCCATGCTTGCTCCTTCCTCTTCAAGATAGCGCGGGGGCATGGCGCGCGGGATAAAGTGATTTCTGTTCTTGACCTGTCTACAACCGTCAGGTGGAAGGTGGAGTTGTGGCCAGTCCTTTGACTATTCAGGCGCTCGTTCGGGCGAGCGGAATCAGCCGCACAACACTGCTTTATTACGAAGCGGCAGGCCTGTTGAAGCCCGCGGGCCGATCAGCTGCGGGGTACCGGCTATACGGCCAGTCCGAAGTGGAGCGGGTGTTGAGAATTCGGGCGCTCCGCGGCGCCGGCCTGACGGTCGGCGACATCCGCAGCCTGCTCGATGATCAAGGCGCCGGCGCAGCGGGCGTCCTGAAGAGAAGGCTCGAGGCCATCTCCGGCGAGATTGAGGCGTTGCGCGGCCATCAAAGCGCAATTCTCCGCCTGCTGGAGACTCTCCCGACGAAACAGGAAAGGAAGAAACCGATGACCAAGCAAAAATGGGTCGAGATCATGGACAAAGCGGGCTTTACCGAGGAGGACAAGTCCCGCTGGCACAAGACGTTTGAGGCAAGCGATCCGGAGGAACACGACAAGTTCCTCCGATACCTCCAGATCCCGGAGGAGGAGATCACAAAGATCCGGGAGTGGAGCCGCAAGTAGCGGCATCGTAAGCAGGCATGGCGTCAAGGGGGGTGTTAAGGATAAAATGCCTGCGACAACATGCCTTTCATATATATTCTGCTCGCTCTCTCCGCGGCGGCGGCCGCTGCGCCGCCATGGACGATCTACTCGAACCAAAGCGTGCCGCAGGTTCGATTTGCGGCCGCCGAAATCCATGCCGCAATGGCGGCGAAATCCATTCAGGCCATCGAAGCCCCGCTGCAGATAGCCGGCGAGGCGCAATCCGGCTCCCGGATTCTGATCGCCGCGAATCGGGCGGACTCACAGAAGCTGGCGGCCGCGATGGGGTGGACGCTTCCCTCGGAATTTCCGGCGCAGTCTTATTCGATTCGCAGAGCCGCGAATGGGCCGGTCGCCGTCCTCGCCGGCGACCCAACCGGAGCGATGTACGGCGGGCTCGATATCGCCGAAGCCGTCCGCCACGGGACTCTCGATGCGCTGAGCGCATCCGACCACAAACCGCACATCGAGCAGCGCGGCATCAAGTTCAATATCCCGCTCGACCTGCGGACGCCGAGTTACTCCGACAACAGCCACGACGCGCAGGCCAATATCCCCGAGATGTGGAACTTCGACTTCTGGCGCGAGTTCATCGACAACATGGCCCGGCACCGCTACAGCGTGCTTTCCCTGTGGAGTCTGCACCCGTTCCCATCCATTGTCAAAGTTCCGGAGTTCCCCGATGTCGCGCTCGACGATGTCTGGCGTGCTCGCGTCCCCTTCGACGACACTTACACCCACAGCGGAAGCGACATGTTCCGGCCGGAACTGCTGCGGGACGTGGAAGTGGTCAGGAAGATCGCAATCGACGGGAAAATCCGCTTCTGGCGCGATGTCATGCAGTACGCACACGACCGCGGCATCGCCGTCTACTGGTTCACTTGGAACATCTTCACCTTCGGCGCTGATGGCAAGCACGGCATCACACAGAGCCAGACCAATCCGAAGACCATCGAGTATTTCCGCGCCAGCGTCCGCGAAACCGTCCTTACCTACCCCCTGCTGGCCGGTTTCGGCATCACCACCGGCGAGCAGATGCAAAAACGCCAGGACGAGTTCTCGCAGGAGAAATGGCTGTGGAAGACCTATGGCCTTGGAGTCGCGGACGCCATGAAGCTGCAGCCCGGCCGGCAGGTGCGGATGATCCACCGCTACCACATGACGGGGCACGACGAGATCCAGCGGGAGTGGAAGGACTACCCCGGTCCGCTCGACCTGAGCTTCAAGTACTCGATCGCGCACATGTACTCGATTCCGAATCCTCCGTTCATCAAGCCCGCCCTGCCTCATCTGGGCGGCAAACTCAGAACGTGGCTGACTGTTCGCGACGACGACTACTACAGCTTCCGATGGGGCGATCCCGATTATGCGCGCGCCTACATCAAGGCCATGCCGCCAAAAGAGAAAATTGCCGGATTC
>CAYWST010000571.1:0-2881 GCA_964461075.1 uncultured Solibacteraceae bacterium | reverse complement strand
CTTGAACGCCTCGCGGGAGTGACCAGAAACGGATTCGGGTGAATCGCGGTAACCTGTTGAGCAAGACAGCCGGCATCCTCGCTCCAGCGGCGGTCCCGATCCGCAGCCTGCGCGAGACTGGAAAAGGACAGCAGCAGCAACGCTGCGAACAATCGAACTGGCGTCATGGACGGTTGACGTCTTCAGGCCCCAGCCAGGTTGCTGGCAGGGTCGAGATATTGCGTTCAGAATCGTAAACTCCATGACAAAAGCACCGCCCTATCGATGGCTGGCTGATTACTACGACCGGATATTCACCGACCACTCCCCCTGGTTCGAACTGGCCCGCAGACGCGCTCTCGAACGATTCATGCCCGGGATCGAATCGGTGTGCGACCTCGCCTGTGGAACGGGAGCCACCGCCATTTCCCTCGCCCGCCGCGGCCTCAAAACGTTCGCCGTCGACCTCACCGAGTCCATGTGCAGGCAGGCGCGCCGCAAAGCGCGACAGGCCGGCGTCCATCTCAAGGTCATCCGCGCCGATATGCGCGACTTCCGGGTCCCCGAACCCGTCGACCTCATGCTCTGCGAGTATGACGCCCTCAATCACCTGCCGAGACGCACCGATCTTGCCCGCGTCTTGCGCAGCGTCTCCCGCTCGCTCAACCCGCGCGGCCTGTTTTTCTTCGACGTCAACAACCGCTTCGCCTTCGAGCGCGTGTGGACCGGCGGACATCTGCTCGAAGTGGACGGACTCGCCATGTTTATTCGCGGCTCCTACGACGCCCGGCGCAACAAGGGCGTTTGCCTCGTCGATTGGTTCATCCGCCAGGGCAAGCTCTGGCGCAGGGAACACGAAGTCATCGAGCAGGTCTGCTGGACCGAACTCGAAATGCGCACCGCCCTTGCGTCGGAAGGCTTCCGCGTTCGCGGCGTCTGGGACGCCAGCCTGTTCTTCGCCAACTCCCCCGGCGCCATCTCCGGCGCCAGAACGTTCTATCTCGCGCAAAAAGTCAGAAAAAGCGCCTGATTACTCCGCCGCCGAGTTCAGCCTCGTGATCGACTTCGCCGTCTCGCACAACTGCGCCGCGATCGGCGCCGCATTCACAAAGTGCAGTTGCGCCACCGTCCCCGACACCGAGACCGCCGCCGCGATGCGCCCCGCCCCGTCAAAGACGGGCGCCCCCAGACACCGGTATCCGATCTCCGCCTCTTCGTCGTCCACCGCGTAACCCCGCTTCCGCGTCTCGCTCAACTCCTCCATCAGCCGCCGCGGCGACGCTTTCGTGTTTTCATTGTGCCGCGACAGTATGCGATTGCTCAGAATCAGCCTCGCATCCTCCTCCGGCAGCCATGCCAGCAGGACTTTCCCAAGCGCCGTGCAATGCAGATCCATCCGCTTGCCCACCCAGGTGCGCAGCCGCGTGTGCGGAGGAGCCGATTGCTCGATCAGCACCGCCTGCTCCTCCTCCAGAATCGCCATGTGCACCGCTAGCCCCGTCTCCAGCGCCAGCGCCTTCAACAGCGGGCTCGCCGCCTCACGCAGACTTGTGCCCCCAAGCGCGCGGTTTGCCAGCGAGAACAGCTTCGGCCCGAACAGATACCGCCTCGTCCGTCCGTTCCGCCGAAGCCATTCGCGCCTCTGCAGACTCAACAGAATCGTGTGCGCCGAGCTTCGTGGAATCCCCATCTGCTCGGACACCTCCGTCAGCGTCAGCCCATGATGCGATTGCGCAAGCAGTTCCAGCAGCCCTAGCGCGCGATCGATCGACGGTGGGGACGGGGTCTTCAACTCATTCATGGGTCTTCCGCCTCGGAAACAGTATTCTGTCCGAGCAATTGGACATCGTCAAGGTCCTCTAGTAGAACTCTGTCCAACCGTTTGGACAAACATCCAACGCTACCGATCAGAAGGCTTGATCTTCGCGCCCAATTTGATAGGCTGACTCCACGCGGAAGCATCGGGGCCCCAAAGGCGTCCACTCCGCGTTTGCAGGGAGTTAAGAAATGCTGAAACGACTCACCCTTGAGATCACAAATCTGGCGATCTTCCTGGCTCTAGGCGGACTCGCCCTCCATGCTCAAAGCACGTTCGCAACGATCACCGGCGCCGTGACTGACCCGAGCGGGGCCGCGGTGCTCGGCGTCGAAGTCCAAGCCACCAACCTTGCCACCGGCTACGTCTATAGCGCCTCCACCAACGAGACCGGGCAGTATACCCTGGCCAATCTGCGGGAAGGCTCCTACCGGGTGCGCGCGAAACTCACCGGCTTCCAGGAGTTCGTCGCCGACAAGGTCGAAGTTCTGGCTCGTGACGTCCGGCGTCTCGACATCGGACTCAAAGTCGGCGCCGTGGACACCGTCGTGGAAGTGACGGGCGGCGCTTCATTGATCGAGACTGAATCGGCTCGAATCAGCGATGTCCGCACGCGCCAGTTGATGAATGATCTGCCGCTGACTTTGCGCCGGTCCTGGGACTTCTTCCAACTCTCGCCTCAGGTTTCGAAGCCCGCCGGCGCCTGGTACATCCGGTTCGCGGGCAGCCGCAACAAGCAGGGGGACGTGAGCATCGACGGAACCTCCCTCTCCTCCGCTTTCGGGGGGCCTATCACAGGCGTCGTCTCCGACCGCACCGAAAGTTTTCAGGAGTTCCGGGTCGACATGGCCGGCAATAGCGCCGAATTCGCCGGCATCGGACAAGTCTCGGCGATCTCGCGCTCCGGAACCAATGAGCTGCGCGGCTCGGCCTTCTATTACTACACCACCCCCGGCATGACCGCCCGGAACCCGTTTGCCCTCGTACGCACCGGAGACGTCGAGCACTTTCCCGGCGGCGCCCTGGCCGGACCCGTCTACATACCTAAGGTCTACGACCGCCGAAATAAAACCTTTTGGTTTGTGT
>CAYWST010000570.1:0-2884 GCA_964461075.1 uncultured Solibacteraceae bacterium | reverse complement strand
GCGCCAGTGGTCGGGTAGGAGATCGGTGACGTTGGGCGCGGCGGGTTGTGCGGCGATGAGCGCGGGCAAGCGGGCGAGCACGTCGCGGAGCCAGGCGAAGGGATCGACGCCGCAGGCCTTGGCGCTGGCGATCATCGTGAACAGCACCGCGGCGGTGTGGCCGCCCTGGTCGTTGCCGGCGAAGAGTGGTGTAGGCCCAGGAATTGCGCCTGGGCCCCAACCCCAAACCGGACGTGCAAGCTTTCCCTGCATCCGGCTTTCCAGAGTGTCTTGA
Source organism: uncultured Solibacteraceae bacterium (assembly GCA_964461075.1). GTDB lineage: Bacteria > Acidobacteriota > Terriglobia > Bryobacterales > Bryobacteraceae > JACADU01. The sequence goes on along the minus strand of CAYWST010000570.1, from coordinate 2,610 downwards.
TTACTTCGCGCGGGTCTTCCGCTTGTGACACTCTAAACACAAGGTTTGGAGATTCAACAAGTGCGTGGCCTGCGTGTAGCTGGCGAAGCTGCTCACGGGTTTGATGTGGTCCGCTTCCGAGTTCTCGTGTGTGACGCGAGTGCCGCATTGACGGCAGCGATAGCCGTCGCGGAACAAGGCCCACGCCTTGAAGTCCATGCGGCCAGGACGCTGTGGGTTCTCGTACCGACGAACCTCAGCTTCCCAGTCCACATCATCCAGGTAGCATCCGGTGCCTGGTTCATACGGCAACGGTGATGTTTGCATCCAAGACGCCGTAACGTCTTGGGCACGTTTCAGCGTGTAGCTCTCGCCGATGCTGATACATCCTCCGCGACCGTACCTCCGGAGACACTGGGCCGGCGTGATGTCGTAGCGACGACACAACGCTTTGACCGCAGTCCAAAAGGCGTGATAGTCCAACTGATTCGCGATGCGGTTGAAGTCATGCGCGATCTTGTAGTAGTTGGCCCATCCGATAACGACGGCTGATCCGCGGACCAGACGCGCCGCGCCGCTCTCCTGGGTTGGCTGCCAACGCATGGCTTCGTTGAGACGTTGCACCGCGTTGGTCAGTGCCTCCCGGGGAATGCGAACTTTCGGCACTGGGACTCCCTGGCACCCCCTTCGCAGTTGCAAGTGAAAGCCGAGAAATTCGAAGCCGTCGCGAACGTGCGTGATGCGGGTCTTTTCCAGCGACAATTCCACGCCGCAGTTTCGCGCCAGGAATCCTCGAATCTGGTCACGCAGTCGCTCCGCATCAGAGCGGGAGCTTCGCGTGAGGAACACACACCAGTCGTCCGCGTACCGCGCGAACCGCACGTTGGGAAGCCCCTGCTTCCAGGCATAGCCTGCTTCGTTGCCGTGGCGGCCTTGTTCGTGCAGGAACCAGTCCAGCTTGTTCAAGACCACGTTGGACAGCAACGGGGAAACTACCCCGCCTTGCGGAACTCCCTTCTCGGTGGGATGCACCACGCCTTGCACGTCCACGCCGGCTTTGAGCAGACGGCGAATCAGTTCAAGGAAGCGGTGATCCATCACTTTCTCTCGCAAGCCACGAAGGATTGCTTCATGCGAGATCTCGTCGAAACACGCCTTCACGTCTCCTTCGATGACCCAGGTGAAGCCTTTCTGCAGCATCTGTTGACAACGAAAAATGGCGTGATGAGTGCTCCGGTTGGGCCGAAACCCGTAGGAATGTTCGTGGAACTCCACCTCATAGATCGGCTCCAGGGCCATGCGAATGGCTTCCTGGACGATCTTGTCCCGCAAGCAGGGGATGCCCAAGCCACGCAGTTTTCCGTTGGCCTTGGGAATCATCACCCGTCGCAGCGGTTGAGGTAGGTACGTTCCACGCTTCACTTCCAGGCGTAGGACTTCAAGATTGGCTCGGCGGTTCTGCTGAAACTCCGACGCCAGCTCTCGATCCACGCCCGGTGCTTTGCCACGGGAACGTTGCAGCACTCGGTCGCATGCCGCCGCCATCCATTGCGGTTGATGCATCAGGTCCATCAGGCCGCGTACTCGCCCCGCGTACGGATCGACGGGGAAGAGCGGCAAACCGGATTCCCTGAGTCGCCGATGTTGTTGCGACTGTTCCCACAATCTTCTTTGGACCACTTCCACGTTCATCGAGAACCCTCTCGATTCGTGAACCCTTCCGCGGTCCAAAACGACACCTCCTGCCGCCCTTCGCCATGCGGCTGGCTTTCCCAGCCTCGGACTACTACGGCGGCTCCGCCACTCGTTCGCCTCCTCGGTGAAGCCTGGCTCAACAGGCGTTGAGCCGGATGTGTGATCACCCTCCGCGAACAAGCTTCCCTGGTTCCCTTGTTGGCACTCAAACGTCCACGTTTAGGCTTCAACGTACTTACTCCCAACAGCGGTCCGCTGCTCCTTCGGAACATCGTTCGATAACCGGTCGCTCGAACAACGGCCGCGATCGTCGCCGATCGCTTGGACTGTCCGCTACTGGCTAACGCGTCCAGTCGTTCCGAATCACCCCCTATTCCAGGCTTCCACCCCTGGACGACCTCAGTGTTGACGGGGATGAGGGCGCAATTTCCCGAAGGAGTTCGTCGATTTCTGTGAGTAACCATGCGTGGACTCTATCTAGCGGGACTACCACGGCTATGAGGTTTCGCCTGTGTCCCACATTGTCGGGAGAGCTATTTGGCCGACGATTTCACACGCTTCGTCAACTTACTCCCTAGATACAGATGGCCGACCAGACGGCCACGGTTCTCAGCGAACATTGCCAACAAGGCGTCTCGCGGCGGGCTTCGTCCTGAAGACCGCCGTGATACATCAGGCGCACGCCAGTTCTTGCGACCGATCGCTGCGGGGCGGAGCGTCCGCTCGGCCAGATTGTTGTCGATGGCCAGGTAACCTTGCTCGGGGTAGCGCACGAGCGCGGCCCAGTTGGAGAGCGCGTACGAGATCGCCTGCCCGAACGGACTCTTGGGCAGCGCCGTGCGCCGTTGCTCGTCGAGCCAGGTCTTCAAAGCCTGCAACAGCGGCAGCGCGTGTTCTTGTCGCGCTTGCGCGATGCGCGCGGATTGTTCTTCGCGT
>CAYWST010000569.1:0-2888 GCA_964461075.1 uncultured Solibacteraceae bacterium | reverse complement strand
CCCCTTCTCCGTCCGGTGCTTCATCTCCAGCCGGAGTTGCTCCGCCTCCGGCAGGACCTCCGCCCGCGACGCGCTGAACTGCAGCATCCTGATCGCGTTCAACTCGGAGTGCATGATGAACTCCGCCCGCTCCCGTCCATGCTCCGGACTCTGCTCGATAATAAACGGCATCGCTGAATCTCTAGCCGACCTGAATCTGCCCGATCCTTACCGCCGCCAGGGCGCCTCGTTCGCTCATCTCGCGGGCCCCAAGGCGAATGACCGGCGCCAGGAAGTTGTAGGCCGGCTGCGTCTGCCGCATCACGATCACCGTCCTCGACTCCTCCGCCTCCACTCCTGCCCTCCCGCAAACCGCCTCGTAATTCGCCTTCGCCGCCGCCGGATCCGTCTTCAACCGAATCAATTCGTCCATCGCCTCATCCTGCACCGACCCCAACTCCCAACGCTTCACGCTCGCAATCCCCACCTTCACCCATTTCGCGAACGCCTCCTGGCTCATCCCCAGCCTCTCCCGCCGCCGCCGGATCTCCGCCCCCGTCAGCAGCCCCCGCTTCTCCTGGTATGCCTGGACCAGCAGCCTGCCGAACTCGCCCGCCTTGTCCGCCGGAATGGTCTGGTAGCCGCACTTCGGGCACACCAGCGCCTCCATCTCCACCGTCACCTTCTCCCCTCGAAAATCCTCCTGAATCCGCGCAGGCCCTCGCCTGAGCCGTCCCTCGCCGCACTCAAAACACCGCATGGCTAATTCCTTTTCTTTCCTTCCACCCGGAGCAGCCGGTCCGGCCTGTGCAACGAACAGACCTCCAGCCGCGGCCTGCTTCCAATCAGCCGGAACTTAAAGTAGACCCGCCGCCCAAGGTGCGCTGAATCGAATTCGAAACCGTATCCCGGGTCCTGCTGATAGGGTTCTTTCATGGGTTGAAAGTCCTTCGCCGCAGCCTCCCTCGCCAGCCGGTGCAACGCCCAATGCAGAGCGCCTTCGTCGGCAGGGTCCAAATCCACCTCGTCCAGGCGAAGGAAAACCTTGGTGGAAAGCGCGTACCAACCCCGCTCATATCCCTCCATCGTCAAGAGCCGGCGTGCATGCTGCAACGCCTCCGCGGCCGTGTAGTCTCCATACCGCCTCGCTGCTTGGGCGGTCATTCCGGCCTACTCCACGGTATCATTTGATACCAACAGAAGTCAAGAGCGCCGCTCGGCCCCTTCTCCGCCCTCACAGCTGCTCTCCCTTCGGCGGTCCCGCCGCCCCAGACGCCGCGGCCAACACCTCGGCCCGGATCTCTGTCAGAAGCTTCGGCCCCTCGGGCAGGGTCTGTCAGCGCGGCGACCGGGACCACCAGTTCACACTCAGACCCTTCCGCGATCGCCGGCAGAGAACACCCGTTCATCAGGATCAGCCGTTTGTCCCGGCGCATCACGCTCAAACGGATCGTCTTCACCGCGGCATTGGGGTTTGGGGGATGTTGCATCAAGCAATCTCGCTCCTGTACCCCTGCAGTCGTCCAGCCCAAACACTTCCCCGAAAAACGCTCTTCAGCCTCACTTTCTCGCATCTCCCGCTCCTGGCTTCGGGTCGCCGCCCCGTGCTCACCGCCTTCCCGTCCATCTTCCAGCTCGGAGCCTACGCTCTGAGCTTCACTTCCGCGATGAGCGCGGAGGCCACCTCCGCCAAAGTCCGCACCGTCATGTTCGCCTTGCTGCTCAACAATTGGATCACCCAATCTCGGAACTTGTCGAGCTTTCCCGAACTCAGGGTCCTCCATCGGAATCTCGTGCTGCGCCTCCATCGCTCCGCCTTCTTCACAATCGCCAACCCGCTCTGAGACTGGTCGCCTTTGAGGATCCGCCAAGCCCGTTCGATCTCCTGCTTGAGAGTCTTGTTCTTCTTTTTGACAAAACCAGGCGTGATGAGAATCACTCCGCGCTCTTTCTTCGCAAGCGCAATGGACCTCCGGATCTGGTCCGTTCTGAACTCGCACAGTCCATCTTTCAAGTCGCCAAACTTCTGGCCTTTATAGAAATCGCCATGGTCCGCGGCGATCTTGAAGGGCGCCATCAGCTTGGCCTTGTTCGGAAGGCATTGGTCCTCTGTCCACTCCCCTTCAACTCCGCCCGCCACCGTGTCCCAGATCAAATGAGCATCCACGGATTCACACTCGTGCCGGTAGATATTCCCCGCCGCCGCTCGGGCGGCCCGCGCACCCCTGAAGGCAAGGCGCGCTCCCGCATGAACGTCCTCAAGCACGGCGCCTACGCCAAACTCCTCGTCCTCTGCACCGAAGATGAGGCCGCTTCTCACCGTTTCCTCGAACTCTATGACTCCCGATTGGGGCCGACTTCCGAAATCGAGCGCCGTCTCGTCAGCCAACTCGCCGCCATCGATAGCAAGCTCGACGACCTCAACCGGAACCCATTCTCCCCAGAAGCCGCCGATCAACTCGACCTCACGATCCTCGCCGTCAATGCCGCCCTCGAGCAGCGCGCGCTCGCCTTGACCGGCGGCCGCGAAGTCACTCTCCGAACTCTCCAGGACCTCCGCCGCCACCCACGTCCAACTCTGGCTCCTCTCCACACCCAACGGCCAGTCCGGCTTCTTCTACGACTCCTGGCATCGCGCCGAAGAATGGACCCGCTTCCAGGTCAAGGCCACCGATTGCCCCTGCATTACTGAGGACTTCCTAACCGAACAGCGCCTCCTCCTCGGCGAAATCGCCTTCCAATCCGAGTTTCTCTGTTTCTCTGCGAATTCACCCCCGGCCCCGGCCAGATCATCCGCCGCAAACTCTTCGAACGCGCCGTCGACCCCAACGCCACCCACTGGGAGTTCCCCCTATGATCTTCCCCCCTGTGGCGCGGCTCCCCCATACTGTGGCGCGGCTCCCCCATAC
>CAYWST010000568.1:0-2888 GCA_964461075.1 uncultured Solibacteraceae bacterium | reverse complement strand
AGGCCGCATTGGCGCCATGGTCTTCTGCGAGGTCGCCTCAATGACCCTTGCCGGGATGACCGCCGGCCTCCCCATGGCCCTCGCCCTTGCTTACTACTCCCGGACCCAGCTCTTCGGCGTTCAGTGGAAAGACCCCTTCGTCGCGCTCGCCGCCGCCGCCTGCCTCGCCCTCGCCGCCACCCTCGCCGCCTCCATCCCCGCCCGCCGCGCCGCCTCCACCAACCCCATCGAGGCCCTCCGCTACGAGTAACGCTGGAGTCGAAGACAACGCCTTTGCAGTGCCATCAATGTTCGAAACGGCCGTTCGGGGATCCCCTGCCAGCAGGAGGAAACTATCCTGGGATGACGAACGCGTTGGGGATTGGCTCGTTCAATGTCGCGAGAATTGAATCGTGCGCCCGCGCCGGTTCCGCCAAATGGCCATCGGTGGTCTGCCGCCCTGTCTTTACCCATGCTGGATAACTGGAGATGTCATGATCGTCGGAGATGAACTTGAATGGCGCCAGTCCTTGCTGCTTGAGTTTCAGAAGCAGCGTCCTCGACTGCGCGACGGTGAATCCGTACTGCGGAGCCTGAGAAAGAACCCGGACGAACCCCAATTCAGGGATTGCGCAAGTGAGGACAGCGTGATCTGTTCCTTTCCCGAGATGCAGCAGCCAAAGGGCAACCCGCTCGTCGAATTCGTGTTCGAGCAACCCCAACGCGACCAATGCGTTCACATCGCGGAGATATCTCCTGGGAGGTTAGCCAGAATTGCCTGAACCTGTTCGCTGGTGAGTCGCGGCGCCCCCGGTCCGGCGCTGAAAACCGGAAGACCTGTTATTGCGTCCCGGCCGATGGATGCTTTGGCGGGCCGCGAATGGCGCGGGGTCTGGACGATGCGCCCGCTTTTCACGCTTGCGTCGAGCGGATCCCCAGGGCGAAGGCCAAGCTTCCGCCTGATAGCGCCAGGAAGGATGATCTGCCCTTTGCGGGAAATGCGAGTTTGCATCGCGACAAGATCTTACCGTGCCACACGCTCCCTGCCATGCCCTCGGGCGGCCGCCCGCTCGCCCGCACCGGTCAGGCCAGGATCAGGCGCCGCCCCTTAGGTTGCGGGATCGGATCGCCAAACTCCCTCGCCGTATCGATCCAAAGGCGAATCGCATCTTGCGCGTTGCCTAGAGCACTTTCCTGTGTGGCGCCGTGGGCGGCGCATCCTGGCAGCTCAGGTACTTCGGCGACAAACGCTCTGTCTTCTTCGCTCCAGTAAAGGATGACTTCGTATTTGATCATGGTTTGAAACCAAGCTTCGCCCTCAGAATCACCTCCCGCACTTGTTTAACCGGGTAGGGCTTTGCGTTCGAGCCCGCCCGCTGCAGGTTGAGTTTTTCTTGAACGCCGAACTTCCGGTACAAGAGGTGGCTGCCTCTTCTGCGCTTTTCGAAACCGAGGCTCCCCAGCAGGTGGCATAGATCATCGAAACGAAGGGCTGCGTCTGCGGTGCCGCTGAGAAGCCGCTCCAGTGTTTTCTCAGCGCCCAGTATCGACAGATTACACGGTGTCATGCGTTCGGCGCCCGGATCAGTCCTCGCACGCGCCCACATGGCAAGCCTCCGCCCCCATCAGATCCTACTACCAATCCCTCAAGGAGTTGCGCGCCCAGGGCGTCGTGCATGAATCCGGGCTCTGGCCTGCGTTTCAGAACCTCCTGGCCGAAACCGCGCGTGCCAGGGGCTGGACCTTCATTCCCGAACTCTCCGCCGCGTCCACGGCCCACCGCACCATCCGGCCCGACGGAACCGTCCGCGACGAGCTCTATCTGCCTCGCGGCTACTGGGAGGCCAAGGACCCCGCCGACGACCTCGACGCCGAAATCCGCCGCAAGGACCAGCGCGGCTACCCGCAAAACAACATCATCTTCGAGAACACCCTCCGGGCCGTCCTCGTCCAGAACCGCCAGCCCGTGGGCGAGTTCGATCTCTCGAACCCGGCGGAGTTGATCCGCCTCCTCGATCTCTTCTACTCGCACACGGAAGCTCACATTGAGAAATACGAGCAGGCCGTCACCGAGTTCAGTGAATCGGTGCCGGAACTCGCCCGTCACCTGAAGGAGAGCATCGAGGCCGCCCACGATTCCAACTCGAAATTCCAGCGGGCCTTCGAGAGCTTCTTCACCCTCTGCCAGCGTTCCCTGAACCCCAATATCAGCGTCGCCGCCGTCGACGACATGATCGCCTCCCACCTCCTCACCGAGCGCCTCTTCCGGACCGTCTTCGACAATCCCGATTTCGTCCGCCGCAACGTCATCGCCCAGCACATCGAGGAGGTCATCGACGCCCTGACGGCGCGCAGCACGTCCCGCCAGAGCTACCTGCAGGGCCTCAACCACTTCTACACGGCCATCGAGGACGCCGCCCGCGGCCTCGGCTCCTTCGAGGACAAACAGCGCTTCCTCAACGAGGTCTATGAGCGCTTCTTCCAGAGTTACGCGCGGAAAGAGGCTGACACCAAGGGCATCGTCTACACGCCCCAGCCCATCGTCGATTTCATGTGCGCGAGCGTCGAAGAGGCGCTCCGCGAGCACCTCGGCCTGTCGCTCACCGATCCCCGAGTTGTCATTCTCGACCCCTGCACCGGCACCGGCAACTTCATCGTCAACCTCATGCGCCGCATGTCCAAGCGGGACCTCAAGCGGATGTACAAGCATCAGCTCTTCGCCAATGAGGTCATGCTGCTGCCCTATTACATCGCCGCCCAGAACATCGAGCACACCTTCACCGAGAGGACCGGCGAGTGGGAGCCCTTCCCGGGGCTGTGTTTCGTGGATACCCTCGATCTGGCCGAAGGCCGCCAGGGCGAACTCTTAACCGAACAAAACACCGAGCGCGTCAAGTTCGAGAAGCGCG
>CAYWST010000567.1:0-2890 GCA_964461075.1 uncultured Solibacteraceae bacterium | reverse complement strand
ACAGTGTAGCACGCCACACTTACATGATTCCTTCCTGATTCGCCGCAACCAAGTTTCCATTCTCACTCTCAACTCAACCAACATCTTTTTCGCGCTGACGTCTGCTTGCTGGTTTTCCAGACAGCGATGAATGGCTATGCGCAAAAAAAGACCCCACCAACACGTGTTCATCCAGCACAAACGGGAGTGTTCACAGTGAAGGTGGGGGGAGCCGCTGAAAGCGCGGCAGAGAAAAATAGGACTCTTGCATCGTATCACGACGCTCGGTCCTATGTAAAGACCCACTCATAGAACTGAGAGGAGGTCACATAATGTGGCCGATCTTAATTGGTATCGGTGCCGCGCTTATGGCGCAGGGCATCAGAGAAGGTGTTAAGGAACACCGAGAACAATCGAATCCTCAGCTCCCATCACCGCCTCCCCGCAGGCAGCTTCCGTCGCGCTCGCGACAGATGGCTTTGCCTGATAGGAGGAATGCGTATCAGAACAGACGGTTGCTCGAAATCGAGCAGCAGCTTGATGAACTGGAAGTTGAGGAATGAAGTGCGAACGGGATGTTCGCAAACCAGTCAACACTAAACCAGAATGTGAGTGAAAACGCATATGTCACAGAATTCAACCAATGACTCCGACACCGGCAATAAGCCGGATGACGGAATGGGTTCGGTATTCGCCATAGCGATATTGGCGCTTGCAGTCTTTGGCGCATACAAGTTCTTCAAGAGCGAACCTGAACACAAATCCTTGAGTAGCGTCCGCGAAGATGATTTTCTCAAGGATATTTACGGGGAAGGATTTCTCCAATGAACTTTCCAGTCATTCAACACGACGACGGTCGAGGGTTTCTAAAAGGAGGCTCTCTCGTGATGCTCCGAGCCGAAGCTCTGGAGTGCATCAACAGCGACGTGCGCCTGACACCGGAGCTAAGGGTCGCGGCCATCCGTGAACTCGACTTCCTGCTTGAATATGAACGTCTGAGGCGCGTGCGTATAGCGCACCGGAGGTTTAGGGAGGAAGAGCGTGAGCTCGTCTACCAGGCGCTGATTCGGCGACAGGAGGTCGTGAATCTCATCCGACTGGCGCAGGCGCAAACCGCCCGCGCCATCGAAGAGATCAAACGGGACATCGCTAATTGGCGCATCGAAGTGAAAGTGCAGTTGCAGCGCCTTCGCCCAAAGGACGAAGTGCTGAAGCAGGCACGGAACGAAATCCTGAAACTGAAACTGAAACACCGGTTGGAGCAAATGCGTGAGCAGGAGCTCCATCGCAGCCTCGAAGAACAAACGCTGAAACGTGCTGCTCTAATGGGGAAGGTCCAGAGGGAATTCCCCGATCTTGCTGAAGAGCTCGTCGAGCGTTATGACCAGATGGCGTACCAGTCATCAGGAGGGAGTCGGTCATGAGTAGTCTACTGACACTCGGCAGTAATGCCCTGACAGGCGAGCGCATCCAGCTTGATATGCGGGAGATCCTCTCCCATTGGGCAATTATCGGTGGGTCAGGACGGGGCAAAAGTCGTCTCTTGGCCGCGATACTTATGTTCTGCATGCTTCATCACGTACCGGTTATCGTGCTCGATCCCGGTGAGGAGCTGTACCGCTGGGGCGTGTCGTACGCAGCGGCGGCTTCACATACTTCGCGACTCTGCTGCATCGACCTAAATGACCCCCAGTACTCTTTTGGGTTCGACTGGAAGAAAGGTTACGGAGTCACCTCTGTAACCTTGGCTGAGCTGTTCTATAGGGCGATCTGCAAGGTCTATGGCCAGCCGGATTCGACGGTCGCGCCCTTAACTGAGACGTGGATGCGGAACACGTTGGTTCCTTTGATTGAGCACCCGCAGGCGACGCTGGCGGAAATGCTCGAGTTCGCTTCCCCGTCACACTCGCTTCTGCGTACAGCTATTCTACGGAATATCCAGAACGACTTCATTCGACGCGAATGGGAGTCGTTCGAGTCGCTTAAGCGGTACGAACGGGAGCAGTTGGTCATGGCCGTGCACAACCGCGCGGCCAAGCTGACTATTCCTAATGAAGCCCGGCGGATGTTGGGGCAACTCAATCCGGCATTCGACCTGGCGCGAGCTATCGAGGAGCGCAAAGTAATTCTTGTCAATCTCGCTCCAACGCGGGTTTCGCGGGAATTGCAGCGCACCTTTGCCATCACGCTTATTAATCAAGTGGTGAACTATGCTTACCGTCGTTCACCGAAAGAGAGAAAGCGCGGAGTGCTTGTGCTATGCGACGAAGCGTCTGAGTATGCTTCCGACGACTTGCCGCTGGCACTCGACAAACTTAGGAAGTTCGGCGTCTACTTTGTCTTGAGCTATCAGACGTTAGCCCAGGCCGAGAAGATTCCCGGATACCTCGACTCGCTCTTTACAAATACCGATGTGAAGATCGCTTTCAGGACTTCACGTCGGGACGCCGAGGAACTGGTCGGTGAAATGTTTCCGGACGGTCTTACAAAACGGGAAGTGAAGGATGAAATCATTCGCACAGCCTGGGACCCGAGGGAATCACGGCGCACGGTCAGATCCTTTGGAAGGGCGCGCGGCAGGAGCAGCACGACCGGGGAATCGTCGAGCTCCGGCTATTCATCCGGCCTTGGAGGCGGCCTTGCGTGGTCGCACTCTGAGCCTTTGGACGGGGATCAGCCGTACTCAGGTTCGCAATCGTTCGGCTGGAACAATTCCCGTTTCGAAGCAACGATGGATTCGGATTCCCGCATCAATGCGGAATCCGAATCAGAAAGCGAATCCGAGTCTGAGGCCGTCGTGCCGTTCTATGAATTCCTTGCCCGCAATGAGGTTTCAGGTCGAACATTCTATTCGGTCGATGAATTGCGCGAGCGGTTTATCAGTTGGTTCCTACTGCAGCCGAGGCGGCAT
>CAYWST010000566.1:0-2890 GCA_964461075.1 uncultured Solibacteraceae bacterium | reverse complement strand
CGGCATGATGCGCTCGACGAACGGCGGCAATAGTTGGACCCGTGTCGGCTCCATCAACGACCTTCAAAGCGTATCCTGTCTCGTGCAGGATCCGCGCCCGGGAAGGTCGTCGAACTGGTACTATGGAACTGGCGAATTGAGGGGCAACTCCGCCGCCGGGGGTGGAGGTGCGTTGTATCGAGGCGACGGCATCTATCGTTCCACCGACAACGGCCTCACATGGACGGTCCTGCCGTCCACGCGCACGGGCAATGTTCTGTTCGACCAGGCGTTCGACTATGTCTGGAATCTGGCCGTCGACCCGTCCGACACCATCAATACGGACATCGTCGCGGCCACCATCGGGGGCATCCGGCTGATGGATTACTGCCCGGTCTGCGAGGCGAGCTGCCAGCCGGGGGCGCGGGAGGCCATCTTCCGGCAGGTGGTCGAGGCCGCCTACGAGATCATAGAGCGCAAGGGGGCGACCTACTTCGCGGTGGCCCTGGCCATGGTGCGAATCTGCGGGGCCATCCTGAGGGATGAGCGCAGCGTCCTGACGGTCTCCACCCTCATCGAGGGCCAGTACGGGGTGAGGGACGTCTGCCTCAGCCTGCCCACGGTCGTCGGGGCCGGGGGGGCCGGGGCAGTTTTGAAAACGAACAGAACGAACTCGAAACGAAACTCAGTTGCCTTCCTGAGCGGAGGTGCTGAGCACGTTGTTCACTTTGCCGAAGATGGTCTTGATGGATTCCGCGACGCCGGGGACGATCGCCCCAGCCGCGACGGCGACGAAGCCGGCCATCAGAGCATATTCAATGAGGTCCTGACCGCGGGTGTCCTTGAGAATCCGCAGTTTCAAAACGAACGCGTTGAGCTTTTTCATTATCCTCTCTCCTATTCCCGGCAGCGACGAGTCACTGCTTAGGTCAGAGTAGCCTTTGCATTCCACACCACATATAGAACGAATCACCCACTTTAGGGCTTGTGAAAGCCTGACGGGTGCGTACGGAAAAACGGCGCTGGCAAAAGCGGGAACCGCCGGCCAAGGTGTTGATTGACAAATACTTGTTATCGTCTCGAATGCGAAGCGCCGGGAGCCTTAAGCATGGAGGATGCCTAGGCGGCGCGCGATGGAGAACAGTGTATCTACCGCCTGGTCGAGTTGATGGGGAGAATGGGCGGCGGTGACGATCGTGCGGATGCGGGCCTTGCCGCGGGGGACGGTGGGGAAGCCGATGCCGGTGGCCCAAAGGCCGGCTTCGAAGAGTTCGGCGGAAAACTGGTGGGCGAGGGCGGCGTCGCCGACATGGATGGGCGTGATGGGAGTTTCACTGGCGCCGATGTCGAAGCCTTTGGAGCGAAGGGCCTGCTGGAAATACCGGGTGTTGTCCCAGAGAGTCTGAACACGCTCGGGCTCCCGTTCGAGGATGTCGAAGGCGGCGAGGCAGGCGGCAGTCACCGCGGGTGGATGTGAAGTGGAGAAGAGGAAGGGGCGGGCGCGGTGGTAGAGGTACTCGATGAAATCGCGGCTTCCGCAGACGTAGCCGCCGAGGGCGCCGATGGCCTTGGAAAGAGTCCCGACCTGAATGTCCACGCGACCGTGGAGGTTGAAGTGATCGACGCTGCCGCGCCCGTTGCGGCCGAGGACGCCAGAGCTGTGGGCGTCGTCAACCATCATGATGGCGCCGTGGCGTTCGGCGGCTTCGACGAGGGCGGGGAGGGGGCCGATATCGCCGTCCATGGAGAAGACGCCGTCAGTGATGAGGAGTTTTCTGCCCGCGGCTCCGGCGAGGGAGGCGAGGAGTTCTTCTGCGTGAGCGGCGTCCTTGTGGCGAAAGACGTGGATTTTGGCGCGGGAGAGGCGGCAGCCGTCGATGATGGAGGCGTGGTTGAGTTCGTCGCTGACGATGTGGTCGTCCGGGGTGAGAATGGCGGAGACGGTCCCGGCGTTGGCGGTGAATCCGCTCTGGAAGGCGACAGCCGCTTCGGTGTGCTTGAAGGCGGCGATGCGGCGTTCGAGCTCCATGTGCATGGCCATGGTGCCGGTGATGGTGCGGACGGCCCCCGAGCCCGTTCCGAACTTGCGGACAGCTTCGATGGCGGCCTCTTTGAGCTTGGGGTGGTTGGCGAGGCCGAGGTAGTTATTGGAGGCGAGATTGATGACCTCGCGGCCGTCGGCGCGGCAGACGGGCTCGCAGGCGCTTTCGAGTTGGCGGAGGCGGAAATAGCCGCCCTGGGCCTTAATTTCCGAAAGGGCTTCAGTGAGGAAGGAGAGTGCGCCTGGCATCGAAGCCAAGTATATCGAAGCGGCCGGACGGCCCTTGCTATCCTTGGAGTTTATGCGCGCTTCAGGCTGGCTTTTTTTCTTTGTTTCCCTGGCGGCGGCGGGTCAGGAGACGGCGCTGGACCGGTATGTCCGGCAGCCTGATCCAGCGTACAAATGGCAGGTTGTCGCCAACTACGCAGGCAAGGGAATGACGACGTTCGTTTTGGAGATGACCTCGCAGAACTGGCTGACGCCGGCGGAGGTAGACAGGACCGAGTGGAAACACTGGGTGGTGGTCCACAGGCCGGACACGCTGGGGAGCGACGCGGCGCTGCTCCTGATTGAGGGCGGCAACAACCAATCGAAGCCGCCATCCGGGCCTGAGCCGTTTCTGGCGAGCGTCGCGATGAAGACGAAGTCGGTGACGGTGCAGTTACGGATGATTCCGAACCAGCCGCTGAGTTTCTATGGGGAGACGCGGCGGCGATCGGAGGACTCGATGATCGCATTCACCTGGCAGAGGTTTCTGGAGACGGGAGACGAGCGGTGGCCGGCTCGATTGCCGATGACGAAGGCGGCGGTGCGGGCGATGGACGCGGTTGAGGAGTTCGTGGCGAGCGAGGCGGGGGGCCGGGGGAAGGT
>CAYWST010000565.1:0-2905 GCA_964461075.1 uncultured Solibacteraceae bacterium | reverse complement strand
CCCGCAATTACTGACGCTCAGGGGGCGGAGAAGATGAGACATCATGGTAGGCGATGATGGCTCTGCCGGTGGCTGGTTAACCGATTGTCCAGCCCGCAGCCGCCGGTTCTTGCAGGCAGCCAGGCGGCTCGGAAGGGACAATTCACTTCAGGTGTGCGCGCAGGAAAGGCCAGGCGAGGGCGCCGTGCCATTCGTGGCCGCCGTCGAACTCCTGATAGTCGAAGTGGGCGGGATTGGCCGCCCAGGATGGCCGGATCTTCTCCGCGACGAGGCGCGCGCCGTCGACCGGAAGCAGTTTGTCGCCCTTGCCGACCTGCAACTGCACGGGGCGGGGGCTGACCAGATTCCAGATCAGTTCGAGCGGCCGCAAGGTGGGCCGTCCGGTCGGTTTCCAGACTTCGGGATCCGCGGGATCCCAGGGACGGAGAGAACAGGAGGCGACCACGGCCCTGATGCGCGGCTCGAGCGCGGCGGCGTAGGCGGCGTAGAACCCGCCGTAACTCAGCCCGATGAAGCCGACGCGCGCGGGGTCGATCTCGGGGCGTTTAAGCAGATAATCGAGCGCCAGCTTGAGCTTGGTGATCTCGAGGGCGAATAGCGTTGTGCCGAGGAAGCGGAGACGGCGGTCGAGGTCTTCGCGGACGGTTGGAGGGATGGCGGAGCCGTGGTCGCGGTCGACAAAAGGGTACATGACGATGAGCGGCGCCCAGACAGCGTAGCCCTCGCGCAGCGCGCCGCGGATCATGTCGTGATAGTTGGCGCCTCCGCGGAACAAGGCAAGTTCCGGTGTGCCGCCTCCGCCATGCTGCGCGATGATCAGCGGGATGCGCCCTTTCCGCGCCGCCGGCAGCAGGAGAAGGCCGTGGGCTTCGAGGTTGTCGCCCACGGGGAGCCAGACGCGGTGATAGACGCCGAGTTCGTCCTGGCCGGCCTTTTCGATGCGCGGCGCGCCCTTGAGGGCGAGCCCGGGTGACGGAAAGCCGATCTGCCGCGCGAAGCTCATGCGGGGATCGCCGGTCTCCAGACGCTCGACATACGCCGTGAGCTGCCGCCAATTGGCGTCGCGATTCCCTTTGGTGGCGGCCACATCCTCTTCATAGAGAGTTTGAGCCGGGAGCTGCAGCGTAAGGATCAGGTAAAGGGCGAACCGCATGGAGACAGCATACTGCGATGATAAGGAAGCGCGAACACGATGGCCGCTCTGCTGATCTTTCTCGCCACCTATCTGACGCTTGCGCTCGGGCGATTCCCGGGGCTGCGGGTAGACCGGACTGGCGCGGCAATTATCGGCGCGAGTCTGATGGTGGCGTCCGGGACTCTCGGATTCGAAGAGGCGCTGAAGGCGGTGGACTGGCCCACGATCGTACTCCTGCTGGGCATGATGATCGTAGTTTCGAACCTGCGGCTCTCGGGCTTCTTCCGGCTGGTTGCCGATTGGGTGGTGCGGCGGGCGCATCACCCGCGAACGCTGCTGGCGGGGGTTGTCGGGGTGAGTGGCGTGCTTTCGGCGCTGTTTGTGAACGACACGATCTGTCTGGTGATGACGCCGCTGGTAATGGAGATCACGCTGGCGCTCAAGCGGAATCCGGTTCCGTATCTGCTGGGCGTGGCGATGGCGTCCAACGCCGGCTCCGTGGCGACCATTACGGGGAATCCGCAGAACATGATGATCGGCGCGATGTCGCGCATCCCGTATCCCGAGTTCGCGGCGGCGCTGGCGCCGGTGGCGGCCTTTTCGCTGGTGGCGGCGTGGATCGTGCTGCGCCTGACGTTCCGAAGCGAGTTCGACGGAAAGTTCATCGAGGTGCCGCCGGATCAGCGGTTGAGACTGATCCGGCCGCTGTTGTGGAAGTCGCTCGCGGTGGGCGCGGGCATGGTGTTCTTCTTCTTCGGGGGCACGCCGGTGGCTGAGACGGCGATCGTGGCGGGGGCGTTGATGCTCATCACGCGCCGTGTGAAGCCGGAGAAGGTCTACGAAGACGTCGACTGGGCGCTGCTGGCGATGTTCGCGGGACTCTTCATCGTCGTGGCGGGGGTCGAGAAGACAGACCTGGCGCATTCTGTTTACCGTTTCGGCGAACAGTATCGCCTGGACAGAATTCCCGCCATGACTGTGTTTTCCGCCGTCCTGTCGAACCTGGTTTCAAACGTGCCGGCGGTGCTGGTCTTCAAGCCGCTCGTGTTGAGTCTTTCCGAACCGGAGACGGCCTGGCTGACGCTGGCGATGTCGTCCACGCTGGCGGGCAACTTCACGATTCTCGCTTCGGTGGCGAATCTGATTGTCGTGGAGAAGGCGAGGCCAGGTGTGGTGATCAGCTTCCGCGACTACTTCCGCGCGGGCGCGCCGCTGACGCTGATCACGCTGGCCGGCGGAGCGGCGTGGCTGATGGCGACGCGGTAGCCACGCAGCCGCCAGTCGAGGAAATCGCGCATCGCCTCGTGTATCGGGAAGCCTTCATTGTTCGGCCGGACGCGGTTGGACGGCCGCAGGGCTCGATTGTAGCGCCGGCGGTTGGCCTAACTTTCCGAAATCGTGTCCCGCTCGAGACTGAGGAGTTCGCGTTTTCGATCGACGCCCCATTTGTAGCCTGCGAGTCCGCCGCTGGCGGCGATCACGCGGTGGCAGGGGATGCCGACGGCGACGCGATTGGTGGCGCAGGCGCGCGCCACTGCCCGGGCAGCGCCGGGTTGGCCGAGGGCGGAGGCGACCTCGGAATAGGAGCGCGTCTCACCCGGCGGGATGGTACGCAGGTAGCTCCATACCATCTGTTGGAAGACCGAGCCCGCCACGTCGACGGGCCCGTTGAGAACCTCTAGAGCCGCCTGCCAATCGGCGAGATGGGTCGGAACCAATTCGGCTTCGGGATACTCGGCCGAGAGACGGGCCAACGACCGGGACTGAGAG
>CAYWST010000564.1:0-2925 GCA_964461075.1 uncultured Solibacteraceae bacterium | reverse complement strand
CATGGAGAAGGGCATTCCCGTCTGGAGCAAGAACAGCTTCAACATCCCCTTCCCCGGCACGCGCATCGTTCCCGCCACCCGCGACGGCCTTACCGGCCCCCGCGCCGTCACCTCCATGCACAACGTTGCGCTTGTCTCCCTCGAACCTGCCAGCGCGCTCCTGTCCGGCACCAAGGTCATGGCTCGCGCCATTGACGCGCTCGCCGCCGCGGACGCCGAGGTTCTCGCCCTCACCTCCTCCTCCTACCGCCAGAATTTCTGCTTTCTCATTCGCCAGTCGGAACTCCCCGGCGTCATCGAGCGCCTCGAGGAGGAGTTCTCCCTCGAGCTCGCCCACGGCTACCTCCACCCGATCGACGCCGACCTCGACGTCGGCCTCATCGCCATCGTCGGCGAAGGCATGAAGGGTCATCCCGGCCTTGCAGGCCGCATCTTCACTGCCATCTCCCGCGAGGGCATCAACATCATCGCCATCGCCCAGGGCGCCAGCGAACTCACCATCGCCATCGCCGTCCGTAAAGCCGGCGTCGAAAAAGCCGTCCGCGCCATTCACTCCGAGTGCGAATTGGGCCGCGAGCCCCGCTTCTGAGTCGCTTGTTACTGAGATGGGATGATTGGGCCGGTTCGCCGCATTGTGGCGCGGCTCCCCTGAGCCGCGGTCACGCCAAACCGCCAGCCGCCTTCCCCAAGCTTGATACACTAGCTATTTGGGCGCTTCGCGCCCCGATCGCTTTCCATCAGGAGTACCTGACTTCCATGTTTGACCTGTTCCGCAGCCGAGAGAAGTCCGTCCGCCTTCTCCTCGGCATCCTTCTGGGCCTCGTCGCCCTCGCGATGGTGATCACCCTGGTGCCCAGCTACGGAATGCTCGGCTCCGGAACCAGTCAGGACCCGTCCCTCATCGCCGAAATCGGCGACTCCAAACTCACCGCCACGGACGTCCGCGAAGTCATCTCTCGAGAACTCAAGGCGCAGCAGATCCCCAAAGGCCTCGAATCCGTCTACCTTCGCCCCGTCATCAACCAGATGATCAATGAGCGCGCCATCGCCCTCTACGCAGCCGAACACGGCTTTAGAGTCACCGACGAGGAACTCGCCAAGACCCTCCAGAAAACCCTCCCCATGCTCTATGAGAACGGCAAGTTCCTCGGTAAAGAGGCTTACGCAAGCCTCCTCACCCGCCTGAATCTCACCATCCCTCAGTTCGAAAGCCAGATGCGCCAGCAGATGCTCGCCTCCCGCCTTGAATCCCTCGTTCTCGAAGGCGTCGTCGTCTCCCCCTCCGAGGTCGAAGAGGCCTTCCGCGCCGCCAACGAGAAGATCAAGGTCTCCTACTTCTCCATCAATAACGACATGTTCCGCGCCAAGGCCGCGCCCACCCCCGCCGAGATCGAGGAACACTTCAAGTCCGCCCGCTCCGGCTACACCATCCCCGAAACCCGCACCCTCCTCCTCTACCCCATCACCGAAGAAAAGGTGGCTGCCACAATTTCCGTCCAGGACGCCGACATCGAGAGAGCCTACAATTCCAGTCTCGACCGCTTCCGCACTCCCGAACGCGTCCGCGTCCGCCACATCCTTCTCAAGACTCAGGACAAGCCTGCGTCGGAAGCCGCCAACATCGAGAAGAAGGCTCAGGATCTCCTCAAGCAGGTCAAGGGCGGAGCCGACTTCGCCGCGCTCGCATCCAAGAATTCCGAGGATCCCGGCTCCGCCGCTAAAGGCGGCGATCTCGATTGGGTCACCCGCGGCCAGACCGTGCCCGAGTTCGAGCAGTCCGCTTTCTCTCTCAAGCCCGGCGAGATCAGCAATCTTGTCAAGACGATGTATGGCTTCCATATCCTCAAGCTCGAGGCCAAGGAAGAAGCCCGCGTCCGCCCGCTCGCCGAAGTTCGCGACGAGATCCGCAAGGAACTGCTCCGCGCCCAGGTCTTCAACAAAATGCAGACTGCGGGCGATCAGATCCGCGCCGCCCTGGTCAAGTCTCCCGCCGAGGCGGAGCAGTTGGCTAAGCAGTTCGGCGTCGCGCCCATCACCGCCGACAAGATTCGCCGCGGTCAGCCGATCCCCGAAGTCGGCACGGAGGAGAGCTTCTCCCAGTCCGTCTTCACGCTCCCCAAAGGTGGTGTCACCCCGGTGATCACCGTCGGCGAGAACAAGCTCGTCTTCGCTCAGATCGCCGCCATCCAGCCGGAACGCCCCGCCGAGCTCGCCGAGGTCGAGAGCGATGTCCGCGAACAGGTCCTTCTGTCAAAAATCCAAAAGCTCCTCACCGAGGCTGTGAGGTCAACCTCCGACAAACTGAAGGCGGGCGCTTCGTTTGAGGCGGTCGCCAAGGAGCTCGGCGCAACGGTCAAGACTTCCTCCCTCGTCGACCGCAACGGCAGCATTGAAGGCTTCGGCCTCGCTTCCAGCGCCGCTGAAGCCTTCAGGAAAAACCCCGGCGACGTTGTCGGCCCCGTCTCCGGCGGCGGCGGCTCCTTCTTTATGAAGGTCCTCGAAAAACAGCCCGCGGATCTCACCCAGCTCGCCGCGCAGCGCGACCAGCTCCTCAACGAGCTCAAAAACCGCCGCGCCCGCGACCGCCGCGCCCTCTTCCTCGACAGCGTCGTTCAGTCGATGGTCAAAGAGAAGAAAGTGAAGATCTACGAAGAGAGCATCAACCGCCTCATCGGAAGCTTCCGCAGCTAGATGATCGAGACTCTGATCGGCTTCCTGCGGACCCTGACTACGCCCGAAAAGCTCATCCAGCTTCTCGGGACGGTCTTCGCCGGCTGGTGGGGCTACCTGCTCCTGTGCGGAGTCGTCTTAGCCGAAACAGGATTGCTGGTCGGCTTCTTCCTGCCCGGCGATTCATTCCTGTTAACCGTCGGCGTCGTCGCCGGCGCCCGCCACCTTTAAATAGTCACCAAACTCGTTAAGCTT
>CAYWST010000563.1:0-2930 GCA_964461075.1 uncultured Solibacteraceae bacterium | reverse complement strand
GGCGCCGGCGATCATCATGAGGATGACGGACATGGCGAGAGCCCAGCTATAGCGTCGGGCGTAAGCGAACAGGCGGAACAACTCGCGCATGAAGGGCTCAGGTCCTCAGGAGCAATCGTTTCACGTCGGGCAAGGGCGGTTCAAGAGCCGCGCCTTGGGGCAGGGCGGGATTTGCGCGCCGTTCTGACGAAGCGGGCCATCGACTTCGAAACATGGTCGAGGACGGTGGTCCACTCCTCGAGATGGCGTTCGCCCTGGGCGGTCAGTTTATAGACCCGGCGGGCGGGGCCGCTCGCGTCGGTTTCCCATTCGGAAGCGACGTTGCCGTTGAATTCGAGTTGGCGCAATGTGCGGTAGAGGGCGGCGCGTTCGATTTCGGCGTCGGTGAGGGCGTGCTGATGAAGGCTCCCGGCGAGGTCGTAGCCGTAGGATTTGCCCTTCTGCTTCAGCAGCAGGAGGACGACCGGTTCGACGAACCGGTAGAGGTTTCCCATGGCGCAGGTGCAGGGATGATCCCCGCCATGCCGTGGACAGAGTTTCTTGGGCAATCGAGCCTCCCAGGGCTTATCATCCGAGGTTAGCACCGGGTGAGAATAGATGCAGCTTCCACCTAAGCGTGGGCCGGGGCGACGCCAATCTCTTCGAGCAGAACCTTGAGCTCCTGGCGCTCTTCGGGCAGCCGGGCGGCGCCGGGGCCGCGGAGGGGGCCGCCGGCGAGGCCGGCGAGTTCGAGCGCGGCCTTCAGGACACCGACGTAGATATGGCACGAGCTGAAGCCCGGAAGAACCCAGGGATCGCGGCCGCGCCGGCGGGCGCAGGCGCCGGCGAACTCATAGAGGCGGCCGGATCTGCCGGCGGCCTGGCGGACGCGGCGGAAGTCGCAGGCATCGGCGGCGTCAAGCAGGTCGAGCGAGATCTCCGGCGCGAAGTTCGCGGTCCATGTGACGAAGCCGGGGCACCCGAGAGCGGCGGCGTATGCGAAGTGCAGGTCGCCGAGACCGCAGAGGACGGACATTTTCGCGGGTTCGACGGCGTCGCGCATGGCTTTGTAGAGAGTGACGTCCGCGATGTTCTCTTTGTCAGCCACGATGTTGGGATGCCCGGCGCAGCGGGCCATGACATGGGGCGGCATCCAAAGCTTGGAAACCACCGGATTGTTGTAGATCATGACGCCGATGTCGAGGGCGTCGGCGAGGCGGAGGAAATGGCGGGCGAGGCCGTCCTCGCTGGGGACGTGGTAATAGGGCAGGACGACCTGGACGCCGTCCGCGCCAGCCTTCTGCGCCGCGCGTGAGAGTTCGATGGTGTGTTCGGTGCCCGCGGCGGCCGTGCCGGCGACGACGGGCAGCCGGCCGGCCGCTTCGTCAACGACGGTTTCAATCACCCGGATGCGCTCGGCGTCGGAAAGCGCGTAGGCCTCGCCGGTGCTGCCGGTGGGCACGAGAACGATGCGCTTGCCTGCGCATCGCTCGACGAGAAAGCGCGTGTTGGCGCGCAGCCCCGCGAGATCGAGGCTGCCGTCGCCGTTGAGAGGGGTGGCCTGCACGACGACGACCGCCTTGATCGTCTCGCGCATGACATCGGGATGGAGGGGCATGAAGGAAGTCCTTTCGAGATGAGAATTACGATTGCGGCGCCGCGCCTGCTTTCGACTGGAAGCGTTCGTCGCTCAGCCGGCGAGTTGAGCCGGAGGAGTCGAACCAGCCCGCACGGCTGTCCGGATAGCTATCGAACTCGGGAACGTAGGGCTTGATGTCGAGCAGTGGCGTGCCGTCGAGCATGTCGACGCCGGCCACCTCCAGCAGGTTTCCCCGCACGGCGAGAAGGCGGACGGCGGAGATGCCGATGGGCGCGGGGCGCGCCGGCGCGCGGGTGGCGAAGAGACCGCGCGGCGCGTTGTCGAGGAACGGCGTAACGAGCATGGACGCTGGGGCGGACCGGTGGAGCCAATAGAGAAGCCATACGCGGTCGAACCCTTCGAGGTCCCGGAGGCCTTCGGCGTACGGCGGGTTCACGCGCACGCGGCCAACGGAATCGCGCGCCCGGGAAGGCTGGACCGGCGTTTCCGCACAGGACTGGAAGGGGGTTTCGATCACTCCGATCGGTTCGAGGCCAAGCCATGCGGCGTTCATCCGTTGATCTGCCATTGTCTGTCAGTGTATTCTAAATGTGAGTTGCATCTATCAGCAACTTGAGAATACAGCATCGTCGGCGCGCTGTCAGCGCCGGGAAAAGAGGTCGATACCATGAGGATCGCCATTCCAGTGTCCGGCGGCCGGCTTTCCGGCCATTTCGGGCGGTGCGAAACGATGGCGTTGATCGACGTGGACCCCGCTGCGAAGCGGGTTGAAAGCATGAGGGAGGTGGCGACGAACGGCCATCAGCACGGCCTTCTGCCACCGTTTCTCAAGCAGCATGGCGTCGGGGTGGTGATCGCAGGCGGCATCGGAGCGGGCGCGGCGTCGAAGCTGGAAGCGGCTTCCATCGAGATTCTCGCGGGCGCGCCTGGCGAGAACGCTACCGCGCTGGCGGAGCAATACCTGGAGGGGAAACTCAAGCCACTGGTGGCGGGGTGCGGACATCATGGCGGCTGCGGTTCGTCAAGACACGGGGAGCACGGGAGCGGGAGCGTGCGATGACCGGCAGGAGGCGATTGCTTGCCGGGACGTTGGCGAGCGCGGTTGGCGCCGCGCCGTGTCCGGGGCGAAGGGTTTCCCGCCGATCGCCTTGGCGCGGAATGTGGATACGCCTGCGGCGCTGGAAAGGGACCGGCGTGAGAATGGGCTGAGCCTGCCATCGGGTGTGGTTTCGCAGGCGGATGCGACCGCCTATTCGAACCATCCGCCGCAAGAGCGGTCTCTGGTCCCGACGATGGCACTGCTCAACCGCGGCGGGCGAATCGTCGCGGTCACGGCCGGATGGGATGGGGA
>CAYWST010000562.1:0-2930 GCA_964461075.1 uncultured Solibacteraceae bacterium | reverse complement strand
TCCTCGCCCTGTTCAAATGGACCTACGCTTTCCTCAGCCCTATCGGCGGCTACCTCGCCGATCGCTTCAGCCGCCGTCACGTCATCGCCGGCAGCCTTGTCGTCTGGTCGGCCATTACATGGGCCACCGGCCAGGTCTCGAACTACGAGCAACTCCTGCTCACTCGCGCCGTCATGGGAATCAGCGAGGCTTTCTACATCCCGGCCGCCTTGGCGCTGATCGCCGATTACCACCTCGGCGCAACCCGGTCGCGAGCCGTCGGCATGCATCAGATGGGCATCTACGCCGGCGTCATCATCGGCGGCTTCAGCGGCTACGCGGCCGATCATCCTGAACTGGGCTGGCGCTGGATGTTCGAACTGTGCGGTCTCCTGGGCGTGCTGTACGCGATCCCGCTCTTCCTGCTCGTCCGCAACGCCCCTGCAGCGGCGCAAGCCGCCGAGCCCGCGAAGACGTCCCCGGCCGGCGCGCTCCGTGAGCTGCTCGGCAATCCTTCCTTCGTTTTGCTCGTTCTCTACTTTACTCTGCCCGCCATGGCTGGCTGGATTGTCCGCGATTGGATGCCTGCGATTCTGAAGAGCGAGTTTGGCATCGGGCAGGGGAAGGCCGGAGTCTCGGCCACGCTCTACTGGATGGTCGCCGCCGTCGCCGCCGCGCTCATCGGCGGTTGGCTCGCCGACCGCTGGATGCGCCGCACCCGGAGAGGTCGCATTTACACGAGCGCTATCGGCATGGTGTTGATCGCCGCCGCCATGATGGGCGTCGGCTACTCCCCGCAAACCGGCATGCTCGGCGTCGCCATCGCCTTCCTTGTCCTGTTCGGCTTGGGTTGGGGCTTCTTCGATACAAACAATATGCCGATCCTCTGCCAGATCGCGCGGCCCCATCTGCGCGCCACCGGCTACGGCATCATGAACATGGTCAGCATCAGTTGCGGCGGGCTCGCCGACTGGGGCTTTGGCGTCCTGCGCGACATGAAGATCCCGCTGCTGGCTATCTTCGGAATCTTCGCGACGGTGGCCCTCTTTTCTGTCGTGCTGGTGCTGCTCATCCGCCCCGCGCATACCGATGCGGCGCCGGCGCCGGTTTCCCACTGAGACTGTTCAAGGCGCCAGCAGAGCTGCCACTTTCTGCCAGTCCAGCGCCTCCCAGATCGGCACATGACGGTAACAACCCTGCGGCGGAGCCAGTGAACGCAGGTCCGGCCGTGGGCCGACGAGTTTGCCGTCCACCACTTTCGCGCAGCGTCCAAGAGAACGCACCAGCAGAATCTGCGGCGCCGTTCGCGGCAGCTTTGGGTCGAAATAGCCGAAGTTCTCGGTGACCAACTCGCGGCAGTTTGGATCCGCGCCCATGGGCAGCACACTCCCCCGCATGCTGTAGCGGCCCTGCTCGCCCGCCGCCTCCAGAAAACAGGCCGGCTTCGCGGCTTCCTCCGGTGTCATCGCCGCGATCCGTTTCGCGGCGTCGGCATGCGCGTCGATCGGGTTCCAGTACCAGTTGCCGTCCTTGTCCCGCTGAGGATTCGCATCTTTCTTCGCCTTCTCCCGGTTATAGACGAGCTCGCGCTCCATCCCTTCGAGCCGGCCCTTCCACTTCTTCGGATCTGTCGTCTTGAATTGGCCTGAATACTTCTCCAGGTGATCCCGCATCGCCTTTTCGTATTCCGGCGTCAGCGTTTCAGCCTCCTTCTTCTTGAGGCCTGCCAGCCGCTGCTCGGCTGTCGCGCGGTCCTTTTCATACTCGACCATGGCCGCTTTCAACGCGCGGCCATAGGGAACCGTCATCCAGGGATCGCGTCCGCCGCGGACAATCATCAGGTCTTCGCCATCCACCACCGGGAAACCCGCGTACGTCGTCTTCGTGTCCGGCCGGGTGTAGAACTCGATGGCTTTTGCGTCCGCACGGCTCTCCTTGGCCACCACCTGCTGCTTGTAAGCGCCGGGCATGCGGTTGAAGTAGAAATACACAGCCGACGTCTCGCCCCCTTTGTCCGGGACAAAGACCCCATTCCTGAGAGTGTCCGAGATGTAGAAGGGGTAGAATCCGGTGGAATAGATAATGGGGTGCCGGGCCGCCGGAAAATCGGCGGGCAACTCGAACGGCGCGGCCAGACTGTATGTGCGGCTCTCCTTCATGAAATACCCGACGGGGTTTGAGCCTTCCGGAGTCGCCCGCAGCAGCGCCGAAAGGGCGTCCAGCGTTGCGGTCATTTTCGCGCGGTCTGACGCCGTCGGGGGCGATAAGCCGGCCGGAGTGCCGGTCGGGGCGTAGAGGGGTTGGGAGACCGTCCAGGTTCCCTTGCGCTTCCACGCATAACGCCCGGTCCCATTGGGGTACGCAACGATTCCTTCCGGATCGTTCGGGTCGTAGGGCGGCGGGTTCGCCGGGATCTGACAAAAGAGTACTGCGGGGATGAAGAACAGCCCCAGGAGTCGCATTCCCCAATTATCGCCGGACGGCGGCGTTCGGGGAAGGGAGGCCTCCAATTGAAAAAGCCCCGGGGGAATACCGGGGCTTTTTGTGTTAATCGGGCAACGTCCTACTCTCCCACGCACTCGCGCGCGCAGTACCATCGGGGCTGAAGGGCTTAACTACCGTGTTCGGGATGGGAACGGGTGGGACCCCCTCGCTGTGGTCACCCAAAACTTGTAGAGTTGAAGTCTGGGATATTGACGGGTAAATCACAAGTACACAAGCTGGCTTAATGTACGGAGAAAATCTTATGGTCAAGCCGAACGGGCTATTAGTACCAGTAAGCTGAGTACATTGCTGCACTTACACGTCTGGCCTATCAACCTGGTCGTCTTCCAGGGCCCTTGTTACCTTACGGTTGGGAGATCTCATCTTGAGGCAGGCTTCGCACTTATATGCATTCAGCGCTTATCCTAACCGAACTTCGCTACCCAGCTGTGCCACTGGCGTGACAA
>CAYWST010000561.1:0-2944 GCA_964461075.1 uncultured Solibacteraceae bacterium | reverse complement strand
CCATTTCCCAGCGACAGAAATGGTGCCTGCCACAATTTCAGCGCGTTTCAACCGGTTCGGAGGCGGGCTTGGGGATGGGCGGGTTGAGCCGGAGCTTTTTGGCTTCGAGACTGACCGCCACCATGCCGGAACGGGTGACTTCGATTTCGCCGTAGCTGCCCATCACGGCGATGAATTCGGCGAGCTTTTCGGGATCGCCGGTGGCTTCGAGGGCGAAGCCCTCGACGGAGCTGTCGACGACGCGGGCGCCGAAGATTTCGGCTTCTTTGAGGATCGCGGTGCGGTTGCTCATGGCGGAGCGCACGCGGAGCAGCACCATCTCGCGGCAGACGGCGGCGGCTTCGGTGAGGTCGGTCGCCTGGAGGACGTTGATCAGCCGGGTCATCTGCTTGATGACGAGCGGGCGGAGCTTCTGGTCGACGTCGACGGCGATGGTCATGCGGGAGAGTCCGGGGTCGAGGGTTTGGGCGACGGTGAGGGACTCGATGTTATAGCCGCGCTGGGTGAGCAGGCCTGTGACGCGCATAAGCGCGCCGGGTTTATTTTCGAGAAGGACGGAAATGATCATGATGGGACTCCGTTATTCGACCGCGACGGGCTGGGGAGGCGCGAGCAGCATTTCATTGATCGCGCCGCCGGCGGGCACCATGGGGTAGACGTTTTCCGTGTTGCTGACGCGGATATCCATGAGGTAGGGACCCTCGGTGGAGAAGGCGCGTTCCAGTTCGGCGCGCAGTTCGGAGGGCTTGCGGACGATTTTTCCGGGGATGCCGTAAGCGGCTCCGAGGTGCTCGACGTTGGGGAAGGAGCTGAGCTCGACCGCCGAGAGGCGGTTATTGTGGAACAGCTCCTGCCATTGCCGGACCATGCCGAGGTAGCCGTTGTTCATGACGATGACCTTGACGTTGAGATGGTGGTTGGCGATGGTGGCGAGTTCGGGGATGGACATCTGGAAGCCGCCGTCGCCGCAGATGGCGATCACGGGTTTGTCCTGACAGGCGAAGGCGGCTCCAATGGCGGCGGGGAATCCGAAGCCCATGGAACCGAGGCCGCCGGAGCAGAGCCAAAGACGCGGAGCGTTGAAGCGGATAAACTGCGCGGCCCACATCTGGTGCTGGCCGACGTCGACGCTGACGATGGTGTTCCCCTGGGCGAGGCGGTCGATTTCAAACATCAGGTGCTGGGGTTTGATCTCGTCGTCGGCGAAGACGGGTTGCAGTGGGTGCTCATCGCGCCAGGCGTTGAGCTGGCCCCACCAGAGGCTGCGGGCCTCGGCGTTGAGCTCCTTCATTTCGGGCTCGAGCTCTTTGAGATTGCGGTTGAGCTTGGTCATGACGCGCTTGAGGTCGCCGACGATGGGGAGGTCGGCCACGCGGTTCTTCCCGATTTCGGCGGGGTCGATATCGACGTGGATGACCTTGGCGTGAGGGGCGAAGGCGGCGAGGCGGCCCGTGACGCGGTCGTCGAAGCGGACGCCGAGAGCGATGAGGAGGTCGGCTTCGTACATGCCCATGTTGGCGGCGTAGGAGCCGTGCATGCCGGGCATGGAGATGAAGTTGCGGTGCTCGGAGGGGAGGCCGCCGAGGCCCATGAGAGTGCAGACGGCGGGGCAATCGAGGGTTTCGACGAGCTCGCGGAGCTCTTCATGGGCGCCGGAGTGAATGATGCCGCCGCCGGCGTAGACGTAGGGGCGCTTGGCCTCCCACATCATCTGGGCGGCGCGGCGGATCTGGCCGGCGTGGCCGTCGAGGACGAGCTTATAGCCGGGCAGGTGGATTTCGTTCACGGGAACATAGTGCGCCTGGCCCTGGAAGACGTCCTTCGTGACATCGACGAGAACAGGGCCGGGACGTCCCGAGAGGGCGATATAGAAGGCCTCGTGGATGGTGGCGGAGAGGTCCTTGATGTCCTTGACCAGGAAATTGTGCTTGGTGCAGGGGCGGGTGATGCCGAAGGTGTCGGCCTCCTGGAAGGCGTCGCTGCCAATCAGCTTGGAGGTGACCTGGCCGGTGAGGGCGACGATGGGGATGGAGTCCATCATGCAGTCGACCAGGCCGGTGGTCAGGTTGGTGGCTCCGGGGCCGGAGGTGGCGCAGCAGACGCCAACTTTGCCGGTGGCGCGTGAGTAGCCGGAGGCGGCGAAGGAGGCGTTTTCCTCGTGGCGAACGAGGACGTGGCGGATGGGGTGGTCATACATGGCGTCGTAGAAGGGCAGTGTGACGCCGCCGGGGTAGCCGAAGATGGTGTCGACGCCCTCCCGAACCAGGCACTCCAGCAGGATGCGAGCGCCGCTCATCAGTTGCGACATACGTTATCTCTCCTCAGACCGTCTTGGTTGTTCGCTTGGGGACCTAAGAGAAAAGCCACCATCGGGGTTGTCCCGCCTGGTGGCCTGAATCCGGCTTTAGATCCCGTCGCGGCTCACTCAGGCGAACCCAGGTACGATGACCCGAATTCGAATGATGCTAATGCTGCCTACCACTACGGGACCAACGATGGAATATGGGTGCGCGGCAGAAACCGGGAGTCGGGGTGCGCCAGCGGCAACCATAGTTAATAGACTAAGGCAAAAGCTGCGAATATGCAAGACGCTTGAGATATAAAAAGCGCTGATGGCGGCATAGCCCACTCGTCGAGGTCTGATTGGAAGAGTGCGGCGGGCGACTTTGGCAGATGAGGCGAATCGAGATTCCAGAGCGGTGGCAGATGACCGAGCAGCCGATTCGGACCATCATCAGGGGGTGAGTTGCGAGTGCAGGCACGGCTAATCGCGTGCCGCGCAGGTGAATGCTTGCTCGCCGGCAGAGTTCGTTTTGTCGAAATCGAGAAACGCCCGCGTTTCTTCGGCATCGGCGCGGTTCCATTTGTCCTTCAGGGTGAGGAATTCGGTGCGTTCCTGAGTTGGGGGTTGAGGCTGCGGTCGGCGGGGTCGGCGAGTGGGAAC
>CAYWST010000560.1:0-2954 GCA_964461075.1 uncultured Solibacteraceae bacterium | reverse complement strand
CGCCCAACCCTCCGAATTCGCCGCCTCCCTCAACTTCACTCCCGATCCCGCTCAATCCGCCCTCCTCAATCACCCCGGCCGCAATCTCATTCTCTGTTGCACCCGCCAGTGGGGCAAATCCACCATCACCGCCCTGAAAGCTCTCCACTTCGCCCTCACCCATCCCGCCACCACCACCCTCGTCGCAGCCCCCTCTCTCCGCCAATCCGCCGAATTCATCGCCAAATGCGCCGAATTCCTCGCCGTGTTAAAAATCCCGAAACGAACCGACCGCCGCAACGCACGCTCCCTCCTCCTCCCCAATCGCGCCCGCCTCGTCGCGCTCCCTGCCAATCAGGCCACCACCCGCGGCTTCTCCCCCAGCCTCCTCCTCATCGACGAAGCCGCCTTCGTCCCCGACTCCTTCATTCACGCCCTTCTCCCCTCCCTCGCCGCCACCGCCGGAGCCCTCTGGCTCCTCTCCACCCCCAACGGCCAGTCCGGCTTCTTCTACCACATCTGGCACAACACCCTCGATAACGCCGGCTGGTCCCGCTTCCAGGTCAAAGCCACCGAGTGCCCCCGCATCGCGCCCGGCTTCCTCGCCGAACAGCGCCTCCTTCTCGGGGAACAGAGATTTAACTCCGAATTCCTCTGTGAATTCACCGCCGCCCCCGGACAATGGTTCTCCCGCGAGCTCTTCGAGCGCGCCGTCAACCCCAACGCCAGGCCCTGGGAGTTGATCCCATGACCCTACTCCATCTCCCGCATCCACCAGCCCACCGCCGCCGCCAGCACTGCCAGCAGCAGCCCCGCCGCCGTATCCACCGCATAGTGATACCGCCCGTACACCGTCGCCACCGCGATCAGCGCCGCCAGGACCAACAGCCATCGCCCCGGCCACGGCCGTTCTCTCAGCAGCAGCATCGTCGCGAACGCCGAGCCGAACGCCGCCGCCGCATGCCCGCTTGGAAATACGCTCGTGTGAATTCCGTAATTCCCCACAATTGCCAGATTCAATCGCCGCACCAGCGTCATCAGCGGCATGTCCTCACCCGGGAATACCGCCCTCGGCGGATCGCTCGGCACGAACGGATACATCGCATACGCCCCCAGCGTCGCCCCCAGCACCACCACCCATGCCAGGTCCATCCGCTCGCGCTTCCTCTCCAGCCAGAACACCGCCACCATGTATGCCGGCATCCCGTACACCAGCAGATAAGCCAACTCCAGCAAAGCCGGCCCCACTGGCCCCAACCCCTCGATCGCCGCCCTCAGCAGCCAGTCCTCCAGCAGCTTCCGGTCCCACGCCACCATCGCTTCCTCGAAAGCCCGGCTCTCGTGCGGCGTCGCCATCCAGCCCACGCTCCGGTACGCCAGCAACATCAGCGGGTACGGCAGCCAGTCCCGCGCCTTCTCCCACCTCTTCCAGCTCATCAGCCCCGCCAGCCCCGCCACCACCAGCAGGCACACCCAGTGCCGCGGACGCTGCCCCACCACCGCCGCGCCCGCAAACCACGCCAGCAGAATCCACTCGCTCCGCCGCAGCTTCATCGCGGCCGCTTCCACCCATACAATGTCTTCATGGCTTCTTCGAGGCGACACTTCCTTCAGGCAACCGCCGCCGGAGCCGCGCTCCCCGCGGCCGCCCGGCAGGCCCGGTCCCCAAATGACAAGATTCAGTTTGCCACGATCGGCATCGGCGGCATGGGCTCTGCCGATACCTCAGCCGCTCTCCAGGCCCCCGCCGGAACCAGACTCGTCGCCGTCGCCGATGTCTATCAGGGCCGCCTCGACCGCGCCCGCGAACGCTGGGGCAAGGACCTCTTCACCACCCGCGACTACCGCGAAGTCCTCGCCCGCAAGGAGATCGACGCCGTCATCGTCTCCACGCCCGACCACTGGCACGCCCAGATCGCCATCGACGCCATGAACGCCGGCAAGGACGTCTACGTCCAGAAGCCCATGGTCCGGAAAATCGAAGACGGATTCAAAGTCGTCGAAGCCGCCAGGCAAACCGGCCGCATCCTCCAGGTCGGATCCCAGCGCGTCTCCTCCGTCGAATACAAAAAAGCCCAGGACCTCTTCCGCGCCGGAGCCATCGGCAAACTCAACATGGTCGAAGCCTGGTGGGATCGCAACTCCGCCATGGGCGCTTGGCAGTACTCCATCCCCACCGACGCCTCCCCCTCCACCGTCGATTGGGACCGCTTCCTCGGCTCTGCCCCCAAACGCCCCTTCGAGCCCATCCGCCTCTTCCGCTGGCGCAACTATCAGGACTACGGAACCGGCGTCGCCGGCGACCTCTTCGTCCACCTCTTCTCCGGCCTGCACTTCGTCATCGGAGCCATCGGCCCCACCCGCGTCTTCGCCTCCGGCGGCCTCCGCTTCTGGAAGGACGGCCGCGACGTCCCCGATATCCTCCTCGGCCTCTACGATTACCCCGAAACCCCCAATCACCCCGCCTTCAACCTCGCCCTCCGCGTCAACTTCGTCAACGGAGCCGGCGAATCCTCCGGCTTCCGCTTCACCGGCTCGGAAGGCGTCCTCTCCATCGGCAACGGCGTTTCCCTCTCTCGCACCCCGCCCGAGTCCAAACCCGGCGCTCCCCCCGCCTGGGACGCCATCGCCCCCTCCGCCGGCGAACAATGGCGCGCCCCCCGCGGCTACTCCGATCAGAACGACCACCACGCCAACTTCTTCGACTCAGTCCGCTCCCGAAAACCCGTCGTCGAAGACGCCCTCTTCGGCCTCCGCGCCGCCGCCCCCGCCCTCCTCTCCAACCTCTCCCAGGCCCAGGGCAAAATCCTCAATTGGGATCCGCAATCCACACAGGTGAAGGGATGACCGCCATGCAATCCGCCAAACCAATCCGCATCGCCATCATCGGAGCCGGCGGCATGGGCTCCGGCGACGTCCGCGACGCCCTCCTCAACCCCGGCGTCCAGCTCGTCGCCGCCGCCGATATCTACGAC
>CAYWST010000559.1:0-2986 GCA_964461075.1 uncultured Solibacteraceae bacterium | reverse complement strand
ATTTCGATTACCAGCTCAGCTCGATGAGGGAGACTCCCTGCCGGGGCAGGCTGAACTCCAGGGGCTTCGCGCCTGGTTTGATTTCGGCGAGGCGGGCGGCTTGTTCGAGCCGCTTGATCTCCGCTGGGGAGGGCGAGGCGGGCGCGCCCATGCGCTTCCACGCTTCATAGGAGTTGCTGTGATCGCGGTCGATGCGGAAGTGGCGGATGCGCGGCTTGGCGGATGGCAGGTTAGCGATCTCGAGTTTGACCTGCGCTTCAGGGCCCGCGGCGTCTTCGTCGTGGTAGTGAGAGATCAGCACGGTCACTTTCCTGTCCGAGCGGGTAGCAAGCGCGTGGATGTCGGGCGTTGAGCGGACGCCGCCGGCAAGCATCGCATCGAGCGGCGCCTGCGCAGAGGACTCGGCCTTGATCCGGCTTTGGCCCATTCTTCCGAACATGCGGAAGGTATTGAGGACGGGTTTTTCGACGCCGTTGGTGGCCAGATCGCGGAAGCCGTCGAACCAGGGCTGTTCTTCGAACTCGAACGCCCAGGTGACGATGCCCATCAGATTCACGCCGTGTCTGGCGGCGAGGTCGTAGATGCGCGGGAAGGAGGCGGCGGTATAGCTCGAGTACATCGTGCCGTTTCGGTAGCCGTTGGGCTTGTAGACGCGGGAGGAACAGGCAGCGCAGCCTTCCGGGTCGCATTCGCCGATGACGACGGGCTTGCTCTTCAGCTCGGGGAAGGAGGCGACGAGCTTGAAACCCTCGTCGATGTCGGTGAGTTGTTCTTTGACGCCCATGCGGACGAGGTTGTTCTCGAAGACGGGCCGGCCTTTGGCGTGGAAGCCGATGTAGTCGAGCGGCGCGCCGGTCTTGCCGGTGGCGTAGTTGGTCCCACGCAGGCAGTGTTCGAGGAAGGCGCGGAGGAACTCGCGCGCCTTGGGATCGCGGGGTCCGGTGGAGTGCGGTCCGCCGATGCGGGCTGTGGGCAGGGCGCGCTTCACGGCGCCGGCGGCGTAGTCGTAGAGCTTGTGGTACTCGGCGGGCGTCCCTTTCCAGTAGCCGATGTTGGGCTCGTTCCAGACCTCCCACCACCAGGATTCGACTTCGGCGCGGCCGTAGCGCTCCACCGAGCGCCGCACCCACTGATAGACCAACTCGGCCCACTTGGCGTAATCCTTGGGCGGATAGGCCCAGCCCGTGAAGATGCTCGAATAAGGCTTCTCCAGACTGAAGGAGTGGCGATAGGGCGCGGGTCCGGTGGTGAGCGCTTCGGGCATGAAGCCGATCTGGGCCAGAGGCTTCATCTTGCGTTCGACGTAGGTATCAAAGATGCGGTCGACGATGGTCCAATCGTAAACGGGGCGGCCGTGAGCGTCCTCGGTGTAGGCGTTGGTGGATCCCCACTTGAGGGCCGCTTGCCCGTCTCCGGAGGTGAGCAGGTTGTGAACGCGCAAGTAGACAGGGACAGGGCTCAGCTCAGCGAGCTGGGAGAGCAGTTTCCTGCCGTCCTTCATGTAGGTGTAATTGGGTTCGTCGTAACCGAACCAAGCCCAGGCGGGAGAGAACTTGCCGGTGGTTTGCGCGGCGTCGACCTTGACGGTGACTGGGAAGGCCGCCTGGAGCAGGAAGGCAAAGATGCAGAGGCTCATGAACGGCGATCCCTCCTGGCCGCGCGAGCAGGGGCGGCGCTTCTGATTTCGAGCGGAGCTTCGACGTGGAAGAGAGGCTGTGCGGGGCGATGGCCGCGCCGCGGCGGGATCCGGAGGCGGCGGGGATCAGGGGCGGAGACGAGCATAGTCGGCTCCGTTGATGATGTAGAACCAGGAAGCGAACTTGTCGCGCAGCGCGGGGTCGGTGGAGGTGGCGAAGAGGAAGCGGGGCTCTGAGGAGGCCTTGGCGGGATCGGGTTTGGCCACCTCCTGGCTTGTGGCGATGTCGCCGAAGCGGAGGGTGGTGCTGGCGCCGGAGTCGGAGTCGACGGTGATCTCGCCGCCGGAGGCGAAGAACCGGCCGTCCTGGGTGATGTAGAAGCCGCGCTGGCGGAGGCCCATGACGAGGTCGAGGGTCAGTTCGAGGCCCTTGCCGCCGCGAAGCTGGGAGGCGAGGTCGGCCGGAGCGGGGCGGGCTCCGACGACGCGGATGGAGCAGAGGGCTGAAACAAGAGTTTGTATTTTTGTTTTGGGCAGCGCGGGGCCGCTCTCCTGGTTCCAATCGCCGCCGGCGCGGGCGAGGACTGTACGGACGGGGGCGCCGAGGCGGCCGGTGAGCTGATCGATGGAGTAGCTGAGAAGGACGATGCGCTTCAACTGCGCCTGGTTGAGGCGGAGGAGATTGGGCTCGACCCAATCTTCAAAGCGGGCGGAGGGGTCGGCGTCGGTCTTGACGGCATAGACCCGTTTCTGTCCGGGGATGCGGAGGTAGCGGTAGCCTTCGCGATTCTTTTCGGCGTTGCCGAGGACGAGGTCGGCGAGCGGGGCGCCGGCGGCGTCGCGGAGGGTGACGCGTTTGCCGCGGCCGGAGAGGGAAGAGACCTTGGCGTCGAGGGGATCGATGACGCCGTACTGGGCGTGGTCCTCGAAGCGGTCGGTGACGACGGCGTCTTTCTTGAGGCCGACGAGGGAGGCGGCGGTGCGGGCGACGCGGTCGCGGGCTTCGGCGGGGTAGTCGTTGTGACTCAGGAGGAGCCAGCGGTTGTTGCGGAACTCGGCCTTGAGGGGGCGGGCGACGGCTTCGGTTTCGTTGTAGTCGATGACCTCGATGGATTTGACGAGGTTGGCGTCGGTGAGACGGGGGAAGAGGAGTTCGCCCTGGTCGGAGAACATTTCCGACTGGCGCGCTTCGGGCTCGATGGTGACCGCGGCGATGACGAGGGCGAAGGCGGCGGCGAGGGCGAGGGCGGTTTTGGCGGATTCAGACATTGGGGGAGTCTCCTTGGGAAGGAGGGGTGGGGGGATCGGGGACAGTGGGGGGATCGGGGACAGTGGGGGGATCGGGGGCAG
>CAYWST010000558.1:0-2995 GCA_964461075.1 uncultured Solibacteraceae bacterium | reverse complement strand
CAGCGGCGATCCGGAAGCGCCCGACGCCCTCATCGCCAGCAATCCCTCGGTCGCTCGACGCCCCGATGGCGGCTACCTCATGATCTACAAGGCCGCTTACAAAAAACGGCCGATGCCCTTCGGCGGGCCGGTCGTTCATCTCACCGCCACCGCTGATTCTCCCACCGGTCCCTTCACAAAACAGTTGAAGCCCATCTTCACCGCCCCCGGCGTCGATTTCCCCGCCGAAGACCCATTCCTCTGGTACGACTACGCCGCCCGCCGCTATCTGGCTGTCGTCAAGGACAACAACGGCCACTTCACCAAAGCAGGCAAGTCTCTCGCTCTCTGGGAATCCGCCGACGGATTCGATTGGAAGCTCAGCCAACACCCGTTAGTCTCCGCGTTGGAGATCCTCTGGGCGGACGGCCGCAGGCAGAAGCTGAACTCTCTCGAGCGCCCGCAACTGCTATTCGCCCCCAACGGACGTCCTCAGCTTCTCCTTGCGGCCGTGGACGAAGACCCCTCCCGTCCTCACTCCTACAACGTCCAAATCCCCCTGAAGGAAAAGTAGCACCATGAAGCGCCGCCACTTCCTCCTGACGCCCGTTCTCCCTGCTCTCGCGCAACCCGCCGCCAAACGCCAGATCAGCGGAGTCTATCCCCACCTGGCGATGTTCAACTCGCAGGGCGAATGTGGAACGGGCGCCGTCGTGCCCTGGGCCGGACGCCTCTGGGTTGTCACCTACTCGCCCCATCAGCCGCAAGGATCGGACGACAAACTCTACGAAATCGACGAGCAGTTGAACCGCGTCACGCGCCCTGAAAGCACCGGCGGCACTCCCGCCAACCGCATGATTCACCGCGAGTCAAACCAGCTCTTCATCGGTCCCTACGCGATCGGCGCGAACCGCAACGTGCGCGCCATCCCTTATGAGCGCATGTATGGAAGGCCGACCGGCAATGCCAGGCACCTCACCGATCCCGCCGGCAAGATCTACTTCGCCTCCATGGAGGAGGGCTTCTACGAAGTTGACGTCCGTACGCTTGACGTGAAGGAGCTTTACGAAGACGCCAACAACGCCGTGCGCCGCAAGACAGCAAAGGACATCGCCGGCCCCCTTCTGCCCGGCTACCACGGCAAAGGCTTTTACTCCGGACAGGGCCGCGCCGTTTACGCCAACAACGGCGAGGTCGGGGGCGGCACGCTTCCCCCCGACACGCCCTCCGGATGTCTCGCCGAATGGAACGGCAAAGACTGGACCGTCGTCCGCCGAAATCAGTTCTGCGAAGTCACCGGCCCCGGCGGCATCTATGGCAATTCAAATCCTGAAAAAGACCCGGTCTGGGCTGTCGGCTGGGATCATCGGTCGCTGATCCTCATGCTGCTCGATGGCGGCAAATGGAGCTCCTACCGGCTTCCCAAAGCCACGCACACCTACGATGGCGCCCACGGCTGGAACACCGAGTGGCCCCGCATCCGCGAGATCGGTGAAGACGCGCTGCTCATGACCATGCACGGCATGTTCTGGCGCTTCCCCAGGACGTTCACCGCCTCGAACTCGGCCGGCATCGCGCCGCGCTCGACATACCTGAAAGTCGTTGGAGACTTCGCCCGATGGGGCGACCGCGTCGTGCTCGGCTGCGATGACACCGCCATGAACGAATTCTTCAATACGCGGCGCGCCAAGGGAAAAATCGCCGGTCCGGGCCAATCGCAGTCGAACCTCTGGTTCATTCCGCCCGCGCGTCTGGATCAACTCGGGCCCCCCATCGGCAGAGGCGGCGTCTGGATCATGGACGATCTCAAAGCGGGGCAGCACTCCGACCCATACCTGTTCTCCGGCTTCGACCAAAGGATGATCCACATTGCGCACGCATCACCGGCCGAAGCCGCCTTCCAGATTGAAGTGGATCGCCAGGGAAACGGCTCATGGACTCCGCTTCGGCAGATCAAGGCGCCCGCCCGCGGCTACGCTCACGCCATCTTCACCCCGGCCGAGCGCGGCGCCTGGGTCCGGCTGAAAGCGCAGACCGATTGCGCCGCGGCGACCGCCTACTTCCACTTTGCGGCCGCCGACCGGAGAACTCCCGCGCCGCCTCGTCCCAAAGCCGGCAGCGGCGGCGGATACGTGTGGGCGCGCGGCGAGAAGAAAGGGACGCTGCTGCTGGCCACCCCGAACTCGCTCTATGAGCTCGATGCAGACCTCTCCTTCAAGCCTGTCGAGGACCCGAAGACGCACCAGTGGATGAGACAGAATCTCGCGCCCCCGAAAGGCGTCCTTGAAGTCGACTTCGCTTCGGTCATTTATACCGACGAGGCCGGAAAACGATGGCGGCTACCCAAGGGCGACCCCTCCTTCGACTCCGAAACCTCAGGCGTTCGCGTCTCCCGAGAAGTCAGCACCGAGCGCGATCTCTTCAACGCTCACGGAACGTTCTATGAGCTTCCTTCCAATAATGCCGGCGGCATCGCCATGGTCCGGCCAGTCTGCACACACAACCTCCACATCACCGATTACTGCTCCTGGCGAGGGCTCACCGTGATGAGCGGCCTGCCGGATTTCAATCCTCCAGCCGGCGAATTCGTCCGTTCTTCCGACGGCAAGGCGCGCCTCTGGCTCGGTGTCTCAGACGACCTCTGGCAATTCGGTAAGCCGGTTGGCGTGGGCGGACCCTGGAAATCGACGCCGGTTCAGGCTGATGCCCCGTCCGACCCCTACCTGATGACGGGCTACGACGCAAAATCCGTAAAACTCTCGCACGAATCGAGAGCGCCTCTCAAAATACGCATGGAAATTGATATCACCGGAACGGGATTGTGGGTCGAATACCGAACGTTTGAAATGCAGCCGGGAACCGGAGCCGAGCACCGTTTCCCGCGTGGATTCAACGCCTATTGGTTGAGGACGGTGGCGTCCTCCGCCGCCACCGTGAGCGTACAACTCGCCTACCACTGAACCGTGCGCCCCCCTGATTTGTGGCGCGGCTCCCCTGAGCCGCGAAAACCGAGGCT
>CAYWST010000557.1:0-3011 GCA_964461075.1 uncultured Solibacteraceae bacterium | reverse complement strand
GCCTGCGAGTTCTTCGATCCCGGCAGCGGCCCGCTGCTCGACAGGCCGATCGGGAGCCTGGGCATTCTGCCGCCCGGCGAGACCTGGGCGACGGTCTCCTCCCGCCTGCTCGAGCATGGCCAGTTCGGCTGGGAGACGTC
The DNA here is from genome assembly GCA_964461075.1 of uncultured Solibacteraceae bacterium. Lineage (GTDB taxonomy): Bacteria > Acidobacteriota > Terriglobia > Bryobacterales > Bryobacteraceae > JACADU01. Next base: position 2,871 of record CAYWST010000557.1, on the reverse strand, counting down.
CTTCCAGGCCAACGGCCGCGGCCCGGTTCCCGTCGATGTCGGCTTCAAGTGTCTCCGCTTCGACAACGAGACCTACTTCTTTTCCATCGTGCGCGACATCTCACAGCTCAAAACCAGCGAACGCGAACTGGCCCGCTACGCCGCCGAACTCGAGCGCGCCAACGAAAGTCTCCGCCAGCACAACCGCGAACTCGACGAATTCGCCCACCTTGCCAGCCACGACCTCAAGGAGCCGCTGCGGGCCATCATGACCTTCAGCCAGCTTCTCGCCCACGATCTGGGCGGCCAGTTGCCCGCCGAGGCCGTCCGCGATCTCGATTTCATCACCGGCGCCGCTTCGCGCATGCAGCGGCTCATCACCGACCTCCTCGCGCTTTCCCGGACCGGCCGCGGAGACATGCGGCGCGAGAGCGTCTCGCTCCGTCACTGCGTGGATTCGGCGCTCGAGGCGCTCGCCGTCGGGCTCAAGGAGTCCGGCGCCACCATCGACGCCGGCGAATTGCCGGAGGTACCCGGCGATCGGACCATGCTGACTCAGCTCTTCCAGAACCTCCTGTCCAACGCTCTCAAGTTCACCGGCAGCAACCAGCCCGAGGTGAAGATCCGAGCCAGGCGCGATGGCGCCTTCTGGACGGTGGACGTCGAAGACAACGGCCTCGGAATCCGGCCCGAGTACATGGAAAAGATCTTTCAGCCCTTCCGCCGCGTTCACGTCAAGCCCGGCCAGGAAGGCACCGGCATCGGCCTCGCCATCTGCCGCAAAGTCGTCGAGCGCCACGGCGGCCAGATCTGGGCCGAATCCGAGCCCGGCCGCGGTGCGAGGTTTGTCTTTACGCTGCCGGCGGGAGATGAGCAGCGGCAATGACCACCGATCGCAGACCCCTGGTGCTGGTCGTCGAAGACAGCCTCGCCGATCAGGAGATCATCCGGCGCGCCTTTCAGGCCGCCGGCGGCTCCTGGGACCTCGTCATGGCGATGGACGGAGAATCCGCCCTCGCATTGCTCAGGGAAACCGATCCTTCCACGGGCCGGCGGCCCGATCTCGTGCTCCTCGATCTCAATCTGCCCAACCTGACCGGACGCGAAGTGCTCGAGCGGATTCGCGCGAGCGCCGCGCTCCGGCACCTGCCCGTGCTCATCCTCACCACCACTCAGGCGCCCCGCGAAATCCTCGAATGCTACCGGCTCGGCGCCAATTGCTTCATCACCAAGCCCTCGGCCTTCCAGGATTTCGTCAGCCTTATCCGGAGCACGTGCGCCTTCTGGTTCACGGTCGCCCGCCTGCCGGTCGAGCGCGGGCTGGAGGAACGGGCGGTGGCCCGCCCTCCTTCGCTAGGATGAGTGAGCGCGGAAGGAGTTCGCCTGAGCACCCCCTATCCTGATTCAGTCCGGTTTCTCTACGCGCTGGGCAACGAGTACAAGACGATCAAGCTGGGCCTCGATCGCGTTGCACGGCTGCTCGCCGCGCTCGGCGCGCCGCAGGAGAAGCTCCGTTTCATCCACGTCGCCGGGACGAACGGAAAGGGCTCCACCTGCGCCTTTCTCGAAAGCGCCCTGCGCGCTTCCGGAGTCAGAACCGGTCTCTACACCTCGCCTCATCTCTCCGAGCCCACCGAGAGAATCAGAATTGCCGGCGTCCCCGTTTCCACCGCGGAGTTCAGCCGCGCCTTCGAGATGGTCCACGAAACGTCGCTGGCGCTTGCCGACAAAGGCGAGCTCGACGGGCATCCCACCTATTTCGAAACTCTCACCTCGATGGCCTACCTGGTCTTCGTGGACCATCAGGTTGAAACCGTCGTGCTCGAAACCGGCATGGGCGGCCGCCTCGACGCCACCAACGTCGTCGACCCGGCTCTCGCCGTCATCACTCCGGTTGACATCGACCACGAGAAGTTCCTGGGCTCAACCATTCGCGAGATCGCTTTCGAAAAGGCCGGCATCCTCAAGCCCGGCCGGCCCGCCGTCTTCGCCAGGCAGCGCCCTGAAGCGCTCGCCGTCCTCGAGAGGCGCGCGATGGAAACCGGGGCCCCGGTCGCGCACGCTGAGGAATGGATCGCCCAGGATCTCCATATCGACGCCTTCGGAAGCCGCTTCACCGCCGTCGGGCCCGGAGGCGAGATCCGGATCGAATGTCCCCTCATCGGGCAGCACCAGGTGGAGAACGCCCTCACCGCCATCGCCGCGCTCTCTCTCCTCGGCGTTCCTCCGGAAGCGATTCGCTCCGGCATCGCCGCGACCCGGTGGCCGGGCCGCCTCGAATGCGTCCGCCAGAACCCCGCTATCTTCCTCGATGGCGCCCACAACGCCGCCGGCGCTCTCGCGCTGGCGCAATACATCCGCGAATTCCATCGCGGCAAAAAGGTCTGGATGGTCTTCGGCGCCATGCGCGACAAGGATCTCGGCGTCATCGCGCCGCTGCTGTTCCCTTTGGCCGGTGAATTGATCCTCACCGCGCCGGATCAGGCCCGAGCCTTCACGGCCGAAGAGATCCGCCGGTTGAGCGGAGAAGGCCGCGCCCGCATCACCGCGAACGTCGGCGAGGCGATGGCTCTGCTGGAGTGCGCCCGCGCTGAGGATGTGGCTTTCATCACAGGCTCGCTCTACCTCGTCGGCGAAGCCAGGGGGAAGCTGCTCCGGTGACCTCCAGCTACCTCTTCTCGGTCGGTGTCAGGGCCCCTCTCGTCATCCTCGACACCGCCGTCATGGGCTCCATCAGCTACCTGACAGCCTTCTTCGACCCCTCAGGCGAAAAGCAGCTCAAGGTCGCCCGCGCCTGGGCGCGGCATCTGCTCTGGTATGCCGGGGCGCGCGTCAAAGCGGCCGGCCTTGAAAACCTTGCGCCCAACGCCTGCTACGTGCTCTGCCCCAACC
>CAYWST010000556.1:0-3016 GCA_964461075.1 uncultured Solibacteraceae bacterium | reverse complement strand
GGTGAAGAAGGTGGGGAGGGGCAGGAAGAAGGGGTGATAGATTTTAAGAGTATGCGGATCTATGCTCCTTTTCTGATGCTGGCCGGGGTGCTGGGGGCGCAAACGGCTCCGCCCCGGGAGGAAGGCAGGTGGCCATTCGCGGGGGCGAAGGACGGCTTTTCGAGCGAAGCGGCGATCGATCTGCGTTCGATGAACGAGGCGGCGGCGGGGCAATCGGGGTTCATTCGAGCCAACGCGAACGGGGATTTCGTGCGAGGGGACGGCAAGCCGATCCGGTTTTGGGCGGTGAACGCGGTGATGGAGCGGGAAAAGCCGTTCGTGGCGCGGCCGCGATGGACGCAGACGGAGCCGACGGCGGCGGGGAACGCGCGGTTTCTGGCCAAGCGGGGGGTCAACCTGGTTCGGTTGCACGCCTTTCTGAACCCGAATCTGACGAAGACTCCCGACGCCCGGATGGAGGAGCCGAATCAGGCGGAGATCGATTGGATCCAGCGCAGCGTCGCCGCATACAAAAAGGAAGGCATTTACACGATGTTCAGCCCCTACTGGGCGGTGAACATGAAGTTCTCAAACGCGTGGGGGCTGCCGCACGGAGACAAGCTCAACGCGCACGGGCTGCTGTTCTTCGACGAGACGATGCAGCACGCCTACAAGAGCTGGCTGAGGAAACTGCTGGCCGAGCCGAATCCGCATACCGGGGGCGCGCTGGCGAAGGAGCCGGCGCTGGCGATCATTCAACTGCAAAACGAGGATTCACTGCTTTTCTGGACGGTGAACAGTATCCCGGAGCCGTACAAGACGGATCTCGGGACGCGGTTTTACAGTTGGGTGATTCGGAAGTACGGCACATGGGAGGCGGCGCAGGAGGCGTGGCAGAAGAACCGTGTGGCGGGCGACAGGCCGGAAGAGGGGGTGCTGGGCTTTCACAACCTGTGGGAGTACACGCAGGCGCGGACGGGGGGATTCTCCAAGCGGCTGGCGGATCAACTGGAGTTCTGGGTGACGGCGATGAGGAACTTCAACGCGATGATGGCGGCCTATCTGCGCGATGAGCTTGGATGCGGACAACTGATCAACGCGACGAACTGGAAGACGGGCGACCCGGTGAGGCTGGAGGACGCGGAGCGGTACGCGTATCTCACGACGGACGTGCTGGCGGTGAACCGGTACACGAGCGGGGTCCACAACGGGCCGAACCGGACTTGGGCGGTGGTGCGGGGCGATGAGTACACGTCGCCATCGATTCTGGAAAGTCCCGAGAATTTTGCTTTGAACATCCGGCAGCCGAAGGGCAAGCCGTTCATGGTCACGGAGGGCAACTGGGTTCCGCCGATGGCGTACCGTTCGGAGGGGCCGCTGCTGGTGGCGGCGTATTCGGCGTTAAACGGAATCGACGGTTATTTCTGGTTTTCGATGAACACGGAACAATGGGCGCCGCCGCAATCGGCGAACGGCTATCTGGATTCACAGGCGAAATGGGATTTCGCCTCGCCGGACGTGCTGGGAGCGTTTCCGGGCGCGGCGCTGCTCTACCGCGGGGACTATCTCAAGCGGGGAGAGGCGGTGCTGGAAGAGCATCGTTCGGCGGAGGACTTGTGGATGCGGAGGACGCCGCTGGTGGCGGAGGTGGCAAGCTGGGATCCGAACCGGGATGCGGGGGACGTGCCGCCGGCGTCCTCGGTGAAGACGGCGCTGCCGGTGAAGGCGTTCCTGGCGGGGCCGGTGGAAGTGGTGTACGACTCGGATGCATCGAGGACGCGGGCGTTGCCGCGGGAGAGGTACATGAGCGCGGACGGCGCGGCGGTCTGGTCGACGACGGGGGAGATGGCGTTGAACACGGCGGCGCGGCTGTTTGTTGTGGACGCGCCGAAGGCGCAGGGGGCGGCGGGCTTTTTCGCGTCGCATGCGGAAGGGGTGACGACGTCGGCGCTTTCGATTCAATCGGGCAACGATTACGGGACGGTGCTGGCGCTTTCGCTCGACGAGCGGCCGCTGACGGAGAGCCGCAAGATCTTCATGCAGGCGGTGACGCGGGCGCGGCCGACGGGCTGGACGGACGAGCCGGCGGAGATCAAGCTCTCGACGGGGGAGACGGTGAGCGGGCGGAAGATCACCTCGCACGGGCGCGCGCCGTGGCAGGTCTGGAAGAACGATACGACGGTGGAACTGAGCAATGCGGGCGTCAAACGCATCGTTGCGCTGGACGAGAATCATATGGCCACGAGCGAAGTCCCGTTCGAGCGGACGAGCCGCGGCGTGAAGTTCCGGTTTCCCGAGGAGTCGCTCTACATTATGCTGACTGGTGAGTAGAATCACCAGTCATGCCATACCTGCTGGCCCTGGACCAGGGCACCACATCAAGCCGGGCGATCGTGTTTTCGGAGACGCACGAGATGGTCGCGGCGGCGCAGAAGGAATTCACGCAGTTCTATCCGCAGCCGGGGTGGGTGGAGCATGATGCGCGGGAGATCTGGGCTTCGCAGCTCTCGGTGGCGGTGGAGGCGTTAGCGGAAGCGGGGCTCAAGCCGGCGGATGTGCACGCGGTGGGGATCACCAACCAGCGGGAGACGACGGTGGTGTGGGACCGCGCCACCGGACAACCCGTGGGGCCGGCGATCGTCTGGCAGGACAGGCGCACGGCGCCGATGTGCGAGCGGCTGCGGGCCGAGGGGCTGGAGCCGTTGATTCAGAAGAAGACCGGGCTGCTGCTGGATCCGTATTTTTCGGCGACGAAGCTGCGGTGGATTCTGGATCAGGTGAAGGGGCGGGAGAACCTGGCGTTCGGGACGATCGATTCATGGCTGATCTGGAATCTGACGGGCGGGCGGGTTCATGCAACGGATCCTTCCAACGCGTCGCGAACGATGTTGTACAACATTCACGAGCAGAGGTGGGATGACGAGCTGCTGGAGATCTTCGGGGCGCCTGCAAGCGTGCTGCCGCGGGTGATGCCATCGAGCGGGGAGTTCGGGGTGGTGGACGGGGGAATCCTGCCGGGAGGGGTGCGGATCGCGGG
>CAYWST010000555.1:1414-3025 GCA_964461075.1 uncultured Solibacteraceae bacterium | reverse complement strand
CCGGAGAGCTGATCTCGTTGCCGTGAACGCCGTAAGCCAGACTGATGACGGCGGGCAGCGACTCGATCAGAGGCTTTGCCGCCGCTGCGCCGGTCACTCTCGGGTCCGAGATCTTCTTCATCCCGGATTTGATCTCATCGAGTCTGCGCACGTTCGCTTCCGAAGAGACCGCGGCATAGAAGAGTTTCCGCCCTTCCCAGCTCCGTCCGTACTCGAACAGTTTGATTCTGCCTGGCGCCGCGGCGGCCAGAGCCTCGAAGTATCTGCAGATGTCGGCGTGCGTCGCGTGCTTCTCGCCCGCCGCAAACCCCAGAGTCTTCTCGATGGCGGGAATGGCAGGATCGTACTGAGCGCCGGGCCAGAATTCGAACTGTTGGGCCGCCGCCGCAGCGGCGAAAAGGAAGAGCGAGGGCCACACTTTCCGCATAGAAACACTTAGGATAGCGCGCCCGCCGCCCGGCCTATTCGCGGGGGAATTCCTCTCGCAGCCAAGTCAGCAGGACACCGGTAGCCTGCTCGCTCGACTTGGGCCAGACCCGCTTGAACTCCCGGTAATGCGAGTTGAGAAGGCAGCCGAACGCGCGGGAACCGTCCCGCCGGACCACATACAGGTGAATCCCGCCAACCGCCCCGTCCGAGGAGGCAAGAATCTCCACGATGGCGGCGTAATCGGCCTGAGGAGGATTGACGCGAACCTGCTCCCCAAAGGACTTCAGGCTCGATTTGAACATCGCCGCCTGATTGAAACTCCGCTCCCGTGAGAGCTGCAGTCTCTCCTGAAGCAGAACGGCGTCCTTCGCCCCCGCCATGCCGAGTCCCTGCGCGAGCGCCGCAGCAGCGGCGGCATCGTGGGCCGTCCCTTGGGGGCTGCGGACAACCGCCGGATAAACCGCGATTCGTGACGCCGGAAGCGATTCGCGGAATCTCTTCGACTCGTCATCGCCAACCCGCCCGCACCCCCAGGAAACGCACGCCAACGCCGCCGCCACGGCAATTCCTGTTTGACGCATGAACCAAACCCTCCACCCGGAGAGTACGGCGAACTGCGGCGCGAAGCTCCTTCTCTTCGGCTTCTCAAGGGCTTCGCGCCGCGTTGGAAGGCTGTGGTTAGTTGGTGATGTCGTGAGTCGTCGACCGGCCGCGAACCTTTACATAAATCTCCTCCCAGGCTTTGTGCGCCGGGTGCGTGGCGTACGCCTGGAAGGCGGCTTCGTTCTCGAACTCCATCACAAAGGCGTCCGTCATGGGGCGGGCCTTCATCGAGCCGTCGGGCTGCTTCTCCATGTAAGCGCCCTGGACCTTCACGGACTTGAGCCAGATGTTCTTCATGCCGGGGATCTCGGAGGCCATCTTCTCGATCCCGTCCAGCACGGCCTTCTTCTGCTCGTCCGTCGTGCCGTCCTTGTAATATAGCGTCACGACATGGATGATCGACTTCGGTTTTGAGTATTTGTTCGCCGCGTAACCGGCGGCCGCTCCCAGTGCGAGCAGCGCCAGGTACGCAGTCATCGCTTTCATTCGGGTGATTTTCAATTGCATGTTGGCTCCTCTTTCTTTTCGATCGGGGCGGCGGCGCGCTCAACAACGACTTCATCCATTTCCTGGGACAGG
>CAYWST010000555.1:0-1404 GCA_964461075.1 uncultured Solibacteraceae bacterium | reverse complement strand
CCCAGTCCGGACCAGTCCTCGCAGACGATGATCGAGTTCGCCGGGTTGCGTGGATCGTACTTGACGCTCACCGGGCCGATGAGCGTTGACAAATCTCCCGGCAGTAACCCTGCCAGCGAAGTGACGTCCTGCGAAGCGGAGTACTCGACGCCGGCCAGTTCGTAGTGATAGTACAGCGAGTTCTCCGAAACCTCGTGAAGAAAACCTTCCACCGCCCGCCGGTGTTGATTGACGGCGGAGCGCCGCCGGACCTCTTTTTCCTCCGGCGAGACCCGGCGGGTTTTTACCAGCAGGACGACCGCAGCCGCCGCGATCGCAAGGGATGCGGCGCCGACGCCCACTTTGGGATCCAAAAACAACCAGCCGATTGCCACTTCTACTGCTGGCCCGCCTGTCTTTCCTGGAACACCTTCGCGTAGTCCTTGAGAAACTGATCCAGCCCCTTGTCGGTCAACGGATGATTGAACAGCGAATCGAGTACCTTGAACGGCATTGTACCGATGTGCGCACCCGCCTTGGCGGCCTCGACGACGTGAAGCGGGGAGCGCAGACTGGCGGCGAGGACCTGGGTCTGAATGCCGTAGTTCCTGTAGATCAGACAGATATCGCGGATCAAGTCCATGCCCTCCGAGCCCAGGTCATCCAGCCGGCCGACGAAAGGGCTGACGCACCATGCGCCCGCCTTGGCGGCAAGCAGCGCTTGACCCGCCGTGAAGCACAACGTGACGTTCACGCGAATCCCTTGCCCGCTGAGGGCCCGCGTGGCGGTGATTCCGTTTCTTGTCAACGGCGCCTTCACGACGATGTTCGGGTGGATCTTTGCGAGCGTCTCCCCTTCGCGGACAATACCGTCGACGTCCGTCGCGACGACCTCCGCGCTGATCGGGCCATCAACAATCCCGCAGATGTCGCGGATTTGTTTTTCCAAAGGAACGCCTTCCCTGGCGATCAGCGTGGGGTTGGTGGTGACGCCGTCCACAACGCCCCATGCTGCGCCCTGACGGAGTTCCTTGAGATTCGCGGTGTCCAGAAAGAACTTCATGGAGCCCCCCTCTCAACTGTGGCTTTCTACTCCGAGACTACGCTGTTTTCGAGCGTTCCCAGCCCAGGGATCTCGACTTCAACACGATCGCCCGGCTCGATCGGACCAACACCGGGAGGCGTCCCCGTTGCAATCAGGTCGCCGGGCTCGAGAGTCATAAAGGCGGAGACGTAGGCCAGGATAGCATCGAGCTTGAAGATCATGTCCTTGACGGAGCCGTCCTGCCGGACCTCGCCGTTGACTCGAGTGATGATTCTAAGGGAGTCGAACTCCACCTGTTCTTTGGGGACCCACCAAGGGCCGACAGGGCAGAAAGTGTCGAATCCCTTGCCGCGGGTCCACTGGCCGTCCTTCTTCTGGAG
>CAYWST010000554.1:0-3028 GCA_964461075.1 uncultured Solibacteraceae bacterium | reverse complement strand
ATCCATCGATGAGGGCCGTGAACACGGATCGACCCGTGTTGTCGAAGCGCGGGTCGGAGGGGGGCGGGGCGCCGCCGGCCTTCGTAGGATCGCTGAATGAATCGGATCAGGAGCGCCTATAGTCCGCTTGCGGGGACGAGATCCGCGGGTCCGAGCGTGGTCATCACCGCTTTAACGCGGAGTGCGTACTCGGTTCTTGGGTTATAGGTGCGCAGAATCTGATCCAGGGATTTGTTCCTGTAGAGTCTCGAATTGGCAAGCCGGGACGCCACGCGGTAGATACCGTCGCGATTGCTGCGAAACCTTTCCTTGCAGTTGTCCCAACCGAACATGTTGTTATTCACCGACTCTTTGCCGCCCGTGCTCTCGACCATCGAGAGGCTTGGAAGAAGCCGCCAGTCCAGGTCGTGCTGATCGGCGGCGACGACAAAATCCTCTGCGAACATGTGCGCGGGGCAGTCGCGTTCCAGGAAGTACTGCTTGATCCGAATCAAACGAGGATCGGACTTGACGATGAAATCCGCGGGACCCGAGTCGGGGTCGGCGGGCATCGTGGATGCCAACAGCCCCGCGACCATGATCATGCCTCTGGATATCGCTTTCGTCATCAATCGATACTGTCTCCTATTCCTGTCTTGTTCTAGGCGGTTGCCGTCCGGACCACGTTCCGGGAGAACGCAGGACCGGCGGCCGGGAAGACCAATTCCCAACAAAGCAGGGAAAGCGGTCTGAACGAGAATCGGATGTGAGCCGGTCCCAGCGTGGGCCGCTCAGAGGCGCCCTGAGTTTACGGGGCGCCGGGGCCACATGGACGGGCCGCATCCGGATCGCTTTCGCCCGGCGACGGCGCCTCGGTCAACGCGGAGGAAGCCGGCCGGCAGCGGCGGATCAATGCGGTTCGCACATGAAGATCATTATAGCATTTCGGGGAGCCCCGTCCATTCAGTTAACTTATTGAAAAGGAATCAGATATTTTCTAGTGTTTCAGGTCTGAAACAGGTTTCCGTGCGGGGAGGAGATGAACGGCGCTTCCCCGCGGGGCATTTGTGATAGTTTGGATGTTTCCTGGTTGTGCCGTCCCGTGCCGTAGAATTGCGGCATGGCGAGCCGCGGCAGGAAGGAGACGAGGAAACCTATGGAAGCCTTGGGCATGATCGAGACCAAGGGACTGATTGGCGCCATTGAAGCTGCTGACGCGATGGTGAAGACCGCGAACGTGACTCTTACGGGTAAGGAATACGTCGGCGCGGCGTACGTTGTCGTGACGGTGCGGGGTGATGTCGGTGCGGTCAAGGCCGCAGTCGACGCGGGCGCAGCCGCGGCGCGCCGAGTGGGCGAGCTTGTTGCAGTCCATGTGATTCCGAATCCGCATGAGGAAGTGGAAAAGGCGCTGCCGGGCGCCAAGAAAAACGACAAGAGCTGATCGGGCGGGTTGTGCCGCCGGTGTTGAGGCGTGATGGCCGGGCCGTCCCGTTCCGGCCGTGAGAAGAGCGAGTAGAGGGCATGCTTCACGATCAGGATCTGGTTTCGGTGCAGGAAGTCCGCACAAAGGTCGACCGGGCCCATGCTGCCTGGCAAACATACCGGACGTTCACGCAGGCGCAGGTTGATGCAGTGGTGGAAGCTGTGGCTGCGGCCGGGCGCGCCAACGCGCGCGTGCTGGCGGAGATGGCCGTCGAAGAGACCGGCTACGGGAACGTCGAAGACAAGGTTGGCAAGAACATGTTGAACGCCGACACGCTTCCCCGCGCCATTCGCGGGATGAAGACCGTGGGCGTGTTGCGTGAAGACGCCGAGAAGAAAGTGATTGAAATCGGCGTTCCGGTGGGGGTGGTTGCTGCCATCTGCCCGACGACGAATCCCACCTCGACCGTGATCTTCAAGACGATCATTTCGCTGAAGGCGGGGAACGCGGTTGTCCTGAGCCCGCACCCGCGGGCTCGCCGTTGCACCTGCGCCACGGCGGCCATTCTTGCGCAGGCGGCGGTTTCCGCCGGCGCTCCGGACGGCCTGATTCAATGTCTGGACCAGTCGACGCTGGAAGGCACGAAGGCCTTGATGACGCATCCCAAGACCGGGGTGATTCTGGCCACCGGGGGCTCCGGTCTGGTCCGTTCGGCCTATTCGTCGGGCAAACCTGCTTTCGGCGTCGGGCCGGGAAACGTTCCGATTCTCATCGACACGTCGGCTCCGCTGGGGGAAGCGGTTGGCCATGTCGTCAGCGGCAAGAGCTTTGACTACGGCACAGTTTGCTCGAGCGAGCAGACGGTGGTGGCGGAGCGTTCCCTGCGGGAAGCGATGCTGGAGGAATTCAAGAAGCGGAAAGCCCATATCTGCAACGACGCGGAGCGGGCTGCGCTGGAGCGGACCCTGTTCACGGCGGGGACGACCGTGCGGGCGGAATGCGTGGGGCAGAGTCCGCAGCGAATCGCTCAACTGGCCGGGTTCAGCGTCGCAGCGGACGCCTCGATCATCGTGGCCGAGATTGAGGGCGTGGGCAAGCAGCATCCGCTCTCGGCGGAGAAGCTTTCCCCGGTTCTCGCGCTGCTGTTTGTCGACAGCTTTGAAGACGCAGTCGGGGCGTGCGAGCAGATCCTGCAATTCGGCGGACTCGGGCACACATCCGTCATCCATGCCGCCGACGACGCTCGAATCCGCCACTTTGGCATGAGAATGCCGAGTTTCCGCGTTCTGGTGAACACGCCGTCGCCGCAAGGCTCGGTGGGCATCACCACCAACGTTCAACCTTCAATGACGCTGGGCTGCGGGGCCATAGCCGGAAACATTACCTCCGACAATGTCGGCCCGCAGCATCTGATTAACATCAAAAGGATCGCCTGGAGCGTGAAGAAACCTGACGAAGGGACGGCGCCACCGGCGCCGGCGGCGGCAACCATCGACCGCGGGAATCTGATGGCGGCCGTGGAGAAGTACCTGGCAAGCCGCGGCGTCTCACTGACCGGCCCTGCGCCGGCGGCGGCTCCGGCAACCGCGCCGCGGGCGGGGGGGGGGGGGGGGGGGGGGGGGG
>CAYWST010000553.1:0-3042 GCA_964461075.1 uncultured Solibacteraceae bacterium | reverse complement strand
CAGCACTCCGACGGGCGCGCAACAACAATTCCCGTGCACGGTGGACTCGAAATCGGACCGCCCCTCTTTCATCGCATCCTCAGCCAGTTGGGGATCGATGCAGAGACGTTCGCACGCCTTCGCTAACCCTCTCAATGGCAGAGGACAAGACTTCGACAGTCCGGCGTCCGCACCAAATCCTCATCCAGCCGGATCCGGATTCGATCCTTCCCTCATTCACCGGACCGTTCGCCCAACACCCGCCCGGCCCACCGTGCCGGAATCAGGCGGATCTTTATGCCGCGGTAAGCGCACACAAACACCAGCACCCGGGTCAGCTCGCCTTGTTCGGAACCCAATCAAACGGCAGGATCCAAGTGTCCCCGCAGTCCCTTGTCCCCGCAGTCCCCTCCGCCATCTGCTAGCCTCAAAATCAAGATCCCCATCTCTTACATCTCATATCCATATGACCACCAACACTCGAAGGGATTTCGCCTTCCGCCTTGCCGCCGCCGGACTCGCCGCCGCGGCAGGGGCTTCCGCCGCCGATACGCCCCCGCCTCTCAAAATCCACACCGCTTCCCTCCCAAACGGCCTCAAAATCGTCCTCGCCGAAGACCACTCCCGGCCCGTGGCCAACCTCCAAATCTGGTACCACGTCGGCTCCAAAGACGAGAAAACCGGCCGCACCGGTTTCGCCCACCTCTTCGAGCACATGATGTTCCGCGGCTCCCGCAATGTCGGCCCCGAAGAGCACATGAAGCTCGTCCGGGCGGCGGGCGGCACGCTCAACGCCTACACGACCTTTGACACCACCGTCTATTGGCAGACATTTCCCTCCAACTACCTGGAACGCATGATCTGGCTCGAAGCCGACCGCATGGCCTCCCTCGAAGTCTCCGAAGAGAACTTCAAGAAGGAACGTGAGGTTGTCAAGGAAGAGCGCCGCATGCGCTTCGAGAATCCCCCCTACGGCCGCCTCGCCGAGGACGTGCTCGCCAATACCTTCACCGTCTACCCTTACAAACACAATCCCATTGGTTCCATGGAAGACCTCAACGCCGCCTCCATCAAGGACGTTCGGGACTTCCACGCGCTCTACTACGTGCCGAATAACGCCACCATCGTGGCCGTCGGCGACCTCGACGTCAAACAGACCGTCGCACTCATCGAGAAGCACTTCGGCAAGATCCCCAAAGGTAAGCCGATTCCCCGCGTCACCGTGAAGGAGCCTGCGCAGACCCAGCCCCGCGAAGTGACCGTCAACTACGACAATGTTCCCCTCGACGCCGTCATCATGAGCTATAAGCTCCCCTCCATGGGCCACCCCGATAGCTACGCTCTCGACATCGCCTCGTCCATCCTCTCCGACGGCCAAAGCTCGCGCCTCTACAAGCGCCTCGTGTATGACGAACAGTCCGCCGTCCAGGCCTTCGGCAATTCCATCAACCTCGAAGGCCCCTCCATCTTCTTCGGCGGCGCCATCGTCAACCAGGGCAAGAACGTCAGAGAGGTCGCCAACAGCCTCGAATACACCTTCAACGAAATGGCCGAAAAGCCCGTCTCCGACGAGGAGCTCACCAAGGCCAAGAACAAGACCATCGCCTCCTTCATCACCGGGCGCGAAGGCGTCCAGGCCAAGGCCGACTTCCTCGGCCGCTGCGCCGTTCTGCTCGGCGACCCCAACCTCTATAACCTCGAGCTCGAGAAATACCGCAAGGTCACCGCCGCCGACGTGCAGCGCGTCATCAAGACCTACCTCGCCCGCAACGCTCAAACCAAGATCTGGGTCCATCCCGCCAAGGCGGCCCCGGACAAGAAGGATTAAGGAGGAACGGCCATGAAATCCACTCTCGCCCTCCTCGCCGCTATCACCATGCTCACTTCAACCGAAACCCAAGCCCAGAAGCCCGCCAAGCAGGCCCCGCCGCCGCCCTCCGCGCCTAGACCCTTCGAATTCCCCAAGGCCGCCAAGAAGACCCTCCCCAACGGCCTCCACGTCTATGTCATCGAAGACCACCGCCTTCCGCTGGTCTCCGCTTCTCTTCAGGTCCTCGCTGGCGGCGCCTACGTCCCGCCCGCCAAGGCCGGCCTCGCCAATATGACCGCCAACCTGCTCCGCGAAGGAACGAAGACCCGCAAGGCGCAGGACATCGCCAGGGCGGTCGATAATGCGGGCGGAAGCCTCTCCACCTCGGCCGGCGACGATACCGCTACAGTCTCGATGACCTTCATGAAGTCTTACGCCAATCTCGGCTTCGAACTCATGAGCGACGTCCTCCTCAACCCCGCCTTCGACCAGGAAGAGCTCGAACGCAACATGCGCCAGGCCCAGTCCGCTCTCCAGGTCCAGTACGCTTCCGCCGAATACCTCGCCCCCGTCACCGCCGCCCGCGCCATCCTCGGCACGCACCCCTACGCCTACCCCGGCGACGGTACGCCGGAAACGCTCCGCAACATCAAGCGCGAAGACCTCCTCCGCTTCTACGAAGAGAACTACGGCCCCAACCGCGCATGGCTCGCCATTGCAGGCGACGTCACGCCGGAGGAAGGCTTCGCCCTCGCCGAAAAATACTTCGGCGCCTGGTCCTCCAAAGCCAAACCCGAATCCCCTCTCCCCGCGCCGCCGACTCCCAGAAACCAGGTCGTAATCGTGGACATGCCGGCCGCGGTCCAGACCCAAATTGTCGTCGGCCACCTCGGCGTCAAACGCGCCGTCCCCGAATACGCCGCCCTCAACCTCGGCAATCAGATCGTCGGCGGCAGCTTCAACTCCCGCATCAACATGAAGCTTCGCGCCAACGAGGGCCTCACCTACGGGGCGTCTTCCTCATTCGATCCGCAGCGCCAGGCCGGCATGTTCACGGCCTCCACCTTCACTCGCACCGAAAAAACCGCCGACGCCATCCGTTTCCTCCTCGACGTCCTCAAGGAAGCCAAGATTAATCCGGCCACCGATGAGGAGTTCGCCGAGTCGCAGGCCTACATCGCCGGCTCCTTCGCCCTCTCCGTCGAATCCGCCGGCGGCGTCGCCGGCCGCACCCTCTCCGCCGCGGTCTACGG
>CAYWST010000552.1:0-3063 GCA_964461075.1 uncultured Solibacteraceae bacterium | reverse complement strand
CGCGCCCATTTTCATTGCTCGTTGTGACCCGCACGGTCATGGGCGACTCCTTTCGCTCTCGCTCGGGGATTCCGATACCGTGATCCTCCACGGAGATGGCAACCCCGCGCGCGTCCCGCCTCACGGCTACATGGATCTGGTTTCCGCCCGGCGAGTACTTGACGGCATTGTCGAGCAGATTCCAGAGCGCGTTGCCGAGTGACGCCGGATCTGCCCGGATCGAAAGCTCTGCCTCTTCGCCGACCTTCAGATCCACCTCGAAGCCGCGCGGGCTCGCTTCTTTCTGGAATTCCGTGACAACCTTCGCCGCAAACTCCCCCGCATTGAGCGGCCGAAGATCATAAGGCTTGCGGCCGTCTTCCATCCTGGCGAAATCGAGAAGTGATTCCACCAGCCTGTGCAGCCTCTCGGTGTTACGGCCCAGCGAATCGTAGAAGCTCCTTCGCCGCTCCCTCGGCAGTTCATCGTCTTCGCTGAGCAGTTCCGTCACGTGCCGTAAGGAGGCAAGCGGAGTCCGGAATTCGTGGGAGACCGCGGCGACGAAGTCGGCCTGCAGCCGCGCGACTGCTAGTTCGCGCCGCACAAGCCGCCAAAGCAGGAAACCGGCCCCCGCGATGAGCAATACCAGTGCGCCCAGCCCAAAGATAAGAAGCCGCCGCCGGGCCGCCAGTTCGGGCGCAGACGGCCGCGAAGAGTTGGCATTTGCCACGAGGACCCACGGCAGCCCGGTCTCCTCCGTAGGCGCCCTCAACCCTCCGGGCTGCGTGCCAGCTTCAGGCCCCGCAATGCGGATGCCCGACCGAGAGAAGAGTGTCAATGTCGTCGCACTCCGAGGCATCTCACGGGTAACCCACTCCTGCAGCGCCCTGGCCGGAATCGCGACCACCTCACTTCTCCCCGGCCGCCGGTCCCAGAGCAGCGTGGTCGTCCGTCCGTCCGGGATGGCTCTCATCCCCGAATCTTCGGCACGGTGCTCCCACACCCATCGGGCAGCTTCCGATAGTTCGCGCCGCTCCTTCGGCATCTCCACGGGGCGTCCTGTCCACTCCATGATCTGGCCGGCTGCCAGCTCCCAGCTCGATTGGTCCAAGGCCCAGCGGTTGGCCAGGAGATGGCCCCGCACCTGCTCCGCCTCCCGCGTGAGTTGCTCCCTCCTTCCCGCCTCCTGGAGAACGCCGCATCTCGCCCGAAGGGCGACGAAGTCGGCCGGCAGCCCCTCAATGGAGATCTGCGTGATCTCTGCAAGTTGGCTGTATGCGCGCAGGGCGTCATCCCAGCGCTTCTCACGCCAGTGAACCCGAGCCATCCGCAGCAGAGCCCCTGCTCGGATATCCGGCTCCGCAGTCGCCGCGGACATTTGCCGATACGCAGAAAGCGCAGGGGCGGAGTTTCCGAGATACTCCGCCCGCTCCGCCTCCGCGAAAGGCGTGTCTTTCGCCGCGGGAAGCGACGCCGGCTTCGGCAGCCACAACACGCTGTTAGCCGGTTCGACCCGAACTCCTGCTTCCGAAATCGTGAACCGCGCAGCGCCCTTCGGCAGACGCTGCGCGGTGCTTGCCAGCAGTTTCTCCAGCATCAGCGCCGCCGACTGAAGATCGCCCTGCATCCGCTCGCGATCCCTCTGTGCCGCGAGCGACCTGTCCTGGACCAGCAGCTGAGTCCCCAGCCAGACGAGAGCGACCGCCGGCAACCCCACCACAACCAAAAACAGGCCGGCCAACGTTGGAGTGCGGGTGTTGGACAGGGCCGTTCGCTTCATCACCGATTCCTGTTATTCAACCACCGCGAGGTTAGGCTGCGGATGGCGCGGTGTCAAGAATCGGTTAAGCCGGTCTACGGCCGGCGAGCGGCGAACGGGTTCTCGATCACGAGAAACCGGCCGCCCTCTTCACCTGTGGCGAAGGCGATGTCCAGCCCGTTCGGGTGGATGGAGAGGGCCATGATATCTTCTTTGGCGGTGTGCAGTCTGACTGGTGCTCCGCCCTCGGCGCCGGCAACCCAGACTTCAGAGCCTCCGGTTTCGGCCGGAATACTGTAGACAAGGTGTTTGCCGTCCGGAGTCCAAGCCATCCTGACCTGCCCGCGAGTTTTGCCCCTCGGCCGCTCAATCAAGATCCTCTCGCTTCCACCTGCCAGCGGTGCGATCGCGACGCGCGCTGCACCGGAGATGCGATTGAAGTCCTGGCCTGGATCCGTGCTGTACAGATAGCCGATGTTCTTTCCGTCCGGCGAGATCGAGAGTTCGCTGATCCTGTCCGCCCCAATTGAGAACTTGATCTCGCTTGTCCCGCCCGTGCTCAGGTCCATCATCCGGATCGGCGCATTCTTCCCATCGCTGTGCAACCCGTAGAACATGGTCTTGCCCCCACGCGCCCATGGCCAAAGCACATCCTCAGCCAGAGTCTGGACCTCGCTTGTGGACGGGACGAACCGGTACAAGTTCCACTTGCCTCCTTCCGCCATCACGGCGTTCACAACGAGCGAAACTCCGTCCGGATGCCAGGTCGTCGTCCCGACTGTCCGGAAGGGCGCTGGATGGATGGTCTCCTTTCCTGTCGCCAGATCCTGAATCACGAATTTCACGGTCCCTGGGGCGTACGCCGTTGCGTAGAGCATTCGCTTGCCGTCAGGCGAATACTCCGGTGTCCAATTGCCGTTGGAAAACAGCTTGGTCGCCGGTTTGGGAGCGCTCAGCCTCCCTGCCGCGACATCGATCGCCGCGATTTGCACCAGATTCTGTCCGCCCCAATCGTCGACATGCAATGCTCCATCCCGCCCGATCCAGGGCCGGATTCTCGGGTGGATACCGCCATGCACGAGTTTCGGTTCTCCCGTCGATCTGCCCTGCTCAACGCGGATGGCCCAGATTCCCATCTCCCCACCCATGCGTGGGCTCGTATAGAAAACATGGCCGCTTGGATGCCAGCCCGCCAGCCGCCTGACCGGACCCGTCCCCTCCAGCACCCATGACGGCCCGCCAGAAACCGGGATGATGCGTACACTCTCTCCTAGCCCGACCTTCGCAAATCTGAGGCCATCCTCTTCACGCAACACGCTCTACGC
>CAYWST010000551.1:0-3073 GCA_964461075.1 uncultured Solibacteraceae bacterium | reverse complement strand
GGTCTCGGCGACGATTACTGGACCCAATACCCGAAGCTCATCCAAAGCCTCACGCGCGACCAGGTCGCCAAGGCCTACTCCGGATTCCTCCAGCCCGACAAGCTCACCATCGTCGCCGTCGGTAATGCCAAGGAGTTCGCCAAACAGCTCGAAGCCTTCGGCCCCGTCCGCGTGATCCCCGTAGCCGACCTCGACTTCGCCGCCCCCGATATGGTCCGCGCCAAAGAGAAAGTCGACATGAGCGGCGCAGGCGCGGCCAAAGCGAAGACGCTGCTTGAAGCGGCAGCCGCAGCCATGGGCGGCAGAGCCCAACTCGCCGCCGTTAAGGACCAGACCATCAACTCCAAGGTCAAATTGTCGCTCCCGCAGGGCGCCTTCGATGGGGAAGCCATAGAGAGCTTCCTCTACCCGGACCGCTACAAACTCGTGCTCAAGCTCCCCGTCGCCGAGATCACTCAGGCCATCGACGGCGATAAGGCCTGGATGGGGCAAGGCAACAGCTTCCAGGAGCTGCCGCCACAGATTTCAGGGGCGCTCAAGCAGAACCTTCTAACCGGCGGGGCCGCCATTGGCCTGCTCAACGCCGCACTCGCCGGAAAAGCCGAAGCCGCCGCCCTCGATCCGGTCGAGAACAACGGCCGCAAACTCACCCCAATCCTCGTGAAGCTCGGCGACCTTGAAGCCCGGATCTCCATTGATCCCGAAACAGGCCTCCCCGCCCGGCTTTCCTACCGCTCCATGGGCCTCCAGGGCCCCGCCTCCTTCGATGTCGATCTCGCCGACTACAAGGAAACGGGCGGCCTCAAACTTCCGCACTCCGAGGTGATCTTCCAGAACGGCCAGAAGGCCCTTGAACGTACGATCGTCAACCGCACTGTGAATTCCGGGATCGATCCGGCGCTGTTCAAGCTTCCAGGCAACTGATCAACTTCACGGCGCACTCGGCCGCCAGCCGCGCCGCGTGCTTTGACGCCTGGGGAAGGCCTCCGACTTCCGCCTCCACCAGCGAGGCGACCTCGGAGGCCTTTCTGCTTTTCAGCTCTTTGACAACCGAGCGCTCCAGCCATTCCGCCACTGCCGAACCGCACGCGATCGAAGCGGTGCATCCTTTCACGAGGAATCGCACCTCCGCCACCCGCCCCGCCTCGACGCGCGCGCTCAGCTTGAGAATGTCGCCGCACGCGGGGTTTTCCATCGTCACGCTCGCCGCCGGCGCCGGAAGTTCGCCCGCCAGCCGCGCCTGCTGAAAGTGCCGGATCAGCCTGTCGCTATACAATGGAAGTTCCTGATCAATTCTCGCAAATCGTCCCGCACCGTCATTGTCGCCGCCGGCATCATCCGCCGAGACGGCCGGTTTCTTATTGGCCAGCGGCGGGCAAGCGACCGCCACGGCCTTAAATGGGAATTCCCCGGCGGTAAGGTCGAGGCAGGCGAGACGCCCCGCGAAGCCCTTCGCCGCGAACTCCGCGAAGAACTTGGCATCGAAGCCACCATTGGCCGGGAGGTCGCCCGCTACGAACACTCCTCCCACGGCCGCCCGCCGCTCGTCATCGTCTTCATGACAGTCGAGAACTTCAAGGGCGAACCCGTCGAACGCGCCTTCGAACAGATCAAATGGGTAGACCCGGCGACCCTCTCCTCCTACGACTTCCTTGACGGCGACCTCGACGTCGTCCGCCGCATCGCCCACAACCGCCTCCGCCTCTGAAAATGGTGCCTGCCACAATTAAAATGGTGGCTGTCACAATTTCGCTCCGTTCTTTACAGGGCGTGCACGTCCCCCTCGCCCGCTTTCCCTGCATACCGCGGATCCCCGCCCGTCTCCTTTAACAGCTCCGCCAGCCGTCCCTGCATCCCCACCACCTGCGCCTTCAATCCCTCATCCCGGATGTGATACGTGTGCCGGCCCCGACCCGACGTCACCCGCGCCGCCGCCAGCAGATTCGTCATCTGGCCGGGGTCGCTCCTCAAGTCGTACAGCTCGTTCACGTCCCACACACCCCAATGCTGCATCAGCGAGTGCGTCTCTGTCCTCAAGCCCACAATCGTCGGCGTGTACGGATAGTCCGGCTCCCACTCGTACTCGTAGATGAAGTCGCTCCGCCAGCCATCGGGCTTCTTCCCGCTTAACACCGGCCCCAGAGAGCGCCCGTGCATCGCCGGACCGCGCACGCCGCCCAACTCCAGAAACGTCGGAGCCAGATCCAGGTTCAGTGTTATCGCGTCCACCTTCATCCCCGCAGCGATCAGATCCGGACAGTGCATAAACAGCGGCACGCGGATGCTCGGCTCGTACATCGCCCGCTTGTCCACCAGCCCGTGCTCGCCCCACATGTAGCCGGTGTCCCCCATATAGACCACCAGCGTGTCATTCAACAGCCGCCGCCCCTCCAACTCGCTCAGGACCTCCCCCACCGAATCGTCCACCCCTTTCAACGACCGGCAATAGCCGCGGTACCACTCATCAATCGGACCCGGCTGCCCGAACGCCCCATCCACTCCGTGGCGAGAATACCGCCGCTTCCGGACCCACTCCGGCAACTGTGCATACCACTCCTCGCGGTATCCGATCGATTTCGGCCAGGGAACCCGCAGCCCCTCGAAAGCGTCCGCGTATTTCGGCGGCGGCTGAAACGGATAGTGCACCGCCTTGTGCGATAGATAGAGGCAAAAAGGCCGCCCCGCGCTCTCCCGGATGAACCGTTTCGCCTCCTCCGCGAGCACGTCCGTCATGTTCCCGCGAGCCTGCCGGCGCACCCCGTTGAAATTCATCCGCGGGTCCGCATACTCGCCCTGCCCGAAGAAACTCACCCACGTGTCAAACCCAGGCCGCTGCTCATCGCTCGCCCCGCCCATGTGCCACTTGCCCACGAACCCCGTCCTGTAGCCGACCTCCCTCAACAGCCGTGGAAACGTAGGCAGCCCGGCATCGAGCTCCGTGAAGTTGTCCTTCACCTTGTGCGCATGCATGTAAAGCCCGGTCAGGATCGACGCCCGGCTCGGCGAGCACAGAGAGGTAGTCACGAAAGCGTTTCTGAAATGCGCCCCGCCGGTCACCAGCCTGTCCAGATTC
>CAYWST010000550.1:0-3085 GCA_964461075.1 uncultured Solibacteraceae bacterium | reverse complement strand
TCGGGCAGGTCCGCGCTTCAGTGGGCGACTCCAGCTACCACGGCTTCACGCTGCGGGCGGAGCGGGCGTTTTCAAAAGGCCTGATGTTCCAGGTTTCATTCACGGGCGCGAAGCTGATCGACAACGTGAACGAGCGCTTCCTGGGCGGCGCGAACTTCATCAACCCATACGATCTGGGCATGTCGAGAGCCATCTCCGCCGCGGACATCAACCGGCGGCTTGTGGCCAATTGGGTTTACGAGCTGCCCTTTGGCCATGGCAAGCAGTTCCTGTCGCAGGGGATTGGCGGGAAGATCCTCGGCAATTGGCAGGTGAGCGGGATTCTGGCGGCGCAGACTGGCACGCCGATTGCGATCTCGGCGGCCTGTACGATGCCCGGGGTGTCGGGTCTGGGGTGTTACGCGGACCGATCCCGGAGCGGAAGCCTTCCGGATGGCCAGCGGAGCATGGATCGCTGGTTCGATACGGGGGCCTTCACCAATCCCGGCCCCTACTCTTTCGGCAGCGGTTCGCGGACCGAGCCGGATCTCAGGAATCCGGGGACGTTCTCGTTTGACGCGGTGGTCAGCCGGTGGCAGCCGATCAAGGAGCGGATGCGGCTGCAGTTCCGCGCCGAGTTCTACAACATGCTGAACCACCCGAACCTGGGCGCGCCCAGCGCGAGCATCAATTCGTCCACTTACGGCATGATCACGTCCAAGAGCGGCAACCGCACCATGGTGATGGGTCTGCGGCTGGAGTTCTGATCCGGCGGGAGTCGAGACATGCGGGGACAGATTCTCTTTGCGGCGTTCGTTCTGGCCTGGGGCCGGATGTGGGGGGCTGCGCCGGGCGATCCGGATCCTTCGACGCTCGACAGGAAGGTGCTGCTCGGTTATCAGGGCTGGTTCAGTTGCCCCGGCGATGGCGCGCCGGAGAAGAGCTGGCGGAGCTGGTCGCGGGGCGCGCCGGGGCCTGAAACACTGACCATCGACATGTACCCGGATCTGAGCGAATTCAGCAAGGAGGACCTCTGCGAGGTTCCGGGCATGTCGATTGGGGGCAAGCCCGCATATCTCTATTCGGCGTGGAACCGCAAGGTGGTGGTCCGGCACTTTCAATGGATGAGGGAGTACGGCCTGGACGGGGTGCTGGTGCAGCGGTTCGTGTCGTCCATTGCGCGGAAGCGGGCCTCGGGCGACGTCGTGCTGAAGAACATCCTGGCCGGCGCGGCGGAGACCGGGCGCGTCTTCGCGATTGAGTATGATGTGACGGGTTCGAACCTGGAGACCTTCGTTGAGGCGATGAGGGAAGACTGGAAATACCTGGTCGACGAGTTGAAGATCACTTCTCATCGGGGCTATCTGCATCACAACGGCAAGCCCGTGCTTTCGATCTGGGGGCCTGGGTTGCGCGAGGACCGCCACGTTCCACACGACCCGGCAGCGGCCAAGGCGATGGCGGAGTGGTTTCGAACGGAAGCTCCGGAGAAGTACCGGGCGACCTACATGGGCGGTACGCCTTCGCGGTGGAGAACGCTCACGAACGATGCAAGGCCGGAAGCGGGCTGGCCGGAGTTCTACCGGATGATGGACGTGGTGCAGCCGTGGACGGTAGGGCGGTATCGGGATAACGCCGGCGCCGACAAGTGGAAGGATGAGATGCTGGTCCCCGATCTCGCGCTGACGGCGAAGAACCGGCAGATGTATATGCCGGTGATTTTCCCCGGGTTCTCCTGGCACAACCTGAAACGGGATTCGGAAAAGAACCGGATTCCCCGAAATCGAGGCGAATTCCTGTGGCGGCAGGCGTACAACGCCAAGACCGCGGGGGCGGCGGTGCTGAAGATCGCGATGTTCGACGAGGTGAATGAGAGCACGGCGATCTTCAAAGCCGCGGCGAGGCGGCAGGATGCGCCTGAGCAGGGCTACTGGCTGACACTGGACGCCGACGGCGCTTCGCTGCCCAGCGACTGGTACCTCCGGCTGGCCGGCGAGATCACGCGGATGTTCCACGGCGAGATTCCGCCGGATCCCAAGTTGCCTGAGAAGCCAGGCCCGCCGTGGAAGGCGGCGGCGCCGGCGGCGAAATGACGATGCGACGAGTTCTCCTGACGCTGTTGTTGGCCGGGTGGGGGTTGTTTTCGCAGACCCCCGATCCGTCGACGCTCGATGGCAAAGTGCTGCTTGGCTATCAGGGATGGTTCACATGTCCGGAGGACGGCGCCGGGAAGTGGACTCATTGGTCCCGGGGCGTTCCCACGCCAGAGACGCTGACGGTGGACATGTACCCCGACCTGAGCGAGTTCGACCCGGACGAACTCTGCATCGTGCCGGGGATGACCATCGGCGACCGGCCGGCCTACCTGTTTTCATCGCGCAACGCGAAGACGGTCAGGCGGCACTTCGATTGGATGAAGAAGCACGGGCTGGACGGCGTGCTGGTTCAGCGGTTCGTGGGGGAGGTTGCGCGCAAGCAGGCCGAAGGCGACACGGTGCTCAAGCACGTCATGGCGGCGGCGGAAGAGTCCGGCAGAACGTTCGCCATGGAGTACGACATCTCGAGCGGCAACCCGGCGACATTCGCCAGGATTCTGAAGGAGGACTGGATCTACCTGGTGGACGTGATGCGGGTGACCGCGCATCCGAACTACCAGAGGCACAACGGCAAGCCGGTTCTTTCCATCTGGGGCATGGGTCTCAACGACGAGAAGCGTCCGCCGGAAGACGCCGGGGCGGCGCAGGAGATCATCGCCTGGTTCAAGTCGGACGCGCACGAAGAGCGCTTCCACGTCACGTTTATGGGCGGCACGCCATCGCGTTGGGGAACGCTTGCCGGAGACGCGCGAAGAGATCCGGCGTGGGCCGAGGTTTACGCCTCGATGGATATCGTGCAGCCCTGGAACGTCGGCCGCTACTCGACGTTGGAGGCTGCGGACCGCTGGAAAAACGACGTTCTGATTCCCGACATGCGATTGACCGAGGCGAACGGCCAACTCTACATGCCGGTGATTTTCCCCGGTTTTTCCTGGCAAAATCTGAAACGCAATGAGGCTCTCCGCAGGAATTCGACAGAGCAGCCATTTTACGCCGCTTTCCTGAGGGCA
>CAYWST010000549.1:0-3098 GCA_964461075.1 uncultured Solibacteraceae bacterium | reverse complement strand
ACCGCCGCGTCTACAAGCTCGACCTCT
Organism: uncultured Solibacteraceae bacterium; assembly: GCA_964461075.1. Lineage (GTDB taxonomy): Bacteria > Acidobacteriota > Terriglobia > Bryobacterales > Bryobacteraceae > JACADU01. The sequence continues at coordinate 3,071 of CAYWST010000549.1, read as the reverse complement.
TCGAACGCCCACCGGCCGAGGCCGCCGACATCTGTTTCTGCTCTCGCAATACGCAAGGTGTCAATTTCCCGGTGGCTCACAGTAGGCGACAAACCAGCCGCCAACGTGTGGATTTTTCTCGAGTAAGAGGAAGCGGCGACCGGAGGCGCAGAAGCAAAAGAGAAACATAAAAGGAGGATTCACTGTGGCCAACACCAAGCCGAGTGTCCCAATGGCGGATATTCAGAATGCCGTCCTACACCGTGATGTGCCGTTCATCCTTACGAGCTTCTTTTCAGGTAAGCCTCCTCGTTTGAATGAGGGATACCGGTACGAATCCGAACTGTGGGACTACAAGGGTGGTTGTCCGGGACACACAGAACAAATGGCATGGGCTCAGATTGCTGCCGATGTTCTCGCCTATTACAACACGAATGGTGGAATCCTTTTCTTCGGCATTGCAGACGGTGTTTACTCGTATTGCGGAACGAAGACCCCGCTGGACGCGAAGCAGTTCAATGACAAGATTCGCAAGTATACCGGCGACAAATTCTGGGTCACGTACTGCAAGGCTTTTCAGGAGGTTTCAGGGCGGTACTTGGGCGTAGCGATCGTTCCAAAACGAGGACTACAGGTAATTCCATTCTTTACCGACTCGCCGCTTTCCGATGGCCAGCACTATTTCCGCGCTGGCGACATTGCGGTTCGAGTTGGTGATGAAACGAGAATTCTGCGCGGCGAGAAAGCGGCAGAACATCTCTCACAGCTTCACATCCCGGTATCTGATGCGTACTTCCTGGTGAACGAACCATCATATCGCGTGCTTCGTCCTGACTGGGATGAGTTTGTGCCACGCGATTCACTTTGCAGTTCCGTCATCGAGGGACTCCGGGACGAACGGACGTTTGTTACGTCGCTCACCGGTATCGGTGGCGTTGGCAAAACTGCCTTGGCTTGCTGGGGAGTACTCCAAGCCTACGAGCGCAAATGGTTTCAGTTTATCACTTCAATTAGCGCAAAGGACAGAGCGTTGACCAGCAGCGGCATTAGCGAGGTTACGGCCACGGGTTCGTCGCTTAACCAGTTGCTCGACTCACTTCTTGAGGTTATCGGCTTCTCCGAACTCAGCTCTGCACCGGAGAAGCAGAAAGAAAAGGAAGTCCGCGAGATTCTCAAGGGAACGAAGACGTTGCTTCTCGTGGATAATCTCGAAACAGTCCAAGATGAGGCGCTCATCAACTTCTTGGACAACTTGCCCCTTCCGGTTAAGGCCATTCTAACCTCCCGAAAATCCAGAGTGCGGAAGGCTGTGTTCCCGATCGAAGTGGGTCAATTCGAACAGAAAGAGGCGATTACCTTCCTTGATCTTGTGGCGGCGAGAAAGGGGCGGGATTTTATTCCGGACATGAACCTTCAGGAGCGGCAGCTAATAGTTGAGTCCTGTTACAGAATCCCCCTCGTCATCGAGTGGTTTGTTGGGATAGCGCGAGACGGTGCATCAGCAGTGGAGTTGGCGCGCAAACTCGAACTAAGCCCTCGCCAATCTGAGGAGTTGTTGGAGTTCTGTTTCCGGCGTGTGCATACGGATTTGGGACCGGAAGCTCGGAAATTACTCAAAGTACTTTCCATGTTCTCAGAACCCCAGCCGATCGAAGCGATGCATGCTGCCTGTTCGTTGCCGATAGACAAGGTTTCGTTGGGCTTGGACGAGCTATTCGACACCTCACTGGTCGTCAAGACGTATGATCCGCGCCTTCGTGACACAACTTTTGGGATGCTACCGATCACGCGCCGGTTCGCTTATGCCGAACTTCAGAAGGAACAGGGACTTGAGCAAACTCTCCGCAAGGCATTGTCAGTATGGTACGAGGGCACAGACATTACAGATCCCGATAAGCGCAAGATCGTCATGCAAGTTCGCCAAGGAAAGCGCGATGTTGATACAATTCTTGTGGATGCAGCGAAGCAACTTCGAAGCGACGGGAAGTTCAGTGAAGCAGAGGACTTTCTCTTGCAGGCCGCCCAACGGAATCCGAGCAGTTGGCGAGCAATGCGAGAAACCGGAGATTTCTACAAGCATGACGGTAAGACGGCTCGTGCCCTTGAGTTTTACAGGAAGGCTGCGAAGCTCGCGCCACGGAAGGGCAAAGACAGAGCGTTGATTTTCCGGGAGTACGGCATTCTTCTGCGCGATGCCGGCACACCAGATGCCCTGAAGGATGCCGCAACTGCTCTGGAGGAGGCTCTAGAGGAAACACCAAATGATCCGGTATGCTTGTACGTGCTAGCGCAAGTGCTTTGTCGTCGCGACATGTACACAAAGGCCGAACCGCTCTTGGAGAAACTGGTCGCGTCGCAAGACCAAAAGAGCCGAATCAAAGCATATCCCCTGTTGAAGAAGTGTTACGAGTACAGCCGTGACACGTTGAAGATAAGCGACCTCCGCGCAAGGGCACGGAAGGACAACTTCAAAATCTGACCGACTCCGAAAACTGGTGCGGAGGCGGTGAGCGATACGATCCGGGAATCAATTGATCGGACTGGCCGTTCAGCCTTTCCGCATGTGGTAATGCGCCCGTGATTCGGCCAGTGCCATCGTGAGTTGGGCTTCTTCGATGGCCTCTTGCGGGTAGTCGCTTGAATCGAATTCAAGGCTGTCGCCCTCGAAAGTCGGGTACAGCGAAGCCAGCTTCGGGATCGCGGTCTCAGCGAGCCGGTAATAGTCTTTGTCAATTTCGATGCCGACTGACCGGTAGCCGACAGTTTCTGCGGCGGCAATGGTTGAACCGGAACCCATGAACGGGTCGAGCACCGTGCCCTCCCCCAAGGGCAGTAGGGCGCGCACGATGATGCGCATGAAATGTTGAGGCTTGAGGCAAGGGTGACCGGAAATGGCTTCTTCACGCTTCGGGGTGCGACTGCTGGGGATGACTTCGGGTAACGGTTTGTCGGCAGACAACCGGCGCAGGCCGCCGGTCTTCCAGTTCCGGAGGTTTTCGGCCACCGTCTTCTCGCCGAGCGGCTTGCGGAATAGCATCCACGGTTCGTATGCGCCTTTGGGTGTCACGCATATTTCGGGAAACTCCTTTTCG
>CAYWST010000548.1:0-3106 GCA_964461075.1 uncultured Solibacteraceae bacterium | reverse complement strand
GTCGCATCCGCCTCGCCGCTCGCGCCGCTCACCCACTACAAAGCCGGAATTCCCCGAAAACTTAATGATCCGGAAGGCGCCCGACAAACTTATCTGCGGCTCATGCGGTTGAACGGGGTAACGGTCAACGGCCACCCGGCGGAACTGCTGGCCAGGCAGGGACTGTGCCGAATGCTGGAGAACGCAGGGGATCGTGCCGGACTCATTCGGGAAGGCGAGAACCTGGCAAGAGCGCTCTATTCTGCTTCATGGCCGATCGACCGCGCCACGTTCGACCTTTACAGAGAGATGGCCGAGCGTTGGGGCGGTGCGCAACCGCCGGCTGCAGCAATCGCGAGAACGCAGGCGGCAAACGCGCTCTGGAGAGAGTGGAGGGCAGGAAATCTGTCCACGAGCGGCCGGCGGATCGTTGATGAAAGCGAGACTCCGGTCCTGGCAATGTGGACAGGGGGACCGGCGAAACAGATGATCTGGCTGGCCACTCCCGCCGAGTTTGAAGCGGCCTTCGCCCCGCTTTGGAGAGGTCAGAGCGAGTCCGTGTGGCTGCAAAGCGCGATGGGAATGCCCTTCCTGGGCACGCGTCAACCCGGATCTGTCACACTTGCCCAGGACGAAAGCCGGCTGCCGTTTGTCATAGGCGTCGCGCCTTCACGCCCACCGGGAAGCGCCGGCTTCAACAGCAGACAGACCGTTTTCATTGGTGGATTGCTGCTGACGGTTCTTTTCACGCTGGCCGCTGCATATGGACTCTATCGGGCTACGACTCGCGAGATGGCGCTGGCGAAGCAGCAGGCCGACTTCGTCTCCGCCGTCTCGCATGAGTTCCGCACTCCGCTGACTTCGATGCGCCACCTCACCGAAATGCTGGTCTCCCGCGGCCTGCCGAACGAGGAAAGAAGGACCTACTACTACCAGCTTCTCGCGACTGAAACGGAGCGCCTCCACCGGATGGTCGAGAGCCTGCTGAGCTTCGGCAGAATCGAGGCGGGCGCCTACGCGTGGAAGCTCGAACAGTTCGAGCCGGGCGAGTTGGTGCGCGCGCTGCTTGAGGAGTTCCGTCAGGACGAGCAGTGGAAGTCGCGAGAGTTCTCCTGCGAGATTGACAAGGATCTGCCACCCATCCGCGCCGACCGCGAAGCGCTATCCCGCGCGTTGTGGAACCTGCTGGAGAACGCGGCGAAATACTCGCCGAAGTCTGCGGCCATTCGAGTTTTCGCGAGGCGGTCGGGAGAATTCATCCGGATTGGCGTTGAAGATCACGGCAACGGAATCCCAGTGGAGGAACAAGCCGCGGTCTTTCAGAAGTTCATTCGCGGGGCCGAGGCAAAGCGGGAAGGGATCCGCGGCGTCGGCATCGGGCTCGCATTGGTGAAGAAAATCGCCGAGGCTCACGGCGGGTCAGTGGAGTTGGCGAGCGAGGTGGGCCGCGGAAGCACGTTCACACTGGTACTGCCATGTCACGCATCCTGATTGTCGAAGATGATCCCGCGATCGCGGTGGCGCTGGAGGACGACCTGCGCCTGGAAGGATACACGGTAGAAGTGGCGAGGGACGGCGAATCTGCGTCGAGGCGCGGACGCGAGGAGAGTTTCGACCTTGTGTTGCTCGACGTCATGCTGCCCAGGAAAGACGGCTTCGAAGTCTGCCGCGAGCTTCGCCGCAGCGGCGTGGACTCGAAGATTCTCATGCTGACAGCGCGTGGCGAGGAGACGGAGAAAGTGCTCGGCCTCGACCTCGGCGCGGACGACTACGTCACAAAGCCATACAGCCCCAAGGAGCTTCGGGCACGCGTCCGGGCGCTGCTGCGGCGGACCGCCGGCGAGTCAGCACCCCCGGAAGTCATTCGCTTTGGCGATTGCGAAGTGGACTTCACGCGGGCGGAGCTGCGCCGCGATGGGAAACCTGTTCCGGCGACCCCGCTCGAGTTCAAGCTCATCTCGCTCTTCGTCAAGAGACCCGGAAGAGTTCTCACGCGGCAGGTCCTGATCGACGAGATCTGGGGCAAGGACATCGCCATCACCGAACGCGTTGTAGACAATCAAATCTCAACGCTTCGGAAGAAGATCGAACCTTCCGGCGGTACGCCCTGCTACTTGAAGAGCGTCCGGGGCATCGGGTATCGATTCGATCCGGAAGGCGTGAACGAATCGTGACAGGGCTGTGGAGCGATTTGGAAATGCGCACTCTAACCTCGAAGTTGGAGGTTGACTCATGAAACGGATTGTCATCGGGATGCTGGCCGCGTGGATGGCGGCGGGCGCGCAGAAAGTGGACGACGCGGAGCGTCTGTTCAAGTCGGCGCAAAACCTGGAACTGGTCGACGGAAACTTGAAGGCAGCGATCGAGCAGTATGGGAGGGTCGCGCGCAGCGGTAATCGCGCCCTGGCGGCACAGGCGCTCTACAAGATGGGCGAGTGCCAGGAGAAGCTGGGCCAGGCGGAGGCGAGGAAGTCGTTCGAGCGGATCGTGAAGGAGTACGGCGACCAAGGCGAGGTGGTTGCCCGGGCGCGCATCAAGCTGGGTGGTGGCACGGCGCTGGAAGAGGGGATGCGGATCCGCGAGTTTGCCCCGGCGGCAAAGGGCTGCATGCCGCAGGTGCTGGGCGCGCGATATGCCGATTGCCTTCGGCCTGAGGGGATCTTCCTCCGCGACCTGCAGACTGGTCAGGAGAGGCTGCTCCTGTCGTCAAAGGAGAGACAGGGGCGCTTCTTTCCGGGAACCTTCTCTCCGGACGGAAAGACGTTGACGTACTTCGAAATGGGCTCCGGGCTTCGCGCGATTGAACTCGACGGTACAGGAGACAGGCTGCTGGCGAAACCACAATTCGGCAGTGGCGCTGTTCCGCTCCTCTATGGTCTGTGGACCAAGGATGGGAAGCGGTTGCTCCTCGCTTTCCCGGTTGAAGGCGGCGGCAGTTCGCAGCGCGAACTTGCCTTGGTCGCATTGGCGGACGGAAAGAAGACGACCCTGCAGACCGTTGACGTGGGTCCAATCCCCGATGCGGTGCTCTCGCCGGACGATCAGTACATCGCTCTCAAGGAGGGTGGCCTACTAGCCCGACCTTCGCAAATCTGAGCCTGTAGATCAAGGGTCAAGTGGGCGTGCG
>CAYWST010000547.1:0-3109 GCA_964461075.1 uncultured Solibacteraceae bacterium | reverse complement strand
CCTCGCAGATGAGCTGCATGTCGCCGTACTCGATGCCGTTGTGGACCATCTTGACGTAGTGGCCTGCTCCGTTTTCGCCGACCCAATCGCAGCAGGGCGTGCCGTCGTCGACCTTAGCGGCGATCGCCTGGAAGATCTCCTTGACGTGAGGCCAGGCCGCGGGGTTGCCGCCGGGCATGATGGAGGGGCCGCGGCGGGCGCCCTCTTCGCCGCCGGAGACGCCGGTACCAATGAAGAGAATGCCTTTTTCAGCGAGGGTCCTGGTTCGGCGGTTGGAGTCGGGCCAGTGGGAGTTGCCGCCGTCGATGATGATGTCGCCGGCTTCCAGGTAAGGGAGGCACATGTCGATCATGTGGTCGACCGTGTCACCGGCCTTCACCATGAGCATGATGCGGCGGGGCCGCTTAAGCAGAGACGCAAGCTCTTCAACCGAGTGCGCGCCGACGACCATGGTGCCTTTGGCTTCGTTGTTGATGAAATCGTCCACCTTTGAAACAGTGCGATTCCAAACGGCGACTCTATAGCCGTGGTCGTTCATGTTCAGGACGAGGTTCTGGCCCATGACGGCCAGGCCGATGAGGCCGATATCACAAGTAGCGTTCGACATAAAAACTCCTCGAGGGGTAGGGGACCCTGGCCGCCGGGAGCGGGGTGGTCCGCGACGTCGAAACCATTCTATCGAAATCGGACCGAATGGTCCGTGAGCGACCATCGAGCGGCTTCCCCGAGGCGGCGCTCACCGGGCGTGACGCCCGGCGGCGATCAGGGGGCCGGAGGATCTGTTGGCGGGAGCGGATCGGCCGCCCGAAGATCGAGGCGAATCAGGTTTTCAAGCGAAGCTTCCAGCGCGGCGCTCAGGGCGTTCAGCTCATAGCCGCGGGCCCAGGAGAGGGCGCGCAGGGCGAGGCGCTTCTTTCCTTCCCCCCAGTGGAACGCCTTCAGTTCCAGGGTTCCGCCGATGTAGTCCCAGCGAAGGCAGAGTTCGCGCCCGGTATCGATCAGGAGATCGCGAGGCGGCTCGGGCGCAGCGAACCATTGCCGGAACAGCTTGGGCTCCGCAAAGGACTGGTGCGCTTTGCCGAAATCGAACTCCGCCTCGCGCATCACCAGAAGGCTCCGCTTAGGCTGTTCGAAGTAATGCCGGACGTAATGCCCGAGCACGGTGAGGGCCATCATCCAGCCCGATTCGCAGTCGTCCAGAACCTCGTCGCGATAGGGCAGCCCCGAGTGGGTCAGGACGAGCCGGCCGGGATCGGAGAACAGCACCTCGATTTCACCGTACCCGGTGGCGGCGAGCGCCAGCCGCTTACCTTTCTCAACCGATTTGACTTCAAGGGCTTGCGGCGGACCGAAGCCATCGAAGCGCCAGGTGAAGTAACTCCCTTCGCGCGGTTCTCCAGTGACCTCGTCCGCGAACCAGCCCTCGACAAGACGCGGCTCGGTCCAGGCTCGCCAAAGCCGGCCGGCCGAAACATCCGTCGCCAATTCTGCTTTGAGGACTCTCGTCATCGCCTTGCTACAATATAGGTTTCCCGATGGCAGATCAACAAGATCCACAAACCCCCCAGACTCCCCCGCCGCAGTCTGGCGGGGGACCTCCCCAGCAGCTTCCGCTGGGCGACCGTAAGAATATCACGCCGATCAACATCGAAGACGAGATGCGGCGGTCGTATCTCGACTACTCGATGTCGGTGATTATCGGCCGCGCGCTCCCTGACGTGCGCGACGGACTGAAGCCGGTCCATCGGCGGATTCTGTTCGGCATGAGCGAGATGGGGCTCACGCACAATCGCCCGACGCGGAAGTGCGCCAAGATCGTCGGCGAGGTTTTGGGCAAGTACCACCCGCACGGCGACACCTCCGTGTACGACGCTCTCGTCCGCATGGCGCAGCCGTTTTCAATGCGCTATCCGCTGGTGGACGGGCAGGGCAACTTCGGCTCGGTGGACGCCGATCCGCCCGCGGCGATGCGGTACACCGAGGCGCGGCTGTCGAAGATCGCCGCCACGCTGCTGGAGGATATCGACAAAGAGACCGTCGACTTCCGCCCCAACTACGACGACAGCGAACACGAGCCCGAAGTCCTTCCGACGCGCGTGCCGAACCTGCTGCTGAACGGAAGCGAGGGGATCGCGGTCGGCATGGCGACGCGGATCCCGCCGCATAATCTCACCGAAATCATCAACGCGACCATCGCTCTGGTGCAGAACCCTCATCTGACGCTCGACAAAATCATCGAGATGGTCCCCGGCCCCGATTTCCCCACCGGCGGGATTATTCTCGGCCGCCAGGGTATTTACGACTATTTCGCCAAGGGCCGGGGGTCGATGAAGATCCGCGCCAAGGCCGCCACCGAGAAGATCGGCAAGGACCGCGAGGCGATCATCATCACGGAACTGCCCTACCAGGTGAACAAGGCGCGCCTGGTCGAGCAGATCGCGTCGCTCGTGAACGAGAAAAAGCTGGAAGGCATCTCCGACGTGCGCGACGAGAGCGACCGCGACGGTCTGCGGGTGGTGGTGGAGCTCAAGCGCGGCGAGCAGCCCGAGATCATCCTGAACAACCTGTACAAGCACACGCAGATGCAGGTGAACTTCGGCGTGATCATGCTCTCCATCGTCAACGGGCAGCCGCGCGAGATGGGCGTCATCGACGTCATCAAGCGGTTCATCGAACACCGGGTGGAAGTGGTCCGGCGCCGCACGGAATACCTGCTGCGCAAGGCGCGCGACCGCGAGCACATTTTGCTCGGCTTTCAGAAGGCCCTGCAGAACCTCGACGCGGTGATTGAAACCGTCCGCGCGTCGAAGAACCCGCGCGAAGCCCGCGAGGCCCTGACGGGCGCGATGGAGTTCCCCGAGAACCCCCAATTGGCCGAGGTTCTCAAGAAGTGGTCGCCGACGATCAGGTTCAACGGGCAGGCGATTTCACGCTTCGATTTTACCGAGAAGCAGGCTCAGGCCATCATCGAACTGCAGCTCCAGCGCCTCACCGGCATGGAGCAGCAAAAAATCCTTGACGAACTCGCGGAAATCCAGAAAATGATTGCCGAGTATCTTGAAATTCTCGGCTCCGACACCCGCCTCCGCGGCGTCATTGTCAAGGAACT
>CAYWST010000546.1:0-3116 GCA_964461075.1 uncultured Solibacteraceae bacterium | reverse complement strand
GCGCCACAATCAGGGGAGCCGCGCCACAATCAGGGGAGCCGCGCCACAATCAGGGGAGCCGCGCCACAATCAGGGCTGCCGCGCAGAACTGAGGGACTGGTGGTTAGCGGTATGCGGCGACGCCAGTGGCCTTCTCGCCGATGACGAGCGTGTGGATGTGGTCGGTTCCTTCGTAGGTGAAAACCGACTCGAGATTGCACATGTGGCGCATGATGGGGTACTCCTCCATGATGCCGTTGGCGCCCATGAGGTCCCGGCTCAGGCGGGCGCACTCGAGGGCCATGGCGACGTTGTTCCGTTTGAGCATGGAGATGTGGGCCGGCTCGAGCTTGTGCTGGTCCTTGAGACGTCCGCAGTGGAGGGCGAGCAACTGGCCCTTGGTGATCTCGGTGATCATCCAGGCGATTTTCTCCTGGACGAGCTGGTGGCTGGCGATGGGACGGTCATCGAACTGCTTGCGGATTTTCGAGTATTCGACCGCGGTCTGATAGCAATCGGCGGCCGCGCCGAGGACGCCCCATCCGATGCCGTAGCGCGCCTGGGAGAGACATCCGAGGGCTGCTTTCAAGCCCCTGGCGTCCGGGAGGCGCATGGAGTCCGGAATGCGGCAATCGCGGAAGGCGAGCGATGAGGTGACGGAGGCTCGCATGGAGAGCTTGCCGTGGATATCACTGGTGGAATAGCCGGGCGTACCGCGTTCGACAAGGAAGCCCTGGATTCCGTCCTGGGTCCGGGCCCAAACGACGGCGAGGTCCGCAACGCCCCCATTGGTGATCCAGGTCTTCTCGCCGTTGAGAACCCAGTCTGCGCCGTCTTGGACGGCGCGTGTGGTCATACCGCCGGGATTGGATCCAAAGCCCGGCTCGGTGAGGCCGAAACAGCCTATCATCTTGCCTGTGGCGAGCTCGGGCAGATACTTTTTGCGCTGATCTTCCGTGCCGTAGGTGAAAATTGGGTACATGACGAGCGCGCCCTGGACGCTCACGAAGCTGCGGAGACCTGAGTCGCCGCGCTCGAGTTCCTGCATGATGAGTCCATACTCGACGTTGCTCATGCCGGCGCAGCCATAGCCTTCGAGGTTGGCGCCATAAAAGCCGAGTTCTCCCATTTCGGGGATCAGCTCCGCGGGGAAACGGCCTTCGCGGTAGCAGTTCTGAATGACCGGCATGAGCCGGTCTTCGACAAACTGGCGGGCGGTCTGCCGGACCAGTTTCTCTTCTTCATTCAAGAGGGAATCGATGAGGAGGTAATCGACACCGCGATAGGCAGCCATAGTTCCATCCTAGCGATCTGGCGTCGCAGCGGTCCGGATTCGCCTGAGAGGAATTCTGGGCGGCAGGCACTATTCCCTCGAAGCCCGGAGTTCTATTCCTATGCCGCGCAGCATCCTACTGCCCGCCACCTTCATCTCCGGGCTTCTTTTCGCCCAGGAGCCTGGACCGGCTCACCTGCTGGCGCAGCGGGCCTATGAGAGCCTTGCAGCAAGCGACCTTGATGCCGCGGTTGCCGGGCTGACGCGGGCCCTGGAGATGGAGCCGGCGCGGGCGCATTGGCGGAAGGACCTCGCCTACACGCTGCTGCGGACGGGCGACCGCGAGACGGCGCGCGACCATTTCGAGCGTCTGTGGAGAGAGAATCCGGGGGACGAGGTTTCAGGGCTCGAGTACGGATATCTGTGCTTTGAGACCCGGCGGGAGCGGGAGGCGCACCTGGCGTTCATGGAGCTGAAGGAATCGGCCCATGCGGCGACTCGCGAAGCGGCGGGGAAAGCCTTCCGGAGCATCGACGAGCCGCTCGGGAGGAATATCGCGAGGTGGCTGGAGGCGATCGAGAAGGCTCCGGCGCAGTGGTCGGCGCATGAAGAGCTGGCGAGGCTCGCCGAACAGCGGAACGATAACGCGCTGGCGGCGAAGCATTATCGGGAAGCGTGGCGTTTGCGGCCGGCGAAATCGGAGCTGCTCATCGATCTCGCGCGTGTGTTGGAGCGGCAGGGCGCGGCGTCGGAGATGCGCAAGGCGCTGGCCACCGCATGGCATTTCGGCTCGCCGCGCGTCCGTGAAGCGGCGCTGGCGCTGAACGGCGGAGAGGAGGTGGCTTCGGGAGTGCAGCCGTGGCCGCGGCCGGCGGAGACGGCGAGCGGCGAACTGAGCGCCCGGCAGATGGCGCGGATCAGCTTCGAAAAGAGCTATCTGAAGGACGCGTATCGATATTATCGTGAGGCGGTGGAGCAGAACCCGGAGGATTTCGAGTCGCTGTATCAACTGGGGGTCGTTGCGAATCTGTTGGGCGACAACCGTGCGGCGGTGGAATGGTTCCGCGCGGCCCGTTTGGCGCCGGACCGATTGACAGCCTCTCGCGCGAAGAGCGCGTACGCCAGCCTATGGCCGTCGTTCCAGAGGTTCCGGTTGACCGCATGGGCGATCCCGTTCTACTCGTCACGCTGGAGCGACGCCTTTGTCTACGGCCAGGGGCGCCTGGAATGGAGGCCCACGTCGAAGCAGATTTGGATCTACACTTCTCTGCGCGTCATCGGCGACACGGACGGCGCCGGACAGACGCTCACGGCAGGCGGAGGCGTTCCTCCGGCGCTTTCGGAACGCACCATGATTCTCGGCGGCGGCGTGCTGTGGAAGGTCAGCGACAGGCTGAGCCTGTGGGGCGAGGCCGGCGAGAGCTTCCGCTACGCGAAGGTGGACGGAGTGAACGTGCGTTTCAAGCCGGACTATCGCGGTGGCTTCAGTTATCTCAAGGGATGGGGGCGGCTGATGGGTTCGGCGCGCGCGGGGTGGTTTTCTGAGGTCAGTCTCGACGGTTTCTATGTTTCGCGCTTTGACAACGACCTGCTCCTGTACTCGCAGGCGAGAGCGGGCTACACGCTGAGGGCCAGCCGGGGGGGATTCCAGCTACAGATGCTGATGAATCTCAACATCACCCGGGACAAGAACGGTGAGTACTGGGGCAATGTGATCGAGGCCGGGCCCGGTCTGCGGCTGACGGTTCCGGGACTCCCTCCCGGGATGAGCGTGCGCGTGGATCTGTTGCGCGGCGCGCATCTGAACAACAGCCGCAATCCGCTGGGCCCCAATTATTGGGATGTAAGGGCGGGGCTTTGGTAT
>CAYWST010000545.1:0-3120 GCA_964461075.1 uncultured Solibacteraceae bacterium | reverse complement strand
CCCTCGCCGGCCTCCCCTCAGTCGACTAATCTCTCCGCCCCAGCCCCGAAATGGTGCCTGCCACAATTTCCCCGCCGAGAAATTGTGGCAGGCACTATTTTCTTGAGTGTCTACTTCATGGACGAAAAGTCGGTCGGCTCCATGTAGACCGATTCGACCTTCTGGTTGATTTTCCCCGGCTTCTCGCTTTCGTCCCGGACCTTGATCCACTCCGGATCCGCGCGAAAGGCGTCCCACGACTTCTTCGCTGCCGCCCGGTCCTTGTGCGCCACGATGTAGATCAGTGTGTTTGACTTCAGAGGCTCATCGGCCGGCACCCAATACCCCACGTTCGTGATTCCGTGCTTGGCGAACAGTTTTGTCGTGTGATTCCGAAACCGCGCCAGCAGGTCCGGCAGTTTCCCCGGATGCGTCGTGTAGGTTCTGAGCTCGTAAACCTTCGGCTGCGACCCCTGCCCCAGCAGATAACCGCCGGCGAACAACGCCGCGCCGGCCAGCGGAAGAATGAGATGGCGGAACTTCATGTCCGCCGATTTTACCGCGAAGCCCACTCCCCCGCCGCAATCTCAAACCCTTTCCCGTCGGCAAATCCCCGGTATACCGCCCGCGCCGTCACCAAACTCGCGCCAGCCGGCAGCTTGAACTTCACCACACCCGACTCCCGCGGCCTCAGCCGGTTGTCCTTCTCATACGCCCCCACCCGCAGCAGCGACGCCCCCTTCCAACTCACCCCATACACATGCTCGCCGCACTTCACCTTGCGCCCCTTCACCTCCGCCTCGCAAACCACCGTCACTGTCCGTGTTGGAAACCCCGTCGGCAGCTTATGTCCCGCCAGATTCGTCATCCGAACCTGCACCTCACCCCCCGCCACCTCCACATGAAGCTGCGCCGCGCGCCGCAGCATGTTCTCCACCTCCACCTTCTGGTGCGGCTGCGCCGGCAAGCTCTCGATGAGCTCCAGATTCGCCCCCCCGAACACGTGCAGCCCCAGCGGCTTCCGTCTATCCAAGAATGGAAACGGCCCGCCGGGCGGACGATGCGCCACATACTGAGCCACCCTCTCCCCATTCTCGTTCTCCAACTGCGGCATGTGGCAATGCCGGCACTCCACGCCCTCGCGCGCCAGCGCGCTCTCCTTCCACTCCAGATACGTCCCCTGCTCGACGAATTCGCCCGTCTTCAGTCCCGACGCGTCCAGCACCGGCGTCACCACCAGGTGGCAGTTCCCGCACAGGCTGCTCGAATCCACGTGCGCTGAGTGCGTCGGCGTCAGCCCCGTGTGGTGCTCCATCGGCCACCCCTTCAAGTCTTTGTGCGGCCCGTAGGCGACCGGCTTCGAAGTTACCGTCAATCCCCCGCCGGGTTCCAGGCGGTGGCAGGTCGCGCACGCCACCCCTTCGCCGCTCATGCTCCCCGCCGGCGTGTGGCACCGGTGGCACAATTCTTCGATCATTCCCGCCGCATTCGGGTTCAGCTTCTTCTCCGCCGCCACTTTCGCCATCCAGCGGGGATCGCGGTCAGCCCGCGCCATCGCGCTCGACGGCCACAACGCCCCCGGCGCGATCGAGCCGAACCTCTTCATCCGCGCCGAGGCGTCCTCCGGCGGCGGCGTTTCCCGGTGGCACATCGCGCACTGCCGCCATTCATAAGGCTGTGGACCCGCCATCGCCAGAAGAGCCAGAATCAACATAATTCAGACCTCTTTGTATCATTTCTAAGCCCGGCCTAGAATAGGAGGGATGCCGAAACATCCAGCGAAAGAGCAGCCGCCCGCCGGACCTCCGCCGTTCGAGCAGTCTCTCGGCGAGCTCGAAGCAATCGTCAAGCAGCTCGAAGCCGCAGACCTGCCTCTGGAGAAATCCATCGAGCTGTTCGAGCGTGGCGTCCAGCTCAGCGGTGAATGCCGCAAACAACTCCTCGACGCCGAAACTCGCGTCGAACTCCTCATGAAGCGCGGCTCGCAGGTCGAGCCTGTCGAATTCGATCCGGAACAGGAATGACCACTGCCGCTCCCCTCAAGGAATACCTCGCCGCCGAAGCCGCGCGCATCGACCGCGCGCTTGACCGCCTCGTCCCTCCCGAATCCGAACCGCCTGAGACCATCCACAAGGCCATGCGCTATTCGCTGTTTGCAGGCGGCAAGCGCATCCGTCCCATCCTCTGTCTCGAAGCCGCCCGCACCGTCGCCGGCCGTGACGTCCCTCTCATCGACGAGGTCGCCTCCTCGCTCGAGATGATCCACACTTACTCGCTCATCCACGACGACCTGCCCGCCCTCGACAACGACGATCTCCGCCGCGGCCGTCCCACCTCTCACAAAGTCTTCGGCGAGGCCATGGCCATTCTGGCCGGTGATGCGATGCTCACCATCGCCTTCGAAGTTCTCGCCTCGGCCGGCAACGCCCGGCTCGTCGCCGAACTCGCCGCCGCTTCGGGCACCGTCCGCGGCATGATCGCCGGTCAGGTACACGATATCGAGGGCGAGCGCCAGCAGCCCACCGAAGAACTCCTCGAGCGCATCCACCGCGCAAAAACCGGCGCGCTTCTCCGATGCTCTCTCCGCCTCGGCGCCATTCACGCTCAGGCCTCGCCTGATGAGCTCGACGCCATCTCCCGCTACGGCGAACACATCGGTCTCGCCTTTCAGATCGTCGACGACGTGCTCGACGTCGAAGAGAGCTCCGAGGCTCTCGGCAAGACCGCCGGCAAGGACGCCGCCCAGCACAAGATCACCTTCCCGGCCGTCTATGGCCTGGAAACCTCCAAGCGCATGGCCGAAGACGAACGCCATCACGCCCATGCCGCTCTCGCGCTCTTTGGCCCTCGCGCGGAGCGTCTTCATCAGCTCGCCGATCTCGTCGTCGACCGTAAAGCCTGAGCGCCCCGCATGAAGGTTCCCCGCCAGCGCATTGACGTTCTCCTTTGCGAGCGGGGTCTCGCCGAATCGCGCGAAAAGGCGAAGGCGTTGCTTCTCGCCGGCTCCGTCCGCGTCAATGGCCAGCGGGTCGACAAAGCCGGCGCGGCCGTCGCTCTCGACGCCGCCATCGAAGTCGCTGAAGCGCTCCCCTATGTCAGCCGCGGCGGCTTCAAACTCGCCGCCGCTCTCGACCATTGGCG
>CAYWST010000544.1:0-3124 GCA_964461075.1 uncultured Solibacteraceae bacterium | reverse complement strand
ATCCGACGGTGGACAACCCGGCGTTCAACGGCAACAGCAACGTGTTCTACTCGACTCGCGACCCGCTGCCGAACGACCCTCTGCGCCGGTTCTTCAACGCGGTCGACGCCAGGCAGTTCACCTACGGGAACCTCCCGCCGATCTTCCCGAATACACGGCAGCCGTCGAACTACAACTACGACGTCTCACTGATGAAGTCGTTCTACATCACGCCGGAGCGGGGGACGTACCTGCAGCTTCGCCTGGAGAGCAGCAACTTCTTCAACATCCGCGGCTTCGGCGATTACAACACGACGATCGGGACACGGTACTTCGGCATGATCACCAACGCCGGCAATTCGCCGCGCAACATTCAGATGTCGATGCGGCTGGTATTCTGATCTCCTCCGGCGCGGAGCGCGAAGCGATATGATCCGGGTAAGACCGGGTTCGTTCGATGCGTCTTCGCGCCCCCCTCCTGGCACTTCTGATCGTGGCGCCGCAGTGCAGGGCGCTGGATCCTGAGCGTAAGCTCTGGCACTACGGAATCACGCAGTGGGGGGATCTCGACGGCCTGCCGCGCAACACGGTCCACGCCGTCACGCAGACGGCTGACGGCTACATCTGGGTAGGGACCGAGGGCGGTCTGGCGCGGTTCAACGGCCGGGAGTTTCGAGTATTCGGGAGGGCGACCGATCCCGCGATTCCGAACAACGGCATCCTGGCGTTGGCGGCGACGGCGGAGGGCGACCTTTGGGTGGGCACGCGGTCCGGTCTGGCCAGGCTGCATGGAGGCCGATTCGCGCCGGTGGATGCGAAGATCTGGCCCGCGGAACTCGGAATCCGGCAACTGGCGCGGGACCCAGGCGGCGGGGTTTGGGCCGCGACCGGCGCCGGGCTCGCGCGCCACAAGCAAGGCGTCTGGTCTCTGCCGTACACGGAGGCCAATGGTTTGAGGTCGGGCAGCGTGCGGTCTTTCGCGGTCAGTGGGGAGACGGTCTGGATCGGCAGCACACTGGGCCTGGATCTCTTTCGGGGATCACGCCGCGCGGTGCGGATCAAAGGTGTTCCCGCGGACACTGTCCGGGCGATCCTCCCCGACCGGAGGGGCCGGGTGTGGGTTGGGACGGAGAACCGCGGGCTCTACCTGATCGAGAACGGCGCGGCCAGGCGAATCGGGCCGGAGAACGGATTCCCGGCCATCTCCGTGCGAACCATGCTGGAGGATCGGGACGGCAATGTCTGGATCGGCACAGTCGGCAGTGGGCTCTGCCGGTTCAATGGCCGCCGGTTTGACTGGCTCTCGACCAAAGAAGGATTTGCCAGCGACCACATCCGGGCGCTTTTCGAAGATCGAGAGGGAAACTTGTGGGTAGGGACCGAAGCGGGCGGCGTGACGAGGCTCAGGAACGGCCGCGTGATCACGTTCACCACGTTGGACGGTCTCGGTTCGGACTTTATTCGCGCGATCGCGCGAGGCAGGGACGGGAAGCTATACGTGGGAACGGAGGGCGCCGGGCTGTATGAGTACGCGGGAGGCAGATTCGTTCCAGTCAGGCGGTTTGGCAGGACGAAGGCGTTCGTCACCTCGATCCTGGAGGACAGCGAGGGCAACCTCTGGGTCGGGACGGAAGGGGAAGGCGCGTTCAAGCTGACGGCATCAGGCAGCAGACGGTACTCAACCGCGCCTGGAATCCCGGAGAACTCCGTCTGGGCCCTTCAAGAGGACAATGCCGGCAACGTCTGGATCGCGACGTCGAACGGACTGATCCGGGCCAAAGGGGACGAGACTGAAGTGATGAAAACAGGCCAGGGCTTGAGGGAGAACGCCCTTAGGGGATTGCACGCGGCGCGCGACGGAAGCCTCTGGATTTCGCTCCGCTCCTGGGGCTTGCAGCGGCTGAGGCGCGGGAAGTTTGAGACCGTTGAGTTGCCCGCCGAGGCCAGGAACGCGACCGTCACTTCGTTCCATGAGGACCGGGCGGGCGATTTATGGATGACCACCAACGCGGGGCTGATCGTCTGGAGCAAGGGGGTGGCGCGGCTCGTCACCTCCGATGAGGGGCTGGCGGGGGAGTATCTTTGCCAGGTCGTGGAAGACGGGGGCGGCCGCCTTTGGGTGAGCGGTTCGCGCGGAATCTATGTGGCGCCGAAGATTGAACTGATGGAGGCGGCCATGGGCCGGAGAGCCGCGCCGGGAGGCGTCACGCTGACGGCGGCCGACGGAATGAAGTCCGGTGAGTGTTCAGGAGACGCGCAGCCCTGCGGGCTGCGGGCGGAAAACGGCGATCTTTGGTTCTCGACGATCCGGGGCGTGGTGCGCGTTCCGTCCGGCGTTCCGAAGATCAATACCCTCCCGCCGCCGGTGGTGATCGAACGGGTTGAGGTGAACGGCCAGCCGGTTCCCATGACCGCTCCCGTGGTCTCTCCGCCCGGCAACCGGCTTCTGCGAATCGAATTCGCGGCTCTGACATTCCGGGCGCCGGAGAAAGTTCAGTACCGCTATCGCCTCGATGGCGTCGATCACGAGTGGGTAACGACAGAAGAAAGGGGAGCGGCCGTCTACCATAACGTTCCTCCGGGGAAGTGGAGATTCATCGTCATGGCCGCCAATGAGGACGGCGTGTGGAGCGAGAAGGTCTCGGAAATTGAGATCGAGGTCGAACCGTATTTCTATCAGCGGCCTTTCTTTTTCGTTTTATGCGGGCTGTTGCCGGGATTGGCCGGATTCGCAGCGCACGAGGTCCGGACCAGATCGCTGCGGCGGGAGTTCTCCGCTGTCCTCAATGAGCGGGCCAGGATCGCGCGGGAGATCCATGACACGCTTCTGCAGGGCTTCGCCGGCGCCGCTCTGCAGTTAAACGCTCTGCTCAAGAAGTGCAGCCGCGAACCTGCGGCCGCCAGCAGGGACCTCGAGAAGGTCCTCGATCAAATCGACGCCTGCCTCGCCGAAGCGAGGCAGGAGATCGCCGAACTCCGCGGAGATGATGCCGAGGGGGCAGCATTCGAGGACCGGCTTCGCGGCGCCGTCGGCGCGGCGGCGGGCGGGGGGCTCCTCGCCGAGTGCGTTTTCAAGGGAACTCCGGTAAAACTGGATCGCGAAGTGGAGAAGAACCTGATCCGCATCGCGCAGGAGTCGGTTTCC
>CAYWST010000543.1:0-3134 GCA_964461075.1 uncultured Solibacteraceae bacterium | reverse complement strand
CGCGGGGCGCTGGGAATGAACCGGCAGATCTTCTTCGCCGGCTTCGGCGGGTTCGACAACCATGAGAATCTGCTGGGCTCTCACGACGGGCTGATGAACACGCTGGATGCGGCCATCGGCGCGTTCCAGACCACCATGGAATCGATGGGCGTTACCAATGATGTGACCCTTTTCACGGAAAGCGAATTCAACCGGACGGGCAACTCGAACGCCAATGTTGGCTCCGACCACGGTTGGGGCTCGCATCATTTCGTCGTCGGCGGCGCGGTGCAGGGCGGCCGGTCCGTTGGCGATTTCCCGGTCCATGAACTCCGCGGTCCGGATGACGCCGGGAGCCGCGGCAACTTCATCCCCAAAGTGAGCCTGGACCAATACGCCGCCACAATGGCGCAGTGGTTTGGAGTGCAGTCATCGAACCTGGTGAGCATCTTTCCAAACCTCACGAACTTCACCCCGCAGACCCTGAGTTTGTTCTAACCCGATCACCGCGCAGCCGCGGCCCGCGTGCGACACTGTGGGCATGAGGTCCGGAGGGTTCGGGATGACCCGCAAGGAATTTGTCGCATCGCTGGCCGCGGCCAGCGCCTTAGGCGCTCCGCCGGCCGCTGCATCCGCCGCCGTCGCCATCGGGCGCTGTCCCTCTTATGAAGAGGATCAGGCGGAGCACCTTGCCGCACTGCTCGATAAGCTCGGCGGCATCGAAGGGCTCGTCCGCAACAAGACAGTCACGGTGAAATTGAACCTCACCGGCAGCCCCGGCCTTCGATTCCAGGGCAAGCCGTTGGGGGTGACGCATTACACTCATCCCAGGCATGTGGCGGCGCTGGCTCACCTGCTGGCGAAAGCCGGGGCCAGGCGCGTGCGCCTGGTGGAGTCCGCCTGGGGGACGTCCGGCCCGCTTGAGGAGTTCATGCTTGACGCCGGCTGGAATGTGCGTTCGCTTAAGGCTGCGTGCCCAGTGCTCGAGTTCGAGAACACCAACGGCAAGGGCCGGACCGGCCGGTATGCGCGGTTCAAGACGCCGGACGGAGGATTGGTTTTTCCCTCGTATACTCTCAACGCCGCCTATGAGGAAACCGACGTGTTCGTCTCTCTTGCCAAGTTGAAGCAACATGACACCTGTGGCGTGACGCTGGGGATGAAGAACATCTTTGGCATTACGCCGGCTTCCATTTATGGCGACGACGCCGGCGAGTCGGAACCCAACGAGACTCCGGAAAAAGGGAGAGTGAACGTCTGCCACTTGGGCAAGCGGCCTCCTTCGGCGGCCGCGGAGCCTGAAAGGGACAGAACCTCGAGCAGGGAGCCGGAAACGCGCATGCCTCGCATCACAGCGGAGCTGGCTGCCGCCCGCCCCATTCACCTGACGATCATCGACGGAATTGAGACGGTGACAGGCGGTGAAGGTCCATGGATTCGCGGGCTGAAGGCCGTGCGGCCAGGACTGCTGATAGCCGGGTTCAACCCTGTGGCTACGGACTCCGTCGGAACTGCGTTGATGGGCTTCAACCCGCGTGCCCCCCGCGGCGAAGGCGCGTTCAGCAAATGCGAGAACACTCTGCTGCTCGCCGAGCGGCTTGGACTGGGGACGGCGGACCTTTCCCGCATCGAGGTCAGAGGAGTGCCGCTCGAACAGGCTGTGTTCCGGTTCGGCTCCTAACTGGCAGGCTCGAGTTCGATGATGGCGGCGCTGGCCATACGCTCCAGATCGAAAGATGTTCCTTCGTCGACGGCGTAGGATTCCAGGTCTCGCGGCTGGTTCTCAGGAGTGTATGCGCGAGCGGACTTCACCTTGCCGGGCAAATACATGGTGATGTTTTCGGCGGCATGTTCGGCGTAGTTGATCAGAAAGAGATAGCTGCGTCCTGTCGCGGGGTCGGCGACCAGCGAGGAGAGGATGGAAGCGACGTTGAAGAGGCGCACGCCGAGGTTCTCGCCTCGCGTCGTGGAAATCAGCGATTTCCAAAGAAATTCGAAACGGTCGAGTTCCGCCTTGGGCAGCTTGTTGAGATCGAGCAGGTAGCCTTCGGCTTTCGGGAAGCGGAAATCGTCCGGGTTGGAAACGACCCGGCCGCCTGATGTGGCGAAACTCTTGAGCCCCTCGCGCGCGGGGGCTGCGAGTGTTGCCGGTTCAACGTTGATCGCGATTCGCGCGCCTTTGAGCCGGTCCGGCGCGATCTTCGATGGGGGCACGATGCGGGCGGGCGTGTGGCGCGAGCCGATCATGTCCAGCAGCCCGGCGCTGAGCAGCGCGCCGGTGGATTCGTCCTGGATGATTGCGAGCCGGCCCGAAGGCGGCAGGCGGAGCCAGTCGCGATGCCTGGCGAAGAAGGCCAGTTGGGCGGATATCCGTTTCCAGATGGCGTCTGCGCGAGGGTCGCCGGCGAGCCATCGCTGGGCGAGATCGCGGTCGAGGGAGACAATCCATGTGCCGCCGCCCGCGACTGCGTCGCCGATGGCGGATAGATAACGTTCGACCGGCCAGGCGGCGCCCGGCGGCGGCTCATGAGCCAGCCACAACGGCTTCGTCGTGAGCGCTCCGGCGAAACGGAGGAAGCCGATGTTGGTGTCGATCCAGGGAGCGGAGGTCGGCGCGGCATGCGCGGCGCCATCCTGTTCGAGACGAATCCCCGCCCAGAGGCCTTCACGCGTACCGCAGATCTCGGCGTCGCACTGGGCGATCATCCGCCGCCGCGGTGCAATGAGTACGACGGGGTAGCGGTCCCGTAAGCTCTTCGCCGCGGATGTTGGCAGTTCGGTCTCGACGACCACGCCGTCGATGCCTTTGTCGGGCAGACTGGAGGCGTCCTCCTCGGTGCGGACGACAGCGAGCGAATGGATGTTCCTGGCGGCGGCGGCGTCAAGAATCGGCCGCTGCCACTGAGCGCGCCCGAGCAGGACGCAACTGACCGGAGAACCATCCAGGCGGGCCAGCGATGCGGCGTCGGCGCCCGGCCAACGCATCGGGACGCAAGACGCAAGCGAAACAGCGAAGGCGAGTAGTGCGGTCACGGCGCGGAAGGCTCCTGCAGAAGATTGTCTCCAATTGTTGCAGCGCCCCGCGACCAGTTGTTACCATTCTATTGCGGGGTGGAGCAGCCTGGTAGCTCGTTGGGCTCATAACCCAAAGGTCG
>CAYWST010000542.1:0-3164 GCA_964461075.1 uncultured Solibacteraceae bacterium | reverse complement strand
TCGGCGATGACGCCGGGGTTGCGGGCGTCGTCTTCCTTGATCTTGAAGACGATCTTCATGAGGTCGGCGCCGATGTCGGCGATCTTGGTGAAGATGCCGCCGGCGACGCGGAGGGCTGCGGC
This sequence comes from uncultured Solibacteraceae bacterium, assembly GCA_964461075.1. Classification (GTDB taxonomy): domain Bacteria; phylum Acidobacteriota; class Terriglobia; order Bryobacterales; family Bryobacteraceae; genus JACADU01. The sequence goes on along the minus strand of CAYWST010000542.1, from coordinate 3,042 downwards.
GCCGAGCGACTCGCCGATGGCGAAGCCGATGAAACAGGGGCCGGCGAGATTGCCCGGGATAAACAGGAGGATGAACAGCATCAGCAGCAGCTCAACCGAGATCAGCATCATGCCGATGCTCATGCCGGCCTGCAGCGGAATGTCGTAGCAGGGCCACGGCGAGCCGCGGAGAGCGGCGAAGGAGCAGCGGGAGTTGGCGAAAGTGTTCACGCGGATGCCGAACCATGCAACGCTGTAACTCCCGGCGATGCCGATGAGGCTGAACAGCAGAATGATCGCTACCTTGTAGGCTTCCATGTGCTGCAGGAAGCCGAAGTAGAAGACGATAATCGCGCCGATGAAGCACTCCAGAATCATCAGGAACTTGCCCTGCGTCTGCAGGTAGGTCTTGCAAGTCTCATAAATCAGTTCCGAGACTTCGAGCATCGACTTGTGAACCGGCATGTTCTTCAGGCGGCTGAAGATCATCAGGCCGAACAGCAGGCCGAGGGCGCTGACGGCGATCCCGATAAGCAACAGGGTCTTGCCGTCGATGGCGTCGCCCAGAAATCTCTGGGTGCTGAGGTCGGGCAGAATCAGGTTCGCCTCGCCGCCGCCATGCTGTTCGGCGGGCTGTGCGGCCAGCGGCAGTGCGAAGGCGGAGATGAGGGTGAGAAGCAGCAGCAGGGTGTTGAGGGATTGAGCCGTGCGCCGGAGGGCTGACACAGCGGTGGTGGAGAGCATCGAGCGGTTCCTCCCGGTCCGTTTGGTTGTCGTGACTGATGGGTGATGGGCCTCCACCCGGCAGACAATCAGACCTGAAATGGATTGATGATAACGACCCAAGATCCAATATATAAGACGGCAGTATCGGAATCAACCGGGGCCCATGGCGATGAGGCTTGGGGCGGCCGGAAGCGCGACCCGTTCGCCGGGCGGAATGGCCGCCGCGCTGCCGTCGAGACCGATCACGCTGCGCCATCTCCCGGCCTCGGGCAGGGCGGCCGGAGCAGCCGGAGAGTGAAGTTCCAGCCGGAACCACGGGCTGTCGACAAGCAGTTCGGCTTCAGAGGAGAGCCGGGCCCGGGTTGAGACCGGCTCGAAGGGCCCGAGCCGGCTGACGGCGAGACCGCGGTCGAGGTGCAGTTCGCGCGGGCGGCCGTAGTCGTAGAGGCGGTAGGTGATGTCGGAGTCTTCCTGGATTTCGAACAGGGTGATCCCTTCGCCGATGGCGTGGATTGTGCCGGCGGGGACATAGACGACATCGCCTGGCTTTACTGGGCGCCAATCGAGGAGGTGCTCGATCTCCCCGGAAATGCAGGCCTTCCGCGCCTCTTCCGGCGTGATTTCGCGGCGCAGGCCAAGTCCGAGGCAGGATTCGGGCCGCGCGTCGAGAATGTACCAGGCTTCGGTCTTCCCATTCGATCCGTTGTGATGAAGCCGCGCGTAGTCATCGTCCGGGTGGACCTGGACCGAGAGTTTCTGCTCGGTAAAGATGAACTTGAGTAACGGGAGGCTTGAGCCCGCGGGCGGTTCGAACCAGACTTCGCCGATGGCCATGTCCGGCGGAGCTTCGGGGTAGAGCGGGGCCAGCCCTTTGCGGCCCCAGGGGCGTTCGAGGAACTTGGGTTGGATTGGAATCATCTTAACGGGCCACCATCTTAACGAGTCACGACCCGGTGATAGTTCGGGTAAGGCGGCTTTTCGTGCCTGGCCGGCGGGTTCCTGCGGAGATCTTCCATGAGAACCTGGACCGCCTTCTCAAGACGCTGCCCTTGTCCCCCATTTGGGAGAAGCCGAAGATGCCGACCAGGCCGCCCCAGGTGCGCTTGCCGATGAGCGGGCCGATCTTGAGCTTGCGGAACATCCAGGGCATGGCGTCGCCGCCCGAACCAGCCCACTCGTTTACGATCATCGCCTTGGGGCCGAAGATCGAGTTCATCGGCGTGGAGAACTCCGCGCCGGCACGGGTGGTGAAGTAGTTAAGCAGGGGGCGGCGCAAGTAGTCGATGATGTAGTCCGCGACGAAGCCGCCGCCATTGAAGCGCTCGTCAATGACGATGCCTTCCTTGCCGGTCTGCGCAAAGAAGTAGCGGTTGAAGTTCGTGTAGCCCTCCACGGAGGTGTTCGGCAGGTGGACGTAGCCCAGGCGGCCGCCGGACCACATTGGGTAATTGCCGTTGGAGTTTTGGCGGAGAATCTTCTCGATGCTGGAGCCAGAAAGGTCGGCGAGCCAGATGGCCGAGGTGCGCCCGCCCCGATAGCCCTTCCAGGCTTCAAAGGCCGGAGCCAAAGGGGTGTACGCGAGGCGCTTGCCATCGGGCGAGTAGCTGGCCCAATGGGCCATGGGGAGAGGAACTTCGGTTTCGGGTCCGCCGCCAAGGGGCAGCATGAAGAGCTTGGTCGCGCGCGTGGAGGAAGTCCGCAGCGACTGGAACAGGATCTGTTTCCCATCGGGGGAGAATGCGGCCGGCTCGTCACGCCCGGGGTGGAAGGTGACCCGCTTCGGGACGCCGCCCGCCGCGCGGACGGTGTAGACGTCGAAGTTGCCGTTATGCTGACCGAGAAAGGCCACGGCAGCGCCATCCGGGGAGAAAATGGCTCCGGTTTCGATACCGGGCGCATTGGTGAGCCGGACCGCATCTCCTCCGGCGTAGGCGAAGACAATCTGGTCCTTTCTCAGCAAGGGGCGCTGCAGCAACAGGGGAGGCTGGGCGCCGGCTCCAAGGCAGCAGACGGCGGCAGGAAGCACAATGGAGAGAAGTCTCATGACGATTCGAACTCGCCTCATTGTAGCTGCAGCGATCTGCCTGCCTGTTTGCGCCGAAGAGCCGAGGTTCTTTCAAATCACCCCGTTACGGCCGGTGGCCGAACTGGTGAAGGAGTCCGCCCGCCAGACGCCGCCGCCAAGGCTGACACGAGGATTGCAGGTCCCGGAACTGGTCAGCCTCGGAGCGCTGGATGCCAGGATCAGGCTCGACATCCGCTATGCGACGGCGCAGAACTTCCTCGGGGCGCCGGTGTACGACCGGGCCCGAGCTTACCTGGAGAAGGGAGCGTCCG
>CAYWST010000541.1:0-3167 GCA_964461075.1 uncultured Solibacteraceae bacterium | reverse complement strand
AACCGCTCCCAGTCTACAAAAGGCCCGCTGGGAAATTGTGCCTGCCACAATTTCATGTGGTAGACGCGCTGGAGCCCGTTCGGGCGAATCCGCGGACCTCCTGTTGTCACTGCGGGGCAGCGCCTGCGCGACTCGAAAGCCTGCTCCAAGCTCATGGCTGTTTGACCGGCGGCTCCTCCTCTTTCATGAGCGTGTCCGACTCGACCCGCAACCGGTCCCTCTCGATGACCTGCGCCTTCAATCGCCGGACCGCTTCAAACTCCGCCTGCGCTTCCGCGCGCCTTCCAATCGCCTGGTAGACGCGGCCCAGCGCAAGGCGGATCGCCTCCTGGTCCGGAATCAGCCGCCGCGCGATCTCGAGCTCCTTCAACGCCTCCGCTGGCTTGCCCTCGCGCAGCAAAATGCGGCCGATCTGGTAGTGCGGGTCGGCGTAATTGGCGCGCAGTTCGATAGCCCGGCGCAGAAGCGGCAAGGCTTCAGCCGTCCGCCCGTTCCGGTCATAAAGCACTCCCAGTTGATAGGTCGACTCCGCGTCCGCCGGGTTCAACCTGATGGCCGATTCCAGCAGCGCAATAGCCCGAGGATCATTCCGCTCCAGCAGTTCCAATCTGCCCAAAGCCGCCACGGCCGGCTGAATCGTGGGGTCTGCGTCAACCACTTTTTGAAACATGTCCTTGGCCTCCGCCCACATGCCTCTGCGGTATTGAATGAGCCCCTCGATCAGCCTCGCCTGCGTGGGGTTTCCCTCGAGCGACGAGAGGATCTCCGCCGCACGAGCGTCGTTCCCTGCCCGCGCGTGCGTGTAGGCGAGCGCGTAGAGAATCGAGCCGTCTTTTGGATTGAGCTGGTAGGAGCGGTCCAGTGCGGCCAGCGCGCCTCTCGGGTCGCCGGATTCCATCAGGCAAAGGCCGAGCAATTGATGCGCCCTCGACTCGTTCGGGTACACCTTCAGAAACGCCCGCAGATGCCCCGCTGCTTCCTGGTATCGCTTGAGTTGTCCTAACGCGACGGCCGCGTTGAAATGAACCGGCGTCAGCTTCGGGTTCGCCTTCAGCGCCCGGGCATACAGCGGAACCGCCGCCGCGTACTCCCCCCTTCTCGCCTTGACTGCGGCCAGATTCGAAAGCGCCTCCCCCGACGCCGGAAACTGCTTCAGGTGCGCTTGGAAGAGCTGTTCCGCCCGAGTCAGGTCGCCCTGCTCTAGGGCATGGCGGCCTTCAGAAAGGAGGTCCGCCAGCGCGAGGAGAAGTAGAACCAACACTGTGAGTCAGGATACAAGAGGCCGCCCGCCGGGGCGGACGGCCTCCCTGCCGGTTGAAGATGATTCGCCGCCTAGAAATAAATCTTGGCTGCGAGTTGGATGATGCGCGGATCGCGCGTTCCTGTAAGCGCGCCGAATCCGAACCGCCCGCCGTTACCGCCCAGGGCGGTCGGCAGGTTGATGATCCGGGAGCCGTCGCGCGAGAAGGTCATCGAGCGGTTGAAGTCGCTGAACCTCGTATGGTTAAACGCGTTGAACATCTCAAGCCGGAGTTGGATGTACTTTGCCTCATCCTGCGGCATGAAGCGAATATTCTTGAACACCGAGATGTCCCAGGTGTGGTCCCCCGGACGATAGACGAGGCGCGGCCCCGAATCGAAGCCCTGGCTGCCTTTCAGTGGCGGCAGTGCAAACCCCGAGGCCCCGACATCGATCCAGGAGTAATCGGTCTTCGTGTAGCTGAAGCCCTTATTGACCACGGGCCTCGGTCCGACGTTCACCGAGCCAGTGTAGCGCTCATTGAGGTTTCCAACTCCATCGATTCCGAAGCTCAGGTTGTCCGGCTGGCCTGTCTGCATCGTCGTGATGCCCGAAATCTGCCAGTCGTGCAGGATGGCCTTGGCGAACTTCGAACCCATGCTGTCGCCCTTGATGAACTTGGGCAGGAAGTAGTTGTAGTTGAACACCAGGTTGTGAGTCCGGTGGAAGAAAAGCGGGCCGTAATCGGCCGCCCGCATGTTGAACGGATGGTTCGTCGTGTAGTCGTCGGTGGTGGTGCCGAGCGCGCGAGACCATGTGTAGGCGACTCCGAACATCACATCCTTGCCGAACCGCCGGTTCGCGCTGACCTGCAAGGATTGGTAATTCGAGTTCGCGCCGAAGCCGATAATGTTCGCATCGGCGTAGCCGGAAAGCGGCCGGTAGAAGTTGACCGCCTTGGTCGTCGAGCCGTCAAACTGCGGATTGCTGTTCAGCGGATCCTGGTTTTGCGGCAGCCAGGCGGAGCCGAGCGGTACGGCGTTCGCGTTCCGCCGGTAGATGATGTGATTGGCCACCGAGCCGACATAGCCGATGTCGAACAGCACGTTGAACGGCAGCTCGCGCTGGATTGTCGCGTTCCAGTTGTATGTGGTGGGGATTTCGCCATTGATATCGAATCCGTTCACGTTCGCCGGGAAGTAGACGCCCGCTGAGGCCGGCGGAATCGCCGCGAGTTGGCCGTAATAGAACTGCGGCGAGGCGGTCGACGGGGGATTGGGCAGCATGTCGAAGACCGGGTTGCCCTGGAAGCGGTCGTAGAACACACCCGCGCCAACGCGGAGGACGGTCTTCGGCAGGAACTGGTAAGCCAGGCCCACCCGCGGGGCGTACAGAATCCCGCTCCCGTTGATGAGCCCGATCGGATAGCCGTTCAGGCCCGGCCGGCCCATGCCGTTGGTATACAGATCTCCCGTGAATCCATTGCCGGTGTTGATGATCGAGCCGGTCAGCGCCCGAGGCAGAATCTGGCCGTTGATCGGGTTGATGGCGACGGTCGCGCCGGTCGCCGGGTCCCTGTACGGCTGCGCAAGCACGGCCGCCGCTGCAGGATTATACAGCGCCGGGTTGATCGATCCTGTCTGGAATTCCCTGTCGTACTGCGGTTGGATGTAGTAGAAGCGAATGCCGTAGTCGATGGTTAACTTCGAACCGGCGCGCCAGGAGTCCTGGAGGAACCATTCAACGTTCCAGTAGCGATACTGGCCGTTTCGGACGATGTTGGACTGCTGAAGACGCTGGAAAGTTCCGGTCAGCGCGTTGGCCCACGCCCAGTTCGTGTCGAACGGGTTGCTGCTGTCCCTGTCAAACCAGATGTTGCCGTTCACCGAGGTGAACGCCGTCTGGTCCTTCAGGCTCTTGTGCAGGT
>CAYWST010000540.1:0-3188 GCA_964461075.1 uncultured Solibacteraceae bacterium | reverse complement strand
CGCGAAGGCGGCCGCACGGTGGGCGCCGGGACGGTGGCCGAGGTGATCAGCTAGCGGTTCTCAGCCGCGACTGTGGTGCCGAGCCGCGACCATCAGGGAGCGGTTAGCGAAGGAAACGAGATGAGCCAAAGCGTGACCAAACGGATTCGAATTCGGCTGAAGGCCTACGATCATCGCCTTCTTGACCAGTCGACCAGTGAAATCGTTGAGACGGCCAAGCGCGCCGGCGCCAGCGTCGCGGGTCCCGTGCCGCTGCCCACCGAACGCAATAGCTACACCGTCAACCGCTCGCCGCACGTCGACAAGAAGTCGCGTGAGCAGTTCGAGATCCGGACGCACAAGCGCCTGATCGACATCATTGAGCCGACGCAGGACACCGTCGACGCCCTCAGCAGGCTCGATCTGCCCGCGGGCGTGGACGTGGAGATCAAGGCTTACCACAAGGGGCCGAGGTAAGGGTTAACAGCAGACGCGCCGCTGAACCGCTTCGCCCGGGCGGGTTTATGGAGCCCGCGGCGAACGCTGGAGGCGGAAGAGAAGGTTGAAGGAATTATGAGCCCAGGGATTATCGGCAAGAAAATCGGGATGACCCAGGTGTTCCGCGCGGACGGGCAGGTGGTACCGGTCACGCTGCTTCAGGCGGGACCGTGTGTCGTGCTCCAGCGCAAGACGCCCGCCACCGACGGCTACGACGCCATTCAGTTGGCCCTGCTCGAGAAGGCCAAAAAGCCGAACAAACCGCAGGCGGGCCACCTGAAAAAGTCCGGCATCGAAGGCGGCGTCCGCGTCGTCCGTGAGTTCAGGCTCAAGGGCGGCAACGGCGACATGAAGCCCGGCGACCGTGTCCTGGTGGACCAGTTCAAGCCGAACGACAAGGTCGATGTGACCGGCGACAGCAAAGGCCGCGGTTTCGCGGGCGTCGTCAAACGCCACCACTTCCGCGGAGGCGACGCGACCCACGGGTCGATGTTTCACCGCGCTCCCGGCTCCATCGGCGCGTCGAGCTTTCCCTCCCGCGTCTTCCCCGGTACCCGGATGGCCGGCCAGATGGGCGCCGCTCAGGTCACGGTGAGAAACCTCGAGATCGTCGAGGTCGACGCCGAAGACAACGTATTGATGGTGAAAGGCGCGGTCCCGGGACCGAATGGCAGCTATGTGACCATTCGCCGGGCGCGGCGATAGGGACCGGAGGAATACCGCGATGCCCAAAGTAGACATTGTCGATTTGAACAATCAGAAGGTCGGTGAACTCGATCTCTCAGACGCCGTTTTCGGCGTCGAGGTCAAGAAGCACCTGATCTATGAGAGCGTCCGGCACTACCTCGCCGGCCTGCGCAGCGGCTCGGCCAAGACCAAAGTCCGATGGGAGGTCGCCGGCTCGGGCAAGAAGCTCTGGCGCCAAAAGGGTACGGGCCGCGCCCGCATGGGTTCCGTCCGCAGCCCGCTTTGGCGGCACGGCGGCACCATCCACGGGCCCGTTCCCCGCGACTACTCCTACCGCCTTAATAAGAAGATGGTGCTCGGCGCGCTCAAGGCCGCTCTGACCGCCAAGCTGCAGGACGGCAAGCTCAAAGTGGTCCAGGATTTGACTCCCGCCGACCACAAGACCAAAACCATGGCTGGCGCGCTCCGGAAGCTGGAAGCCGACCGCTCGGTGCTGCTGGTCTCCACCGCCGAGGCCAACCGCAACCTCGAACTGAGCGCGCGCAACATCGCCGGCGTCAAGATCGTCGCGAGCAAGGATGTGACCACCTACGATCTGCTCGCCCACAAGCACGTGCTGCTTAGCGCCGCAGCCGCACAAAAGCTCTCGGAGGGCCTGCAATGAACCGCTACGAAGTCATCGTGCGCCCCATCATCACTGAAAAGGGCGTCGCTCAGAAGGACGAGAAGGGAACCATCTGTTTCCAGGTTCATCGCGACGCCACCAAGACCGACATCAAGGGCGCGGTCGAGTCTCTGTTCAAAGTCAAGGTGGCCGAGGTCCGGACCGCCACGTTTGAAGGAAAGCTCCGGCGCCGGGGCCGCTTCGCCGCCTATCGCGGCGACTGGAAAAAGGCCTACGTGCGGCTCAAGGCCGGGCAGAAAGCGCCCGAGTTCGCAGAGCTCTAAGGAAGGAGGGCGGAAAACACCATGCCAGTCAAATCCTATCGCCCGACTACGCCGACCCGGCGTTATCAGACCACCCTCGTCCGCGACGAGATCACCAAAGAGACTCCCGAAAAGAGTCTCAGCGAGGGAATCCAAAAGGCCGGCGGACGCAACAACAAGGGCCGCGTCACAATCCGCTTCCGCGGGGGCGGGCATAAGCGCACCTATCGGATCGTCGATTTCAAGCGCGATAAGGCCGGCGTGCCGGCTCGCGTCGCCTCCATCGAGTACGATCCGAATCGTTCGGCCCGGCTTGCCCTTCTCAACTACGTCGACGGCGAGAAGCGCTACATCCTCTGGCCCGTGGGTCTCGAGGTCGGGCGCACGGTCGTCAGCGGTCCTGAGGCGGACATCCTTCCCGGCAACGCGCTGCCGCTTGAGAACATCCCGGCCGGTACGACCATCCACAACATCGAATTGCGTCCCGGCAAGGGCGCCCAAATGGTGCGCACGGCCGGCGGCGCCGCCCAACTTGTCAGCAGAGAGGCCGGCGTGGCTCTCGTCAAACTGCCTTCGGGCGAAGTCCGGAAGGTCAACTCCAAGTGCTACGCCACCATCGGCCAGGTGGGCAACGTCGACCACGAAAATGTGTCCCTCGGTAAAGCCGGCCGGACCCGCTGGCTCGGGCGCAGGCCTCACAACCGCGGCGTCACGATGAACCCCATCGACCACCCGCACGGCGGCGGCGAGGGCCGCACCTCCGGCGGTCGCCACCCTGTCACGCCGTGGGGCCAGCCCACCCGCGGCTTCAAAACGCGCAACAACAAGCGGACCGAAAAGATGATCGTAACTCCGCGGGGCAAGAAGAAATAGCGAGAGGGTATAGACGAACATGAGCCGTTCACTCAAGAAAGGTCCTTTCGCCGACGACCACCTGGTGAAGAAAGTCGCCGACCTCAACGCCAGGAGCGACAAAAAGGTCGTGCGCACTTGGTCGCGGCGGTCGACCATCCTGCCGGAGTTCATCGGGCACACGATCGCCGTGCACAACGGGAAGAAGTTTATTCCGGTGTACGTGACCGAGAACATGGTGGGCC
>CAYWST010000539.1:0-3196 GCA_964461075.1 uncultured Solibacteraceae bacterium | reverse complement strand
GCGCCGCGCCCGTTAACAAAGCCGCCGTAAAGAATGAGCACCAACGCCGCCACGGCGAACCCGCGCCGCTTCTCCGCGAGCGCGGACGCGAGCGGGATGGCCAGGAACACAAAGATGGGACAGAGATCGCAGAGGTAGCGCGGGCCGAAGTGATGGCCTCCCCACCAGACGTTGTACGTCGAAACAAGCGCCAACTGGGCGACAAAGGTCCACACCCCAGCCCAATGCAGCCATCGCCGGGCGCAGTCGTCCGAGCCGCGCGGCGGGAAGAAGGGAATCAGCAGCACAATGGGCATGTAGATGAAGAGGCCCCGCGCCGGGCTGACGAGGTTCGCCGCCACCGCCTGCCAATAATCGCCCGCGAATCTCAACTCCGCCGCGGCTCTCGCCGCGCCGCTGACCGGAGCGATCACCGAACCGAAAATGGAGTAATTCACCGCTCCAAAAAGCGCGGCGGGCGGGATCATCGCAGCGAGGAATCCGGGGACCTGGCGGCGATAGCAGAGAAAGACGTAAGCGGAGAAGATCGCCACCGCCACCACGTTGGTGGGCCTCACCCAGAACGACGCCATCAACGGCAACCCCGCCCACGCCGCCAGCGCCGGCTTCCTCCGCGCCGCGCTCAGCAGCCACCACACCATCGCCAGGAGCGGCATCGAAAGCGTGTGCTGCCATAATCCTCTGCTCCCAATCGACCACGCCGGGGTGGCAAACGCGAAGACCAGCGCCAGCGCCAGCGCCCAGGGGCGCCGCAAATCCTCGCGGCAGGCGAAATAGACAAGCACAGTCGCCAATGCGATCAACAGACAGGCGGCCCCGAACTCCACCCACATCGCGATCGACGCGAGGTCCCCCGCAGCCAGCGCCCGCACTCGCGCCGCCAGGCTTCCCGCCCGCGCGGCGAGCGGCTCAAGCCACGGTCTCGCTACTGCCGCCGTGGATTCAACGCCCCACACAACCGGCGCCGCAAAAAGCGAAACCGCCAGGGGGTAGTGATGGTAGAATTTGCCGCTGCAATTCCGCCCCACCGACGGCGGGTCGAATGCGAGCGCCATCTTTCCATCTGGCTCAACGCACTCGATGAGGTAGTAGTGGTTCAGCTCAAGGTCCCGCCTATACTCGTTCAGATCCAGATTGCCCTCATGCAGCAGGCTCAGCGAGGTGAACACCACCCAGCGCGAGTCGAACGGATTCAGGTTTCTGCTCAGGCCGTGAGCCGCCATGACAACGGCAAACAGAGCCACGGCGATCCAAAAATCAGACAATCCGATCCGCGAGGGGGTGCTTTCGCTATATGATGATTGCTTCGGTTCCGGCAATATGGCGCTCCACCTCGTCGATTACATTATCCTCGTCCTGTACTTCGGCTTCGTCCTCGGTATCGGATGGTTCCTGCGGAAGAACGTGACCTCGAGTTCGGACTTCCTGACATCGGGCCACTCGCTTCCGCTGTGGATCACCTCGCTCGCTTTCCTCGCCGCCAACATGGGCGCGCTCGAGATGATCGGCATGTGCGGCTCAGGCGCCAAGTACGGCATGATGACGTCGCACTTCTACTGGGTGGGGGCGATCCCGGCGATGCTGTTTGTCGGCGTCTTCATGATGCCGTTCTACTATGGCAGCAAGGCTCGTTCGGTGCCGGAGTATCTCAAGCTCCGGTTCGACGAGAAGACGCGCGGCTTCAACGCAATCACCTTCGCGGTGATGACGCTGTTCGCCTCCGGCATCTCGATGTACGCGCTCGGCATTCTGCTTCAGGAGATCTTCGGCTGGAGTTTCACGTTCTCGGTGCTCGCGAGCGCCGGCATCGTCCTTGCATACACCTACCTGGGCGGGCTTTCGAGCGCGATCTACAACGAAGTCCTGCAGTTCTTTCTCATCGTCGCCGGCTTCTCGCCGCTGGCCATTCTCGCGGTGGAGAAGGCCGGAGGGTGGGAGGGCGTTTCCTCGCGTTTGAAGCCCGTGATGACCTCGTCCTGGCAGCATGTCGGAGACGCATCGGCCAACCCGATGGGCGTAGAGATCTTCGGCCTCGTCATGGGCCTCGGCTTCGTGCTGAGCTTCGGCTATTGGTGCACGAACTACCTGGTGGTGCAGCGCGCCATGGCGGCCAAGTCGATGACCGACGCGCGGAACACGCCGGTTGTGGGCGCGATTCCCAAGATGTTTATCCCGTTCATCGTGATCGTGCCGGGCATCGCCGCGGTGGCGATCGCCAACATGGGCCTCGGCTATCAACTGCCCGCCAAACCCGACGGAGGGGCCGACTACGACCGTGTGCTTTTCAGCCTGATGCAGCAGTTCTACCCGAGCGGGATGCTGGGCGTGGGGCTCACGGCGCTGGTGGCGTCGTTCATGAGCGGCATGGCCGGCAACGTAACGGCATTCAATACCGTCTGGACCTACGACATCTACCAGAGCTACATCCGCAAATCAGCCCCCGACTCGCACTACCTGTGGATGGGCCGCATGGCGACCATCTTCGGCACCGCGCTCTCCATCGGCGCCGCCTACATGGCGCGCTCGTTCAACAACATGATGGATTTCCTCCAGCTCATCTTCGGCTTCGTGAACGCCCCGCTGTTCGCCACCTTCCTGCTCGGCATGTTCTGGACCCGGACAACGGGGCATGCGGCTTTCAGCGGACTGTTGTCCGGAACGCTGGCCGCCGCCGCCACCTATGGGCTGACACTGGCTGAAGGCAAGGGCGGCTGGCTTGGCAACGTGCATCAATTTCCCTCCTCGATGGCGCAGAACTTCTGGGTGGCCATCAACGCCTGGGTGGTGTGCTTCTTTGTGACCATCGCCGTCAGCCTGGTCACCAAGCCCAAGACCAAGGAAGAGCTTGTCGGCCTGGTCTACGGCGTCACACCGCACCAGGCCGAAGAGAGCGTCTGGTGGCAGCGGCCCGCCGTCATCGCCGGATTGGTGGCCGTAGTCTGTATCGGCCTGAACTTTGTCTTCTTCTAGGGATCTCCGACCGAGGTGCGTATGCTCGACCTTAGAAAGCCCGCTGGCTTCTTCTTCGCCCTGCTCGGCGCCATTCTCGCCGCCACGGCGTTCGTATTTCCGGATTTCAAGGCGCCCCTGCTCGAGGTGAACCTGAACCTCTACTTTGGCGTTTTCTGCATTTTCTTTGGAGGCGTCTTCCTTTGGCTGGCACGAAAGGCGGAAAGCGATACCACCCGCCCCGGGG
>CAYWST010000538.1:0-3201 GCA_964461075.1 uncultured Solibacteraceae bacterium | reverse complement strand
GGGGAGAACCGCGCTTGTTGGGCCTCTTCACCGGGCCGATAGAAGGGTTCGGGGAGGCCGGCGGGTCGCATCCGCTCGAGGTATTCCGGGGCCGGATCGAAGGGAGGATGCGGAGCGAAGACGTGGAGGGTGGCATACCAGGGGGTGCGCAAGCCGCCTTTCATCCAGGACAGCGCGAGTTCGGAGGCCCATGTGATTTCGTGATAGCGCTCGGGCATTCCGGCCTGATAAGGAGCGGGGAAGCCGTCGACACGGCGGGCCTTGTAGAGCTGATTCCACGCGACGCCCTGGTCGCGGAGCCATCGCTGGTAGGCGTGCTGTTCAGTGGGCCAGAAGGACTCGGGCGCCGGGTGGTGGCTCCATTCGAAGATGCGATAGCCGTCGTCGATGCGGGGTTCCACTCGATTGAAGGAGCTGGAGAGATGGAGCTTGCCGGCGAGTCCGCAATCGTAGCCTGCGTCCCTAAAGATGCGGGGCGCGAGCCGCGGCCGCCATGGCTCGGGGAAGTGGGAGTTGCCGTTGCGGTGGACGTGAACCGAACTTGGATAGCAGCCGGTCATGAAGGAGGCGCGGCTGGGAGTGCAGATCGGGTTCTGGCAGTAGGCGTGAGTGAAGGCGACGCCGGATGCGGCGAGCCGGTCCAGGTTTGGCGTGCGGATATGGGGATTTCCGAGGGACGCGATGGTATCCCATCGCTGTTGATCGGTGCAGATCCAGAGGATGTTGGGACGGCGCGGCGGCTGGAGGGAGGAGAGCGCGCCGGCGGTCAGCACCTGGCGGCGTGTCGGACTTGACATGGAGCGAAGTGTATCAGGGCGGGAGAGGACTAGCGGTTGCGGTAGTTCTGCTCGTAGTAGCGCTGATAGGCGCCGCTCTTCACGCGGGTGACCCAGCCGGCGTTGGCCTTGTACCAATCGATGGTTCTGAAGAGGCCGTCCTCGAAGGCGACCTCGGCGCTCCAGCCGGTTTCGCGTTCGAGTTTTTCGGTGGTGATGGCGTAGCGGCGGTCGTGGCCAGGGCGGTCGGTGACCGTGGTCATGAGGGAAGCGGGCTTTCCGAGGGCGGCGAGGATCATCTCGACGACATCGCGGTTCGGGAGGGCGCGGGAGCCGCCGATGTTGTAGATCTGGCCTTCGCGGCCGAGAGTGAGGGCGGCCCAGATGGCGCGGCAGTGGTCGTCGACGTAGAGCCAGTCGCGGACCTGCATGCCGTCGCCGTAGATCGGCAGGGGCTTCTCCTCGATGGCGTTGGAAATCATCAGCGGGATCAGTTTCTCGGGGAACTGGTACGGGCCGTAGTTGTTGGAGGCGCGCGTCACGGTGACGGCCATTTTGAAGGTGGTGAAGTAGCTGAGGGCGAGCAGGTCGCTCGCCGCCTTCGAGGCCGAGTAGGGGCTCGAGCAGCGGAGCGGGTAGGCTTCGTCAGCCTCGTCGGGCGCGTCGATGGAGCCGTAGACCTCGTCGGTAGAAACATGGAGGAAGCGCGGGGTGCCGGCGGCGCGGGCGGCTTCGAGGAGGACGAACGTTCCGCGGACGTTGGTTTCGATGAAGACGCCGGGGCCGAGGATGGAGCGGTCAACGTGGCTTTCGGCGGCGAAATGAACGATGGCGTCGGGGGACTCCTGCTTCACGAGGCCGCTGACCATTGTGGCGTCGCAGATGTCGCCCTGGACAAAGCGGTAGCCGGGGTGATTCTCCACCGGTTGCAAGTTTTCGAGGTTGCCTGCGTAGGTCAGCTTGTCGAGCACGACGACGCGGGCGGCCAAATTCGCGCCGAGCGCGAGACGAACAAACGCGCTGCCGATGAAGCCCGCGCCGCCGGTGACGATGAGTCTCATTTGTGCTGCAGTTCCCAGTCGTAGGCGATGCCCGGATCGTTGTATGCGATGCGCCCTTCGTCTTCCGGGTTGTAGAAGCGATCGGTGAGATAGACGAGCATGGCCGGATCCGTGCCGATGACCTTGTAGCCATGGCCGACGCCGGGCGGGATCAACACCTGCCAGGGGCGCAGCGATCCCAAGTAGAGAGTGTTCTTGTGGCCGAAGGTGGCCGAATCGGGCCGCAGGTCGACCAGGGCCACCTGAAACATGCCATGCGTCACGCACCAGACGTCGGTCTGGTGGCGATGGAAGTGGAAGGCTTTGATCGCCCCGGGATAGGTGAGCGCGGCGCTGACCTGGGTGGTTTCAGGAGGGAAGCCTTCGGCGAGGCCCTTGCCGAAGCGGGCGACTTCGAGGAAATAGCCGCGGTCGTCGGCCCACAGGGCGGCCGGAAGAACGCGTACCCCGGGGATCAGGTGCTTTGAGTCCGGCGTGGCGATGACGGCGCCGATGCCGGGCTCCGAGACGGGAATCTTCACCTCGGTCAAGCCGGCACCTTCCGGATGTCGGCCACGAGATTCGAGGCGCGCAACAGGCTTTCAAACGTTCCCGCGTCGGTCCACCACCCTTCCAGAAATCCGAACGTGAGCGTGCCTTCGCGTATGTAGGCGTTGTTGACGTCGGTGATCTCGAGTTCGCCGCGCCCGGAAGGTTTGAGCGTGCGGATCTTCTCGAACACCGACGCGTCGTACATGTAGAAGCCGGTTACCGCGTAATTCGATCTCGGTTGCTTCGGCTTCTCCTCAATCCCGACAATTCTGTCGCCCTGAATTTCGGCGACGCCAAACCGCTCCGCGTCGTGCACTTCCTTGAGCAGGATCTTCGCGCCGCGCTCCTGAGTGCGGAAGTCTTCCACCGCGCCGCGTATGGATTTCTCGACGATGTTGTCGCCGAGGATCACGCAGAGTTTCTGGCCGTCGGCGAAATGCTCGGCCAGCTTCAGGGCGTCGGCGATGCCGCCTTCGCCTTCCTGATAGGTGTAGTCCAGGTGCTTAAGCCCGAACTCCTTGCCGTTGGCGAGCAATTGCAGGAAGTCTCCGGCGTGGTTGCCTCCGGTGACGATGAGAATCTCCTGGATCCCGGCGTCTACGAGGGTTTGGATGGGGTAGTAGATCATCGGCCGGTCGTAGACCGGCAGCAGATGCTTGTTTGTGATGCGAGTCAGCGGAGCCAGACGAGTGCCTTTTCCGCCAGCGAGGACGACGCCCTTCATAAGTGGTTCCAGCCTTCTGCCAAATTGCCATGATAGCCTACTCGCGTGATGCCTCAGTCTTTTCTCATGCAAGATGAGCCTGAAGCGAGGACCGGATTCTCACGCAGGA
>CAYWST010000537.1:0-3217 GCA_964461075.1 uncultured Solibacteraceae bacterium | reverse complement strand
GGACCTCGCGGCGGAAACTGATTCCTTCTCCGCAGCGGCCGCAAACAACTCTCGGGCCCTTGAAGCCGGGCAGGTCTTCCGGCCCGACGTTGACCCGAACGCGCTGCGTCTCGAACAATTCCGAGTCGGGGAGTTGGCGGTAAGCCGTCATTTGCTGGCGGTTCTTATCCTCGATTTCGGGAAACAGTTCTTTCGCGCGCTGCTTGGAGGTTTCGAGCGCCGCAACGCGGACAGCATTGCCGGTCTCGAGATCCACAAACGTTGCGGCCATCTTGCCGTAATCGAGAAACTTCAGAGCACGCTTGCCGAGCCGGCATCCGGTGACCACCCCGATAGCGTCCGTGGCGCAGCGATCGATTTCGACGAACGTGACGAGCCGCTTGCGATCGCGGCCCGCTGGGTCTTCGATACCCAACAGTCTCAGACCGAGCAGCGCCATCCTTAATCCGAGAACCTGGCCCGCGCACATGTGCCCGTGCGCCTGCGCGGCCAACCGTTCATATTCCTCGAATGATTTCACCGGCAATTTCTCCGCGACATGATGCCTTCAGTCATCATTGTAGGAAGAACGACCCGTTTGCATCGCACCCCTCCCGATGCGGTAAATTGGCCGGGTGCGCCGGTATAAGCCTAACGCCCGCTCGCGCGCCCTCGCCGACGCCCTGGGGCTGCTCGGCTATCCGGGCTTCCAGACTCTGTTTACCGAACTGCTCGAAGATGAGGCTGCGGCCCAGGATCCGGCCGTCGTCCTGATGGCTGCGCTGGCTTCCAATGATCTCGATCCGTGGGTGGTGGAAGCGCTGCCCTGGCTGGTGCTGCGCTATCCGAACCTCGATTGGAAGTGGACCATCCAGGAGGCGCGCCGCAGGAAGACGCAGAATCGGCTCGGCTTTGTCATCTCACTGGCCCTGCAGGCGGGCGCCGCCACGGCCGGTGCGGAGACGCTGCTGCTCCTTTCCAATATCGAGGAAGAGATCTTCTCGGTCCGGCTCAATGCCGAAGATACTTTCTGCCAGAAAGTGCCTGAAGACCAACGCGCGCGGATTCGCGAATCGGCGCCGGCCGAAGCGCGCCAGTGGAATATTCTCAGCCTGCTGAGGGCGCGCGACCTGCCCTACTCAGCGCCCTGAATCCGCTGAATAGAAGACTGCCGGAAGCGGGAAACATATCTCTCAATGCCGCTCCTTCTGGTCCTGCTCGACGGCGTCAAAGTCCTTGACGCCGATCTCGAATCCGAAGCCCTGCGCTCCGCCATGCAGGCCCAGAAACGCGAGGACATCCCAAAACTTTCGCATCTTAACGAGCTCAAGGCGAACCCCGCGAGGAAATTCCCCCTCGTCATCACCCACCACGGCGGCGACGCCTGGTTCCGCAACATCCGCGTCCGCGAGTTCAACTGACACCCCCGCGTTCGAACAGCGCCATCCAAAGTAGAATGGTGTTTCGCCCTTCGACTCGTGACTGAGGAACGCAGACCACCTTATCGCTTCGCCATCAGCGCCACCTTCACCGCCGAACCCGTCGAGCGGGTCGTGCGGTTCTGGGCTCGGGAGTTGCATTGGGCGATCGAGTGCCAATTCGCCGCATTCAACCAGGTTCCCCAGACGCTGCTGGACCCGGGAGGGATCTTCGCCGCCAACCGGGATGGCATCAACGTGGTGCTGCTTCGCGTCGAAGATGCCGGCGGGGTGGAAAATGCGGTCGAGATCGCTTCGCTGTGCCGGGACGCCGGGGCGCATCTGACGCAACCGCTGCTGCTGGTTCTTTGTCCGCCCTCGCCGCTTGAGCAGCCAGCGGCTGAAGCGGCCTTGCGCCGGATCGAATCGCTGCTTGGGGAGGCGCATGGCGTTCAGTTCATCCCTTGGCACGAAATCGAGAAGCTCTATCCGGTCGCCGATTGGGCTCCGCCCGCGGGCGAAATCGTCGGCGGAATCGCCTATTCGGAAGCCGGATTCGCAGCCTTGGGGACCGCAATCGTGCGGCGCGCGCACGCGATGCGGATTCCGCCGATCAAGGTGATTGCGGCCGATTGCGACAACACGCTCTGGAAGGGGATTTGCGGGGAAGACGGACCAGCGGGCGTCACGCTCGATCCAGGCCGTGCCGAACTCCAACGCTTCCTGCTGGAGCAGCGTGAAGCGGGACTGCTGCTCGTCCTCGCCAGCAAGAACAACGAGGCCGATGTCTGGGAGACCTTCGCCGCGCACCCGGAGTTTCCGCTGCAACGCAGGCATTTCGCAACGTGGCGGATTAACTGGGACTCCAAAGCCGCGAATCTCATTGAGATGGCGGCCGAGCTGAATGTGGGCGTAGACTCAATTCTGCTGCTGGACGATAATCCGAAAGAATGCGCCGAGGCGGCCAGCGGCGCGCCCGGCGCATTGGCCATCCCGGTCCCCGAGGACCAGGCCGAATTCAGATCCTTTCTCGACCATCTTTGGGTGCTCGATCATCCGGTGATTACCGAGGAGGACCGGCGTCGGGCGGCAGCGATCGCGCAATCGCTCGAGTTCAATCGCGAGGCGCGCCAGGCGGAGAGTCTGGAAGAGTTCATCGCCAACCTCGACCTGCGCGTCGACCTGCGCACTGTGCTCCCGGAGCGCCTTGGGCGGGTCTCGCAGTTGACACAGCGAACCAACCAGTTCAACAACAGCGGCCGCCGCCGCACTGAGGGCGAGATCCAGGCTCTGCTGGACGAAGGAGGCTGGACCTGTTATACGGCCGAAGTCTCCGACCGGTTTGGGGAGTACGGCCTGGTCGGCGCCATGCTTGTCGAAAAGCGCCGGGAGGAATTCGCCGTGGACACGTTTGTTCTGAGCTGCCGGGCGCTCGGGCGCGGCGTCGAGCATCGGATGCTGGCGGCGCTCGCCGAGGATGCGCTGGACGAGGGGGTGTACACGGTGGCTGTTCCGTGGCGCGTCACTCCGCGCAACAAGCCCATGCTCGAGTTCCTGAGCTCACTTCTCTCGGGCGCCGCCCTGACGGGCGAGGCGGGAACGCTGCGCTTCGATGCCACCGAACTCCAGGCGCTCCGCTGGCGTCCCAAACACTCTCTGCCGCCCGCGCGGGAGGCTGGAACCGCCAACGCCCCGCAGCGCCAGGTGGGATTTGGCATCGTCGATCTGGCCCTGCATATCGATTTCGACGCGGCCCATTACTATGACCAGACGGGCGGCGACGTGGTACGCTTTGTGCGCGAAACCATGCAGCCCTATTC
>CAYWST010000536.1:0-3222 GCA_964461075.1 uncultured Solibacteraceae bacterium | reverse complement strand
CGGAAATAGAGCTGCACCGCCGTCCCGAACGCATTCACGAACTGCGGAACGGACGCCCACGCATTCTGCCGCAGGAAGTATCCCTCCACGACGATGCGTTTCGTGATGCTGAACTCCGCCCCCGCAGCGTACCTCAACCGGCTCCAGTCGCGGGGTTTGAGGTCGTAGAAGAGTTCGGCGTGGCCGTACGGAGTGAATTGAAACCTGCCTATGGGAAAGGTTCGTTCGAGTTTCAAACGGTTTCGGTAACGGTGCCTGGCATCGCCCTCGACCCATCGGAAATCGAATCGGTTCCGCTCACTGAGCAGCAAGCCGCCTGGCAACTGAGCCCGAGTGGTCCCTTCGGTAGTCGCCATCTGCTCAGTCGCCGTCCCGGAGTTGTTCTTTGGGCGCGAGACGAGGTATCCAACGCGCACCATCAGGAACTTGGAACGGGACTGATCGATGGAGGCGATGACGGGGCGGAATGCCGACAACGCGTAAAAGTCGAAATGAATGCCGGTCTGTCCGTCGGCAAATGACCCGAGGTTCTCCTGCTTTGTCCCGGTGTACAAGAGGAAGATCCTCGACTTCTCGTTGAGCTTGATGAAGAAGTCAAATTCAGGCCAGACCTCGTTGGTGCTGTCTGACTCCTGCGCCCTCGCTGGCGATGTCAGCGCGAGCAGCGCCAAGAGGACCAAAGAGAATCTGCCGGCATTCAGGGATTCGCATCCGATCATTGTCAGCTAGACCCTCCACTCTCCGTAGACCTACGACGGAATCTTTCTCAATTGGGGGACGCGGGGGCGCGACTCAGTCTCGAACGCGTGCGAATACCTTTTGCCCCTCAAGGACGGCCGCCTCGGCCTTCGCGTTGGCGTCGCGGACTTCGATGGTGACCTTGGGAATCCGGCCTGTGAATCGTGACTTGGCCTCGGACCCGATCGCCTCGACCACCGGTGAGGCGAGGTCGATGCCGACATCGGCCGTCTCCTCGGCCGAGAAGATCATCGGCTGGGTTCTTTCGATGCGTCCCACGCCAACCTTTTCTCCGTTGACGTAGAGAGTGCCCAAGCCTCCCTTGCCCAGTCCGCCGCCGTCGTAGGCGAACTCGAACCGGATCGTCGCCTTGCCAGGCGCCAGCGGCTTGCTCGACGCGATTGTCGTCCGCTGCATGCCCAGGAAGTTGTAGTCGTAAGCCGGCCGGCCATCCTTGACATACAGCGCCCAGCCGCCGAACCGGCCACCCTGAACCAGAATCGCACCGTGCGCTCTCCCCTGAGGCGCTTCGATTTCCGCGGTGATCGTCTTCGACTTGTTCTTGATGTTCAGGAACACGTTCTCCGTCATCCCGGTCATTCCTTCGGCAAGCGTCATCGAGGTGCGCCCGCTCATCAGGTCGGGCCGGCCTACCAGTTCGGCGTTCACCCGTTCGAACACGCGGTCGTCGATCGGCAGCGCACTGTTTTTCTGCGCCTCTTTCAAGAACAGGGCCTGAAGTTCTTTGAGCTTCTCGGGGTTCTTTGCCGCAAGATCGTTCACGAGGCTGAAGTCGGTCCGTGTGTCATAGAGCTCCCATATGTCGTCGGCGAGCGCCCGGCGCGGCTTGGGCTCCCACGGCGCCCGGTGGGTTGTCCTTGCCCACCAGCCGTCGTGATAAATGGCGCGATTGCCGAACATCTCGAAGTACTGGGTGGTGTGGCGTTCCTTTGCCTGGGCATCGTTGAAGGAATACGCCATGCTCACCCCGTCCATCGGGCGCTGCGTGACCCCGTTCACGATCTTCGGCTCCGGCAGGCCGGCCGCTTCGAGGATGGTCGGAGCCACATCGATCACGTGGTGGAACTGCGTGCGCAACTCCCCCTTGGCCTTGATGCCCTTGGGCCAGCGGATGGCCATTCCGACTTTGGTGCCGCCATGATCTGACGCCATCTGCTTCGTCCACTGATAGGGAGTGTCAAATGCCACGGCCCAGCCGGCGGCCATGTGCGGGTATGTCTCCGGGCCTCCCCACTTGTCGATGTTCTTGAGCATGTCGGGGACAGTCTCCTGCACGGCGTTGAAGTAGGTCATCTCGCTGAACATGCCGTTGCGGCCGCCTTCGGCGCTTGTCCCGTTGTCGCCGTAGACGAAAATCACCAGGGTGTTGTCCAGTTGGCCAGTGTCCTCGACGGCCTTGATGAGCCGGCCTATCTCATGGTCGGTCATGTCCAGGAAGCCGGCGAACACCTCGGCCTGACGCGCGAACAGCCGTTTCTCGTCGGCGGAGAGGCTCTCCCATTGCTGAATTGCCTCGGGCTTGGGGGCCAGTTTCGTGCCCTTGGGCACAACACCGCGTTCGATCTGCCGCGCCAGGATTTGTTCCCGTAGGCTGTCCCAGCCTTGGTCGAACTTGCCCTTCCATCGAGCGATCCATTCCTTGGGCACATGGTGCGGCGCGTGCATCGCGCCCGGCGCGTAATAGACGAAGAATGGCTTATCCGGAGCAAGCGCCTTTTGGTACTTGACCCATGCCACTGCCTGATTGGTCATGTCCGTGGTGAGGTGGTAGTTCGGATCGACCGGCAATTCCACAGGATGAGTGCCATCGTAGAGGCTCGGCGACCACTGGTTGGTCTCACCGCCGAGAAATCCGTAGAACTTGTCGAAGCCCTGCCTGGTCGGCCAGCGGTCGAACGGGCCGGCGACGCTCGCCTCCCAGGCCGCCGTTTCATGCCACTTGCCAAAGGCCGCAGTGCTGTAGCCGTTGAGGCGCAGCATTTCCGCCACAGGAGCGACGTCATTGGGAATCTGGCCGGTGTTGCCCGGAAACTGCGTGCCCGTCTCGATGATCGCGCCCATGTTGGCGACATGGTGGTTGCGCCCGCTCTTGAGAGCGGCGCGCGTCGGAGAGCAGACGGCGGTCGTGTGGAAGTTGTTGTACATCAACCCTTCCTTGGCGATCCGGTCGAAGGTGGGCGTCGGGACGGGCCCTCCAAACGCGCTGGTCCCGCCGAAGCCGAGATCGTCCATCAGCACGACGACAACGTTTGGCGCGCCCTGGGGCGCCTTCACTTCAAAGCGAGCCGGTGGTTTCACGTTCCGCACATCGAGTTCGCTGTAGGAGGGCCGAGTTGGTTCGCTCAGCGGGAGAACAGTCCGGTCCAGGGCGGCCTTTGACTCAGGCTTGGTTGCAGTACAACCTGCCATCAGTAGACAGACTATGGCACCAATAACGGCGCGCCACGCTGCGTGGGAATTGAT
>CAYWST010000535.1:0-3230 GCA_964461075.1 uncultured Solibacteraceae bacterium | reverse complement strand
GCAACCACGGCGAGGACGTCAAGGAGTACTACTTCTACCTCGACAGCACGCCGACGCACTCGTACATGAAGTACCTGTACAAGTATCCGCAGCGCGAGTTTCCCTATCGGGATCTGGTCGAGACCAACCAGAAGCGGTCACGGGAGGAGTTCGAGTACGAACTGCTCGATACCGGCGTCTTCGACGACGACCGCTACTTCGACGTGTTCGTCGAATACGCCAAGAACGCTCCGGAAGACGTGCTGGTCCGCATCACCGTCCACAATCGCGGGCCCGAGGCGGCCCGGCTTCGGCTGTTGCCGACGCTTTGGTTCCGGAACACCTGGTCGTGGGGCGAGGATGACCGCAAGCCGTCGCTGCGGGAGGTGGCGCCGGGGACCATCCAGGCCTCGCACCATGAGCTGGGCGAGTACCGGCTGCACTGCGAGGGCGATTCAGAGCTGCTCTTCACCGAGAACGAGAGCAATGCGCAGCGTCTGTGGGGTCAGCCGAGCGCGTCTCCCTACGTCAAGGACGCGTTCCACGCCCACGTCATCTCGGGACAGCGTGAGGCGGTGAATCCCGCCAAGACAGGGACGAAGGCCGCGGCCCACTATGTCCTCGACGTGCCCGCCGGCGGCAGCAAGGCGGTCCGGCTGCGTCTGGCAGCCGCCGAAATCAAGAACCCCTTCGGCGATTTCGAGAAGATCCTCGCGAGCCGCATCGCCGACGCCGACGAGTTCTACCAGCGCATTGCGCCCCAATCGCTGAACGAGGATCAGCGCCGGGTGCATCGCCAGGCGCTGGCGGGAATGCTGTGGGGCAAGCAGTACTACTACTTCGATCTGGAGCGCTGGCTGCGCGAGCACAAGAGTCATCCGCTGCTCGAGTCCGCCCGCCGCGACGTGCGCAACACGGAGTGGTTCCACATGCTCAACGCCGACGTGATCTCCATGCCGGACAAGTGGGAGTATCCGTGGTACGCGGCCTGGGACCTGGCCTTCCACACGGTCTCCCTGGCGTTGGTGGATTTCGATTTCGCCAAGGAGCAGCTGCTGCTGATGCTGCGCAGCCAGTACTTCCACCCGAGCGGGCAGATTCCCGCCTACGAGTGGAACTTCAGCGACGTGAATCCGCCGGTGCACGCTTGGGCCACGCTCTTGCTGTACAAGTACGAGAGACAGCTGGGCCGGGCGGATCCGCGGTTCCTGGAGCGCTCGTTCCAGGGGCTGATGCTGAATTTCAACTGGTGGGTCAACCGCAAGGATCCTGCAGGGCGCAACGTCTTCGCCGGGGGCTTTCTGGGTCTGGACAACATCGGCATCTTCGATCGCAGCGCGCCGCTGCCGACCGGCGGCTCGCTGGAGCAGGCCGATGGCACCGCGTGGATGGCGTTCTACTGCCAGACCATGCTCGAGATGGCCCTCATCCTGACCGAGTACGACCCGATCTACGAGGAGATCGCCTTCAAGTTCGTCCAGCATTTCATGTGGATCGCCTATGCGATGGACCGTCGCGGCGAGCATCACGACGAGATGTGGGACGAGCAGGACGGCTTCTTCTACGATCTGCTGCGGCTCCCCGACGGCCAGGCGACGCGTTTGAAGGTGCGGTCGCTCGTGGGGCTGTTGCCGCTGTGCGCGTCGACGGTGTTCGAGGGCGATGCCGTCACTCGCCATCCGAAGCTGATGGAGCTGATCGCGCAGTTTCGAAAACGCCACCCCGAGCTGGTTTCCCATGTCGCCCCCACCGACGCCGGGTTCATCGGCCACAAAGATCGGCGGCTGCTATCGATTCTCAACAAGCAGAAACTCGAGCGCGTGCTCGGCTACCTGCTCGACGAGAACGAGTTCCTCGGACCGCACGGCATTCGCTCGCTCTCGCGCCATCACCTGGAGCATCCGTTCGTGTTTCACGTCGGCAGCCAGGAGTACAAGGTGCAATACCTGCCGGCGGAATCGAATACCGGCATGTTCGGCGGCAACTCCAACTGGCGCGGGCCGGAGTGGATGCCGGTCAACGCGCTGATCGTCCGGGCGCTGGTGAGTCTGTACAGCTTCTACGGCGACGCGTTCAAGGTTGAATGCCCGACCGGATCGGGGCGGTCCATGACGCTGTTCGAGGTGGCGCAGGAGATCGTCCGGCGGCTGACCGGGACGTTCCTGCGCGATGCCAATGGGCAACGGCCGGTCTACGGCGGGACGGCCAAGTTTCAGGACGATCCGCATTGGCGCGACCTGATTCTGTTTTATGAGTATTTCCACGGTGACAACGGGGCGGGGCTGGGAGCCAGCCACCAGACGGGCTGGACCGGGCTGGTGGCCCCCCTTATGAACCTCTTCGGGCGGATTGACGCCAATTCTGTGCTGGAGTCCGAACGCGGGCGCATGATAGCCAAGGTCATCAGGGAGCAGGTGGGCGGTGAAGAGAAGGGCGGAGTTTAAGGAGGAAATATGTCTGATCTCAGTTATCCCTCACTATACCAGATCAACACCCGCGTCTGGCTGACGGAACTATCCCGGAAGTTGGGCCGGGCCGCCACGCTGGATGACATTGCCGATGCTGACCTGGACCACCTGGCCGCCCAGGGGTTTGACTGGGTCTGGTTCCTGAGCGTCTGGCAGACCGGCCCTGCGGCGCAGGCAATCTCGCGGGCGAAGCCCGAATGGCGGCGCGAGTTTGAGGAAACGCTGCCAGACCTCACCGACGAAGACATCGCCGGTTCCGGGTTCGCCATCCAAAGCTACACCGTCCATCGCCAGTTGGGCGGCGATGCGGCGCTGGCCCGGTTGCGGCAACGGCTGCAACAGCGCGGGCTGAAGCTGATGCTCGACTTTGTGCCCAACCATATGGCCCCGGATCACCCCTGGATTGACCAGCACCCGGACTACTTTGTCCCCGGCAGCGAGACGGATTTGGCCCGCTCACCGCGGAACTACTGCCGGGTGCAAACAAAAAATGGGCCGCTGGTGCTGGCCTACGGCCGCGACCCGTACTTTGAGGGCTGGCCCGATACGCTGCAACTCAACTACGGCAACCCGGACTTGCAGCAAGCGATGATCGGCGAGTTGGAGAGAATTGCCGGGCAATGCGACGGCCTGCGCTGCGACATGGCCATGCTGGTTCTGCCCGATGTCTTTGAACGCACCTGGGGCATTCGGGCTGACCTCTTCTGGCCCAGGGCGACCGAGGCGGTACGGCGAAAACAGCCGCGCTTTAAGTTTATGGCCGAAGTTTACTGGGACATGGAA
>CAYWST010000534.1:0-3236 GCA_964461075.1 uncultured Solibacteraceae bacterium | reverse complement strand
CCCTTGCCGCCCTTGCATGGCTTGCCGTTGCAGATGGAAGTGAAGCGCGCGTTCGAACCGTTATCGGTATAGAACAACAGGAGCGTGTTTTCGGCGAGGCCGAGAGCGTCGATGCGCGACTTCACACGTCCCACGGTGTGGTCCAGATACTCCACCATGTCCTTGAAGAAGCGCGGATCGGTCTTCATGCGATCCGCCGTCTTCCACTCGGGACTGTGCGGAGTGGGCTGCCAGGGGTCGTGGGGCAGCGCCATCGGGTAGTACAGGAAGAAGGGACGGTCGCGGTTACGGGTGATGAAGTCGATGGCGTGGTTCGCGAAGACATCCTCGCCGTAGGCGTCATCAAGACCAGCAAGCTGTTGTCCGTTGGCAAAGATCTTGGGCCGCGCGTAGCGTGAGCCCTTCAGTTCGGTGTGATCGGTGTGCCAAAGACAGTACTCTCGGAAACCGGCTTGCTCGGGCCGCATGCCCTTTCCGCGCCATTCAGGCTCGAAATCGGGGGGATTGTAGCTATAGAGCTGCCATTTGCCGGCGATGCAGGTCTGGTAGCCGGCGGCGGACATCATGTGGCCGATCGTCTTTTCACGCGGGTCGAGGATCCCGAAGGCTTTCCAGTTCCGAGTGGTGTACTTGCCGGTGAGGAGCTGAGTGCGCGTGGGGGTGCAGAGGGGCTGCGAGTAGGCATGGGTGAAGCGGACTCCGGAGGCGGCGAGGCGGTCAAGGTTCGGTGTCTTGTAGGACTCGCCCCCGTAACAACCGAGGCACTCAATGCCGAGGTCGTCGGCCATGATGAGGACGATATTGGGCTTTCGCGCGGGCTGAAGCGCGAGGGCCGCGGGGGCAGCCCTCAGGAGATCTCGTCGCGTCATGCCCGGCAATTGTATCGAAGCGCCTTGCCCTTTCAGAAGTAGAGTTTGAGCGCGACCTGGATCTGCCGCGGCGAGTTGGCCTGATCGCCGGCGGTCTGGCTGAGCACGCCGAAAGTCTGGCTCTGCAGGCTGAGGTTGCCCATGCCGAATCGGACGCGGTTGAAGGCGTTGAACAGCTCGCCGCGCAGGTCGATTCGAACGCCTCCTTCGGTGATCGGGAACGTCTTGGCGAAGGAGATATTTTCGTTCAGGATGTTGTTGGCGCGGAACTTGGGGTTAAAACGGGTCATGTTCCCCATGACGTTGGCGGGCTGAGCGGGGAAGAAGCTCGCCGGCTGAACGGTGCGGTCGACGGCCGGGTCGAATCCATCGCCTTTAGTGGCGGGGCGCCAACCGTCGTAGGTGTTGATGATCGGCCGGTTGCCGCCCGCGAACAGCGGCAGGCCGTTGGTGGTCCCGACGGCGAGCGGCTGCCCGCCCGAATAGGTGGCGATGCCCGAGATACGCCACCCGCCGACGATCCAGTTCAGCGCGTTGCTCTGGTTCAGGAACTTCTTCCCCTTGCCGAAGGGGAGGTCGGCAACGGCGCTGAACTTGAAGTTGTGAGTGACGTCGAACGAACCGATTGACTTTTCCAGGGCGCGATTGAAGTGGTCCATCGCGAAGCCATAGGAGTCGGACCAGTAGCTGTCGGCGTCGGTCAGGATCTTGGAGAAAACGTAAGAGCCGAGGAACTGCAAACCGCTCGAGTAGCGTTTCTCGAGGCGAAGCATCATGGCGTGGTAGGTGGAATGGCCGCTGTGGTCGCCGCCGCCGGAACGGGTGTCGATGTTCTGGAACTGCGGGTAGGGGCGGAGAGCCTGACGGACCGTGGCGCCGTTCCCCCAGAGTTGGGAGAACCTGGCGAAGGGCGGGCGGAAGCCGGCGGCTACCGCGGCGGGCGAGGTGATATTGGAGTTGAGAAGCGTGGCGCCATACTGGGCGAGCAAGGAGGGGTGAAGCGCGTTGTACGACAGCAACCCCGCCTGGAGACGGCTGCCCAGGCTGGCGTTATAGCCGATCTCAGCCACCGTGGTCGGCGTCAGCTGACGCTGGATGGAGAGGTTGAAGCTCTGGTACGCAGGGGGGCGAGTGGCTTCCCTGCCCTGCCACCAGGGCATGGCGCGGCCATTGCCGAAGCTGGGATCGACGAACGGCGGCGCCTGCCAGAAAGGTTGGCCGTTCTTGACGAGGAACCGCGGCTGGAGACCCTGCGAGGTGTCCGATTGGGTGTCGGTGAGGGTGAAGCCGAGGGTATGGGTCGAACCGGTGACCGTGGTGATGTTGCCGTAGCTGATGCCGTAAGAGAGGCGGAAGACGGTCTTCTGCTTCCATGTGTAGGCGAGGCCGAAGCGGGGTCCGAAGGCTTTGTAGTAGCTGTCGGCGAGCCGGCGGGACCCTTCGCAACCCTGACATTTGCCCGCGTAAATGAGCGCGCCGAGGCGGCCGTCCGCCCCGGGGTTGGGACGGTCGGGCGCGAATTCGCTCCAATTGTCGTTTTCGCCCGTGGGCGGCAGGGTGGTTTCCCAACGAAGGCCGAGGTTGATCATGAGGTTGGGGCGGACGCGCCAATCGTCCTGGATGAACCCCGCGTAGGAGGGCCACTGTTGGCCGATATATCGAATGGTATCGATCTGACCCGAGTTCGCATAGCCCAGCAGCATGGAGGCGATGGGGCTCCCGCCGGCGGTGGCGAAGTTGGTGTCGCCCGGGCGGCCAGTGTGTTTGAAATCGTAACCGATACATCCCGAGACGCACTGGCGGCCGAAGCCATTGTAGTACTGATATTGGACCTGCCCGCCCAGCTTGTATGTGTGCTTGCCCCTCACGATGGTGAGGTCATCGGCGAACATCTTGATGAAGTTCTCGCTGCCGTTGTTGGCGCGGCCGCCCCACTGGGAATAACCGTTGGAGAAATTGAAGTTGACCAGGTTCTGATTGCAGTCGGGCACGTTGACGATGCAAACCTTGTCCTTCCAGTTGATGCCGCTGCGGACGGTCGCCTGGGGCGGATCGTGGTTTTCCTTCCAGTTGTTGCCGCCTCCGTAAAAGTGGTTGAATACGGTCGGAGAAAACGAGTAGTCCCAGCTTCCCCGAAAGACGTCCGAGTTCCGCGTGGTGTCGTTGTAATTGACGAAGTTGCCAGGCAGGTCGGCGACGCCGAAGGGTCCAGGCTTGTTGCTGGAGCGGTTGTAGCCCCAGTAGCCGGAGATCCTGCTCTTTTCGCTGAAAACGTGGTCGCCCTTCACGCTGATCTTGGTGTTGGGGCGAAGCTCGGTCCCCTGCGTGACTAGGTAATTCTGTTGAACATACTGGACGGAGCCCGGT
>CAYWST010000533.1:1323-3247 GCA_964461075.1 uncultured Solibacteraceae bacterium | reverse complement strand
GCCGTCCCGCTCAGGTCCCCGCTCCAGCCCGTAAACGTGTACCCCGCGTTCGGCGTCGCCGTCACCTGCACCTGCGTCCCGCCCGGGTAGGAGCCTCCCGCCGGATTGAGCGATGTCGAGCCGCCCGGTGGCGGGCCCACCGGCACGATCATCGCACTGAGCGTGTACTGCTGCGTTCCGCTCACCGTCCACGTCCCCATTTGCTGCCAGGGCGAATACTGCCCGATATTGTCCCGCGCAAACAGGTAGTTGTTCTTGGCCCCCGCGAAGGCGGCTTTGAACTCCACCGGAACCGTCACCGCCAGTTGCGTCCCCGCTCCCGCGGCCGAGGCCCCCGCCCCGAAGATCTTGCACTGCGAGTTCTCGACCGTCTGCGCGCTGCCCGGCGCAAAACCGCCCATCCAATACGACGCCCCGTTGTCGGCCAGGTACAGCAGGTTCTGCACGCGGTCATAGCGGAGATAGCAGCCATTGACCCCGGTGGTCATCGTGTTGAACAGCCCGTACACCTCCGACAGCGAGCCGTACCCCGCCGGGCTCGACGCCGTCCACGTGAAGGTCTGGCTCAGCCCGCCCCCGCTCGCGGGCGCCACCGACACCGCCGTTGGCAGCGTCTGCACCCACGCATGAAACGTCGTGGTAGCGCCGCCTGCCGTGGCCCTGAAACCGTTGCCGAGTTGAATGCTCTGGCCGGCGATGAACGAAACGCTCGCGCTCCCGCTAATCTGGACCCCGCCGGCCGTCAGCGCGGTGGTGTTCGAGTAGCAGGCGGCGCCGGAAGTGATCGGCCCCGGCGGCACCGTTGTGACGTCGGTGCACTGCCCCGCCAGCAAACCTGCCAGCAAGAGCGTGGCAGCCACCCACCTTCCGGCCTTCGGCTTAGCGTTCATCTTCTCCCCCTCAGCGCTCCCCCAACCGGATCTCCAGCTTCTTCAGCCGCTCCCGCAACTCCTCGTTCTCCTTCTCCTGCCGGATCGCGTGCAGCGTCAATTCCTCGATCTTCTCGAGCAGCTTCGCCTGCATCCGGCCGACGCTCAATCCGCCCGCTTCCACCTCCTTCGCCGCCGGAATCTCCGGCAGATGCCCCCGAGTTCGGATGAACTCCGCGACCTCGCGCAACGGCCGCAGCTTGTAGTCCGGCTTGAAAACGTAATCCGGCCATCCCGCGTTGGTCACAATGATGTCTTTCGCCCCGATCACCCCGTTCACCGCCAGCTTGTACTGCGGGCTCGCCGTTCCGATCCCGACGTTGCCAAGATAGCTGATGCGGAGCCGCTCAATGGGGAATACGTCCTGCACCGGGTTGACCGTGCTAAACACAAGGTCGGCCGCCCTTCCGTTGAACGCATGATGGAACTGCGCTCCAATGTCGGCGGCAACGATTCCCTCCGCACTCGAAGCCGGTGACATCCCGGCGAACGCGATCTTCGTCGACTGGCCGGCCGTCAGGGGCGCCAGGTTTTTCAGCAGCAATGCGGAGCCGTCCGACGTGTAATCGGCGCTGGTCGAATCCCGCCGGATAGTGAGCGTTCCGAAGTAGGTGTTCCACCCTCCGCGTCCGCTCGTCGCCGGAATGTTGGTTCCGATCCCGGCCTGGATCCCGCTCGGTGCGTACCAGATGCTGGAGCCGTTCGTATTCCAGGGCGCCGTCTGCGCCCCGGCGCGGCCGGAAAAAAAGACAGCAGTGAGCAGCGTCCACACCGCCAGTCTGGACATACCGCCTGCTCCGCGCTCGAGTCGATTCATCGCCTGCTTCTCTCCCGGTCTCATTTGGAGTTGACCTCCAGCCGCGAAATCGCGAGCTGACCCTCCAGCCGGGCCAGCCGTTCCTGGAGACGCCGGTTCTCTTCCCGCAACTCATGGCCTTCTTTCTCCTGCCGGATCGCGTGCAGCGTCAATTCCTCGATCTTCTCGAGCAGCTTCG
>CAYWST010000533.1:0-1223 GCA_964461075.1 uncultured Solibacteraceae bacterium | reverse complement strand
CCTGCATCTGGCCGACGCTCAATCCGCCCGCCTCCACCTCCGCCGCCGCCGGAATCTCCGGCAGACGCCCCTGGGTCCGGATGAACGCCTCCACCTCCCTCAATGGGCGCAGCTTGTACTCCGGCTTGAAGACGTAGTCCGGCCACCCCGTGTTCGTCACGATCACGTCCTTGGCCCCAGTTGCTCCGTTCACCGCCAGCTTGTACTGCGGGCTCGTCGTACCGATCCCGACGTTGCCGTTCGGATTGATCCTCATCCGTTCGGTCGTTATCGTGCTGTTGTCCGGCGTCGTGCTGAAGGCCAGGATCCCCGGCGAACTCGACGCGCTGAACACGCCGCCCGCCCACACCGATATCTGCGCCGCCGTCACCGCCCCGCTGCCGCTGTGCCCATTGATGCGCCAGAATCCCAACAGGTCGGGACTCTGGCTGGCCTGCGGCGATACCTTGGTCCCGCGCGCCGAGGTTTGAATGATGCCGTTGTACTTGCCGGACGGTTGATATGATTCGAGCTGAATGCCATCCCAGTTGTCCGAAGCCGATACATGGAGCGGCGCAATCGGAGCCGCCGTGCCAATCCCCACATTCCCCCCGTTGTAATAAATACTCCCCGCCGTCGCCCCCTGCGGTTGCCACACCGCCGATTGACCCCACACCCGCGTCACCGGCCCCGCCACCAGGCCCGTTCCGAAAACCACCAACCAAGACAACGGATACCTCATGGAACCACTCCTCCCGAACTCATGCCAGCCTGGCCATCACGGCAATCGACTCAACACGGTGTACTCGAAACTTCTCGCGCCGCCCTCCCCCGCGCCTTGCTGGAACGCCTGCTGGACGGCGTTGCCGGCCAGCGCCCGGCCGCCCGCGTCGCCCAACTTCAGGTCCCTGCTCGCGACATGCAGCTTCAGCGCCATGTCCCTTGGGACCCCGATCCGGTAAACGACTCCTCCCTGCAAGCCCCCAGCCGCTTCCACGCGCCCCACTGCCGCCGCCGGGTGATACAGCCCCTTCGGCCCCCAAACGCCGACCGAAAGCTCAGGCTTCCGGCCGTCCTTCAGCGTCTGGCTCAGCAGGTTTCCCGCATCCCGGACCACCACGTTCACCATCGAGGCGGCCTCCACCCTCACATCCATCCCCGCCACCATCTGGCCCGCGGCCAAAGTCACCTGAAGCGGTCCCCCCCCCCACATACCCGGGTCCACATACGGCTCGTCCGCAGCC
>CAYWST010000532.1:0-3276 GCA_964461075.1 uncultured Solibacteraceae bacterium | reverse complement strand
CGCGTGACCGACGCGCAGGGCGAAGATCAGCGGGCCGAAGTCCGCGACGGCCAGTCCAACGCTCTGCTGAAGTCCATCGACGCGGTCTTCTCCCACGCCGGAGAGCTCAAAGTAGCGCGTGAGATTTCAAGCGACATCCTCCTTATTACAAAAGACGCTACGACCCTCGCCAAAGCCCGCGCCACTCTCGGGCAGGGCGCCCAATCCGATTTCGCCCGCGACCTCTCCTCGCGCTACAGCCGCGGCGTTTCCTGGCTCTGGGCCTCGGATCTCTCCTCCCTCGCCTCCGAGACCGGCGCCGAAGCCGCCTCCTGGCTCGGCGTCGCGCGCATGAAGAATGTCTCCATCGAGATGCGCTCTTCCGGCGGACAGGACCTCAACGAGGCCAGCCTCGCTTTCACCGGCGCGCGCACCGGCCTTGCCTCCTGGCTCGCCGCCCCCGCCCCCGCGGGCTCCGCTGAGTACATCCCCACTGACGCTCTCGGCGCTTTCTCGGCCAACACCCGCGACCCCAAACAAGTCTGGGACGATCTCCTCCGCACCGTTGGCAAAGTCGACAAGGGCTTCGGCAAGGCCATGGAAGAACTTTCCGCCGAGACCGGCATCGAGGTCGGCGACGATATCATCGCCTCCATCGGCAACGACTTCACCGTCGCCCTGACGCCGCCCGCCCTTCCTGTTCCCGGCTGGTTCTTCGCCATCGAGGTTTACAACCCCTCGGCCCTCAACAACGCCATCGAACGCATCGCCGGCCTCGCCGGGAACAAGCTCAGCGTCTCCCGCGAAACCGTCGAAGGCCGCGAGTGGTTCACCCTCAATACCGGCGCGGCTCTCACCAACCTCACCTGGACCTATGACCGCGGCTACCTCGTCATGGCCGCCGATCGCGCCATCGCCCGCAAGGCCATCGACACCCGCAACGGCGGCTTCCCGCTCGTCCACTCGGCCGCGTTCCGCAACGAGCTGCCCGCCTCCGGCAACGTCCACCAGTCCGCCTTCCTCTGGGTCAACACCCAGGGCGCTTTGTCCACGCTCGCCGGCCTCGCCCCCAATCCCGCACTCAAGAACCTGATGGAGAATCGCACCCCCGCGCTCTTCGTCATCGACGGAGAAAAGGAACGAATCCACGCTTATAGTCGTACTCGATTAACGAGCCTCGTTCTCGACATGCTCGCCGCGTCGGAGGCGAAACAGGCTCCTCGGCCCGCGAAGAAGAGCTGACCCAATGCCCCACGTCATCGAACTCGACAACCTGAGCGTCAAGCTCGGGCGGCGGGAGATCCTTAAACAGATCTCCTGCCGCATCGGCCGGCCCGGCAACGGACGCGCCATCGGCCTGCTCGGCCCCCCCGGCGCCGGCAAGTCCACCCTGATCCAAACCCTTCTCGGCTTCCATCAGCCCGCCTCCGGCAGCGCCCGCATCCTCGGCTTCGATTGCCACCACTCGAGTTCTCAGGTCAAGGCCCTCCTCGGCTACATGCCCGAAAGCGACTCCTTCGTCGCCAACCTCCCCGCCATCACCTTCATCCGCCTGCTCGCCGAACTCTCCGGACTCCCGCCATCCGCCGCTTTGGAGAAGGCCCATGAAACTCTCTTTCACGTCGGACTCGGCGAAGCGCGCTACCGTCCCATTGGAACTTACTCACTTGGCATGAAGCAGATGGCCAAATTAGCTCAAGCGATCGTTCATGGTCCTGAGCTCGTCATCCTCGACGAGCCCACCAACGGCCTCGATCCCGGCGCCCGCACACGAATGCTCAAGCTCATCAAGGAGATGAAGGAGGATCACGGCATGAACGTCATCCTCTGCTCTCATCTGCTCCGCGACGTCGAGGAAACCTGCGACGAGGTGGTCATCCTCAAGGACGGCGTCATCGTCCACCAGGCCGACCTCGAAGAGGAGCGGCGCGCCAACCGCCGATTCGTCGAACTCGAAGTCATCGGCGACGATTCCGGCCTTGCCGCCGCACTGCGGCGCGTCAGCGCCGAGGGCCTCAATGAAGGCGGCGGCCGCTGGCGTATCGTCCTGCCCGGCGACGTTGAGATCTCCGCTCTCTGGAAGGTCGCCGCGTCCTGCTCTCTCGCCATTCGCAAACTCTCCCATCGCCGCGACACCCTCGAGGAGATCTTCCTGAAGGCCGTCGGCCATATCCGCGCCACGCCGGGCGAAGATGCCGCCGTGGCGGAAAAACCCGAGGAGGCCGCCACCCATGGCCGTCTATAAACGCGGTTACTCCCGCTATACCGGAGACCTCACCTCCCGATGGCAGCGGCTCGTCGCCGTGCCCCGCTTCATGTGGGGACGCCTATTCGGCCAGCGCTTTATCGTCGCCCTCTTCGTCGGCGCCCTGTTCTGGCCCACTCTCTGCTGCCTCTTCGTCTATGTCTCCAACCACTCTGAACTGTGGTCCGGCTTCGGCCGCGACATGATGAAGATGCTCCAGATCGACGGCAAGTTTTTCCTGGTCTTCATGAACGTGCAGTCGATCTTCGCCATGATCCTCGCCGCCATGGCGGGCCCGGGCCTGATCGCCCCCGACATCGCCAACAACGCCCTGCCCCTCTACTTCTCACGGCCCCAATCCCGCGTCGACTATGTCCTGTCGCGCTTCATCGTGCTGGCCGGGATGCTCTCGCTCGTCACGATCGTCCCTGCCCTTCTCCTGCTCACGATGCAGACCGGGCTCGCCGGCTACCGATGGGCGCTCGAATTCTGGTACCTGCCCGCCGGCGTCCTCGCGGGCTTCGCCCTTTGGATCGCCGTCGTCTCGCTCGTCGCGCTCGCCTGCTCCGCCTACGTGAAGTGGCGCGTCGTCTCCGGCGCCCTCGTTCTGGCCTTCTTCTTCCTGCTCGCCGGGGCCGCCGAGATGATGAACGCCGTCTTTCGCACCGACGCCATGCGCATCTTCAATCCCGGCAAGGCCCTCAATCGAATCTGGGCCGAGATGCTTCGCACCGACCCCGACGCCAACCTCGACTTCACTCTCTGCGTCATCGCCCTCATCGCGCTCGCCGGACTGTTGATCCTCGTCCTCGAGCGCAAGCTGCGCCCCGTGGAGGTGATCTCATGAGCGAGCTCATCACATTCAACGAAGTCTCGAAGTTTTACGGCGAGGTGCTCGGAGTCAATCATGTTACCCTCAATGTGCCGCCCGGCATCACTTCGCTGGTCGGGCCCAACGGCAGCGGCAAGACCACGCTCATGAACCTCATGTGCGGGCTGATCCACCCCGACCGCGGGACCATCGAAGTCCGCGGCATCAGCCCCCGCCGGCC
>CAYWST010000531.1:0-3289 GCA_964461075.1 uncultured Solibacteraceae bacterium | reverse complement strand
AGACCGGCGGTCTCCAAAACCGCGAGTGGGGGTTCGATTCCCTCAGCCCCTGCCAAATCCAGGTTCAAGTTTGCACAAGCGCCGCCCCGTGCGGCGCTGTGTTTGTGGTTCGTCGAAAGAGAGTCTGACAGGTGCCATCCATGGCGGCAGAAACAACGGCAATCAGCGGCGCGGGCGGCGGTGAAAAAGCCAAGAGCGGCGCTGCAATCGCATCTTCCTGGATTACGAAGACCAGGGAGTATTTTGAGGATCTTCGCGCAGAGATGCGCCGCGTGACGTGGCCGAGCAAGAAGCAGGTTCAGGCGACGACCGCGGTGGTGATCGGCGCCGTCTTCATGTTTGCGGCTTATTTCGCGGTGGTCGACCTTTTGCTCGGCCGCGCGATCAACCAGATTTTCCAGACGCTGGCTAAGAGATAGCAGACCCGCCGCCGCGCCCAGGATGTCATCTGCCCAGCCAGTAGAGTGATTCGATGCCTGAATCAATATCGGACAAGGAATTCGGTTCCAACGAAGAAGTGACGCCAACCGGCGCCGAAGTCGA
This sequence comes from uncultured Solibacteraceae bacterium, assembly GCA_964461075.1. GTDB lineage: Bacteria > Acidobacteriota > Terriglobia > Bryobacterales > Bryobacteraceae > JACADU01. The sequence goes on along the minus strand of CAYWST010000531.1, from coordinate 2,746 downwards.
AGTTTCGGGCGTCGAGCCCGCGGCTGAAGCGGCGGAAGCGGAAGCGGTTGAAGCCGCATTTGCCACACAGGAAGCGGCGGTGGAAGAACCGGCCGAAGCGGCTCCGGAGGTAGCGGCCGAGCCCGTCGAAGAGGCGGCCTCCGCCGCGGCCGGGGCGGTTCAACTGCACGTCGAAGGGATGGAGTGGTACATCATCCATACCTATTCGGGCTTTGAAAACAAGGTCGCGGAGTCGCTGAAGGCCCGTGCGTCCGCCTACGGATTCCTGGACCGCCTGGGGCAGGTGCTGATTCCGACCGAAGAGGTTGTGGAGCTGCGCAACGGCAAGAAGGTGACTTCCAAGAGGTTGTTGTACCCGGGCTACGTGCTGGTTCAGATGGCGATGGACGACGAGCTGTGGCATCACGTCAAGAACACGCCTCGCGTCACTGGATTTGTCGGGGGAGGCAACAGCCCGGTGCCCCTCACCCATGAGGAAGTGGATAATATCGTCAACCGCCAGGCGACGAGCGCCGAGAAGCCCCGTCCGAAGCTCAACTTCGAGAAGAACGAAACGGTCCGCATTATCGACGGCCCGTTCGCGAACTTCCAGGGCAAGGTGGACGAAGTCAACAACGAGCGCAACACGCTGCGCGTGCTGGTCACCATTTTCGGCCGCTCCACCCCGGTGGAGCTCGAGTTCCTGCAGGTGGAAAAAGCCGGCTGACGCGATTCGGGAGTTGCACGAAGGTTTTTAAGGTAAGGAAACGATCATGGCGAAAAAAGTCACTGGAATGGTGAAGCTGCAAATCCCCGCCGGGAAGGCGACACCCGCGCCTCCGGTGGGCACGGCGCTCGGACCGCAGGGCGTCAATATCATGGAGTTCTGCAAGGCGTTTAACGCGAAGACGAGCGCGAAGGATCAGGAAGGGCTGATCATTCCGGTGGTCATCACGATTTACTCAGACCGCTCGTTCACCTTCATCACCAAGACGCCGCCGGTGCCGGTGCTGATCAAGCGCGCCGTGAATCTGGCGAAGGGGAGCGCGGAGCCCAACAAGAACAAGGTGGGCAAGATCACGATGGCGCAGGTCGAAGAGATCGCCAAGATCAAGATGCCCGACCTGAACTGTTTTTCTCTGGAAGCGGCCGTCAACAACGTCAAGGGCACGTGCGTGTCCATGGGCGTTGAAGTCAAAGGCTGAAGTGTTACCATAATGTGAGAACCGCGATCGCGGTTCAGGCGAGATCTTTCAATCCTCAATTGGGAGGCTTCCGGCGATTGCCGGGGCCGTTTGGACCAGTCAATATGGCAAGAAAACCAGGCAAAAAATACACTGCCGCGGCCAATCAGGTGGAAGCGCGGCCCTACGAACTGAAGGAAGCGATCACGCTCGTTCAGAAGATCAAGTTTTCCAAGTTCGACGAGACGGTGGAGGTGCATATGCGCCTCGGCGTGGATCCGAAGCACGCCGACCAGATGGTCCGCGGAACGGTCGTGCTTCCCAACGGACTGGGCAAGTCCAAGCGCGTCCTGGTGATCGCCTCGGGCGAGAAGCTGCGCGAAGCCGAAAGCGCCGGCGCCGACTATTACGGCGGCGAGGAGCTGGTGGAGAAGATCCAGAAGGAAAACTGGCTGGATTACGAGGCGGTTATCGCCACGCCGGACATGATGCGGTCGCTGGCGCGGCTGGGCAAGATTCTGGGTCCGCGCGGGTTGATGCCGAACCCGAAGACGGGCACGGTGACGACGGACGTCGCCAAGGCGATTCAGGAAGTGAAAGCGGGCAAGGTGGAATTCCGCGTGGATAAGACGGGCGTGATCCACGCTCCGGTGGGGAAAGTGGGCTTCGAGAACGAGAAGCTGATCGAGAACGCCTCGACGCTGATCAACGCCGTGCTCAAGGCGAAACCCGCCGCGGCCAAGGGAAAGTACGTTCGCAGCGCGACGGTCTGCTCCACGATGGGGCCGGGCGTGGCGCTCGATGTAACAAATTACAACCAGAAGCAGGCCTAAGGAGCAAACACGATGAAGGATAGAAAGACGAAGCAAAAGGATCTGAACCATCTGCGCGAGGAGCTCCAGAAGGCCGGCAACGTGTTCGTGACCGGTTTCGACAAGCTGACGGTGGCGCAGGATTTCGAATTGCGCAAAACGGTCCGCGGGGCGGGCGGGATGTACCAGGTTCTCAAGAACACGCTGGCGGAGAAGGCGTCGGAAGGGCTGCCCGCCGAGCCGGTGCTGACAGGATTGAAGGGGATGTCGGCTGTCGCCTACACTTCGGGCGATCCGGTGGCACTGGCCAAGGCGCTGCAGGCGTATGCGAAGGCGAACCCGACGTTCAGTTTCAAGGCGGGCCTGGTGGAAGGCCGGGTGATCAACCTGAGCGAGATCGACGCTTTGGCGAACATGCCGCCGAAGGAAGAGATCTACGCGAAGCTGCTTTATCTGATCAATGCGCCGGCGCAGCGGCTGGCCACGGTCATCAACGCCGTGGGCCGAAACGTGGCGGTGGTGATCGATCAGGGCGTGCAGAACAACAAGTTTTCGGCCTGAGGGCCGTTTGGTTTTTCCTCCCCTGGGGAGGGGCCGGGTACAGGCGCCTTGGCTGGGCCGTCTGTCCACGCTTCTCGGTTTTGATCGCCCAGCGTATCAACGGTTCGACAATTGAATTCAAAGAAGGTACTCGAAAATGGCTGACCTCAATGCGATCGCAGAACAGATTCAGGGCCTGACGCTGCTGGAAGCCTCACAGCTGGTCAAGAT
>CAYWST010000530.1:0-3294 GCA_964461075.1 uncultured Solibacteraceae bacterium | reverse complement strand
GGCTATGTCGAAGCCGAGAAAGAGCTCGGCGAATTGTTCCTGACCCTGTACATCGCCAACCCTCAGAAGGCGGCTGTCCTCAAGGAGGAACTCGGCAAGTTGGCGGACGGTCTCCTCCAAAGGGACCCGAAGCAATTCGACGGCCTGCGGTTCAAGGGATTCGTCGCCTCCTTCGACGGCGACATGAAAGCGGCGATCGATCTCTTCCGGCAAGCGCTCGAAGTGGAGCCGGATGATGCGGCGACGACGCTAGCGTTGGCCCAGGTTCTAACCGCAGCCAACCAAAACGAAGTGGCCGAGAAGCTCGCCGTGGAGCTCACCCAAAAGAGCAAGCTTTTCGCACCCGCCTACGACTACCTGTTCCTCCGCTACCTCACCACCAACCGGCAGCAGGAGGCGGAGGGGATTCTCAAGGCGAAGGCAGCCAATATGCCGGGTAGCGCCGTCGCGGCGGTTCAACTCGCCAGCTATTACCAACGGCGAGGACAGACGGAGGCGGCCGAATCGGTCCTCCGCGAGATGCTTTCCAGAGCGAAACAGTACCCGCAGGCGCACATGGCGGCGGGCGATTTCTATTCGACGGCGGGAAAGATCGACCAGAGCCTGGAACAGTACCGGCTGGGCATGGAAGCCGAGCCGGCGCTCAGGCACGATTACCTGATGCGAAAAGCGAGCGTGCTCCGGTATCAGGGGAAGGGGAAGGAGGCGGTGGCGGCGCTGGATCAACTGCTCAAGGACGATCCGGAGAATGAGCGGGTCCAGGCGGCGCGCGCGGCGCTGCTGGCGGAAACCAGGGACCCGAAGGCGCTGGACGAATCCGTGGGCAGCTTCAAGGCGCTGATCGAGAAGAGCCCCAACAGCGCGCTCCTGCACCTGAATCTTGGAAAGAGCTATCTCGCCCAGGGCAACGTCGACGCCGCGCGGACCGAGTTCCGCACCGCCGCGAAGACGGGCCGGAATTTCTTCGCGGCATACGCCGCGCTGGCGGAGCTGAGCCTGCTCACGAATCAGCCGGCGGATCTGATGGAAGCTTCTCAGAAAATGCTGGAGCTGCAGCCTAACAACACCCGGGCGAGGCTGCTGCACGCGGTGGGGCTGATGAGCTCGGACCGACTTCGCGACGCCCGGTTCGAGTTGGGAGCGCTAATCAAGGAGTTCCCCAACGATCCCGCGCCGCAACTGGAACTCGCCTCGCTGGACGTCGCGGAGAAGCGTTACCGGGAAGCGGAGATCGCTTTCCGCAAGTTTTACAAACCTGGCAGCCAGGACATCCGGGTGGCGCGAAGCCTGGCGCAGCTTTACCTGGCGCAGGGTCAGGGCGACAGGGCGATCCAGCTATTGAACGAGGAACTGAAGGCGACAAAAAACCCCATCGCCGCCCGGCTGGTTCTTGCCGACACGCTGCTCTCGGCGAAGCGGCCGGAGGCTGCGTCGTCGGAGTTGGAGAAAGTGCTGGAAGCGAACCCGAATTTACCGGGGATCAACTCAAGAATCGCCGAGATTGCGGTGGCACGGAACGATCTGGATCGCGCCCTCGAGCATTTGAAACGCGAGGCGGCCCTTTCGCCTGAAGATGCCAGAATCCCGTTCCGCGCGGGTCAGATTCACTCCGAAAAGGGGAACTCCGCGGCGGCGATTCAGTCCTATAAAAAGGCGTTGGAGATTCGGCCGAACAACCCTTACGTGCAGGCGAACCTCGCCTTTGAGATTGTCGAATCGGGCGGTAGTCCGGACGAGGCGATGAAGTACGCAACGGCGGCTCAGAAGACGCTCCCGAAGGAGGGGCCCATCGCCGATACAGTCGGTCTGATCCGGCTGAAGAAGGGCGAACTCGATCCCGCCATACAGATCTTCTCGGGGCTGTCGCGGGCGGCTCCGGAGAATCCGAACTACCGGATGCACCTGGGGTGGGCGCTCCTTCTCAAGGGAGACAAAAGCAGGGCGCGGGATGAACTGAATTCGGCGCTGCGTCTGAAGCCAGGCCCGCGGGACGAAAACCGGATCAAAGAACTGCTGCAGAAGGCAAGCTAAGGCCGGCGCCTGCCCAGGGCTTGATCCTGTGGCGCGGGGGCCTGCTCAAACTCGCCGTCCCAAGCGATGCGGCGCCATTTGGTGCCCATTCCGTTCGCGTCGGCGCCGGGGGCGGGGGTGCAGACATACAGGTGGGTTTCCGAAGCCACGTATTGCCCCGTGAAGCACGGCGCTCCGGGCCACTGGGGAATTCTCCGTTCAGATCGCACGGCAAGCGCTTCGGGCGCGCCCTCGCTGGCTCGGATGGGGCCAAAGATGCCCGCGGCCGTGTAGAGGTGGATCAGTTGGCCTCCGCCCTGTTCCTCCGGAATTGCTGTGGCTTGGATGCCCGTCACGGAGACGGGCTGGCCTGCATTGATCGTCCCCTGCGCTCCCAGCCGCCCGCCGATCCAGGCGATTGTGACAATCGTCAGAAAAGTTATAACAAAAAAGCGAACCGGCTCTTTACGGAACACATTAGTTTTCCTCCATAGCCAGTATCAGGCCTCGGCAACAAGACCGCAAGAGTGTTTCTTTAGAGTGTTTCTTTTGCGTTTCTGTAGGGTGAGGGAAGCCCGCTACCGCCACGGCCAGACGATGCACACAAGTCAAACCTACTTCCGATAGTCCTAGTTTTTGGGGTATGCAACCTCCCGTCCGGTGAGTGAGTCACCTGTTTGGGGCAGTACGACAGATTCAGACAATTGTATCTTGACACGACTGCCGACCAATGCCAGACTAACTTTCGCAAGGCGCGAGTGCGACCATCCGGCTCGGAAACGGGATGTGCACGAGAGACGCCTGCGGCAGGATTGCGGGAGGAGATGGAAGAAGTGGGGTTATCGTGTGCACCCGGTCCGGTGCATCCGTGGTTTGCGGCACGGGTGCGGACGCGCTATGAAAAGAGAACGTCGGACTTGCTGACTGGCAAGGGTTTCCGAACGTTTCTGCCGCAATACAGAACCAAGAAAATCTGGTCGGACCGCGTCGTTCTGGCTGAGATGCCGTTGTTTCCGGGCTATCTGTTCCTGCAAATGGACCCGGGGGGGCGGTGGCTGCCGGTGGTTTCCACGCCTGGGGTGATTTCGCTCATCAGCGTGGATGGGGCGCCGGCGGAAGTGGAGCGTTCCGAGATTGATTCCTTGATGCAGGTGGCCAAGAACGGGATCGTGGCCGAACCCTTTCCCTTCATCGAGACTGGTCAAAAAGTGATCGTCGAACAGGGTCCTCTGGCCGGGATGGAAGGGATCATCCGCGCGCTGGCGCCTGCCACGGCCGCGCACC
>CAYWST010000529.1:0-3308 GCA_964461075.1 uncultured Solibacteraceae bacterium | reverse complement strand
CCGCGGGCACTCCAGGAGTGCCGACGGAGGGGGTCGAGTAGACGTAGTAAGTTCCCCGGGGGATGCCGTAATCCTTGCGGTTCTTGTAGGTGTAGCCGCCGAAGACGCTCAGGACGGCTTTGGAAGAGATGGTGTAATCGCCCTGGTAGTTGTACTGCGTGTAGGGGTTGCGGTTGCCGCGGTCGGCCCAAGGGGTAGAGTACGCGTCGGTCCCGAGGCGGGAGGGGAGCAGGCCGTTCACCTTAAACGGGTTGTACTGGTAGCTGCCGGTAAGGCGCAGCCTTTGGAAGGGCATGTAGTCCAGCCGGTTCAGCCAGAAGTCCTGGCGCTCCTTGGACTCATAGGTGCCAGTCTGCCCGGTGGTGAAATTGACCGTGCGGGTGTACTTATCGAATTGGGGATAGTAGCTGGAATAGAACCAGACCTTATCGCGAATCAGGCGGCCGCCAAATTCGTAGCCGGGGTTCCAGCCGGTGTAGCCGTCTTCCTTGTTGTCAAAGTACTCAAAACGGTTGTCGTTGGTTGGAACGAGGCGCAGCGTATCGCGCGGGCCGGCGTTCATCGAGTCATTGAACATATAGAGCGACACGCGGCCATGGAAATCGTTGGAACCCGATTTGGTGTTGGCTGAGACCACGCCGCCGAGCGCGCCGCCGAACTGCGCGTCAACACCCGAGTTCTTCACGTTCGTCTCGCCGACCCACTCGATGGGGATCCTGGTCTGCCGGTCGAGCACGCCGGTCTGGAAGTTGGTGACTTCGACGCCGTCGACGACGTAGACGTTTTCCGAACCGGAGGCGCCGTCCACCTGGTAGCCGCCGCTTTTGGGCTCCGAGCGGACGCCGGGGGAGAGCAGAATGAGCGAATCGAAGTTGCGGCCCTTGGGCAGCCGGTCATAGACGGTGGCGTCGATGTTGGTGGCGACGACGTTGGTGGCCGTATCGACGACCAAGCCGGCCGCTTCGACGACCACACTCTCGCTCACCTGACCGACTTCCAGCCGGAGGTCGATGCGCGCGGTACGGGCGACCTGCACCGGGACCGCAGAGCGCTTCAACGTGGCAAAGCCCTTGGCCTGGACGGTCATCATGTACTCGCCCGGCGGGATGGACGGGAAAAGATAGGCTCCCGCGCCGTCGGTAGTCACCGAAACCGGCCGGATCAGGCTCCCACCGCTTAACTCTACCGTGGCGCCCGGCACCGCCGAGCCCGTCGGGTCTGTTACCGTTCCTTGCACTGCTCCGGTGCGCTCCTGCGCAACGGCGAACAAGCTAAACAACATCATCAGGACCGCTGTCCCGATGAGGACTTTCCTTGTCATCGGTTTCATAAGATCAATCACTTGGCTCCTGTCGCGTAAGGAATAGCAATACTCAACCCCGCTGAAACAGGCCCTGATATCCGAAATGAGCAGGACCGGACAGAGGCCGTGGACACTGTTCCACGAGGTGCTGAAGGTTCACAGGGGGGAGGATGGCAGACCCACAAGGTCGGCTGGCTTCGTGGCGCTATTCGCCTACCAAGCTGCATTCTCAAAAGAACTCCAACTCCCCAATAATTGAGACACCGGTTTCATCCGGGTGAGATAAGGGTAACATAATCTCCACTAATTGGAGAAGAAGTGATCTCTCCGTCCTTAAAAGATGAATAACTCTTAAGGCTGAACGGGCTGCCAATCCAACGGCGCGGCGCTGCGCCAGAGAGCCGGCTCCCCATCTACAATTGAGAACAGTTCTGCCCGTTCGGGCCCGACATGCGACATCGTTTTCGTTTCGCGATTGGACTGACACTGTTAGCCATCCTGGTGGCCCTGGTCATCTGGCAAGGGTCGTTCACGGTGGGCGACTACGGCCCGTCTACGCCGGAACAGACCTACTTTTATTGGGGCCTGTCGACGCTGATCTTCCTGGTGACGGTGGGTCTGGCGTTCATCATTTTCCGGGACGCGGTGAAGCTTTACTTTGCGCGGCGGGCGGGGGTGGAGGGATCTCGGATTCGGACCAAGATCCTGGTGGGGGCGTTATCGCTGACGTTTCTGCCGACCATCTTTCTGGTTCTGTGGAGCGTGGAGGTCTTGAACCGGAACATCGACAAGTGGTTCAGCCGGCCGGCTCAGAACATCGAGTTGCATTTGCGCGAGATCGCGATGGGGATCGATCGGGAGGCGGCGGACCGCGCGAGATTGGCGGCCCGGGCGCTTGCCAACTCCATGGAGCTGCGGCAGTTTGTTGAGACGGGTCACATTCCAACGAGTTTCTTCGCTGGTTTCTGTGAGTCCGGGGGAGTTGAGTCGATGTTTATCCGCCGGAAGGACGGCGGGCATTTGACCGTGTGCCAGGCGCCGCCGGCGGAGTTGGAGAGCGGTCAAGGCAAGGAGATGGAAGTGACGCTGGCGGTTGATGGGGTGGGGGAGATTGTAGCGCGGTCGCGGGTACCGGTCGATCTCGATCGCCGGGAACGGGAAATCGACCAGCAGATCCGGGATTATAACCATTTCGCGGCGCTGCGGAAGGAGACGCGCCGATTCTATCTGCAACTGCTGGCGTTGATCACGCTGTTCATTCTTTTTGTGGCGGTGTGGGTGGCGCTGTTTCTGGCGCGGCAGATCTCGAACCCGGTGACGGCGCTGCTGGAGGCGGCGCGCGCGGTGCGGGGAGGAGACCTGCGCTACCGGGTACATGTGAGCGCCACGGACGAGTTCGCGTCGCTCGTGCGGACGTTTAACGAGATGACGGAGAACCTGGAGACGAACCGCGAAGAGCTGGAGCGCCGCCGCCGGTTTATCGAGGCGGTGCTGGAGCATGTGCCGACGGGGGTGGTGAGTCTTCGCCACGACGGGGGAATCCAGTTGGTCAATTCGGCTTTTGGGCAGATCTTCCCTCGGGCGGAGGGGCGGGCCGCCACGCATTTTTCCGATCTGGTTCCACCCGAGGCGTGGAACGAGTTTTCGAGGATGCTCAAGCGGGCGCGCCGGACGGGGACGGCATCGAGGCAGATGGAACTGGACACGGGCAGCGGTATGCGGCATTTGGCTGTGACGGCGACGGCGCTGGAGAACACTATTACGAGCGGTTTTGTGGTGATGATCGAGGACGCGACGGAGCTGTTGCGGGCGCAGAAGGCGGCGGCGTGGCATGAAGTGGCGCGCCGGATTGCGCATGAGCTGAAGAATCCGCTGACGCCGATCGCGTTGTCGAGCGAGCGAATCCTGAGGCACGCAGAGAGGGGCGCGGTTTCGCCGGAAGTCCGGCGGATCATTCAGGACTGCTGCGCGACGATCGGGCGGGAAGTCGATTCAGTGAAAAATC
>CAYWST010000528.1:0-3319 GCA_964461075.1 uncultured Solibacteraceae bacterium | reverse complement strand
GCCTAAGGCTGCGGGCCATCGACAGCGGAGAAGCAACTGGAGCAGGGCAGGTGAATGGCCACCACCGTTCCGCGGCCGGGTTCGCTCCGCACGGAGATATCGCCGCCGTGTTCCCGGACCATGCGGCGAAAGCTGAACATTCCCCAGTTGCCGCTCGCCACGCGAGTGCCCGTGATCTGGAAGTGAGGCTCGAACAGCAGCATCAGATCGCTTTGCTCGATGCCGCGTCCATTGTCTTCCACTGTGATGTCCACGTCCGGGCCATTGCGCTTACTGGTCACCCGGATGCGGCCCGGCTCCCCATCTTTTCTGATCGCTTCCACGGCGTTGGTCAGCACCCCGTGAAAGACCGCGGAAAGCTGCTCCGGCCGGCAGAGCAGCCGAGGCAACGTATCGAAGTTCGTCGTGAGGGTCGCTTTTGAGGGCAGGATCGCCCTGGTCAGTTCCACCGCGCTGCCGAGCAGCTCATTCAAGTCGGCTTCCATCACCTGCGCATTGTCCAGGTTGGCGAAGCGCTGAATCCGGGTCACCATCTCGCTGAGGCGCGCTGTCGATTCCTGGATCGTCTTCCTCAGATCGGACTGCAGCCGCACCAACCTTGGGTGCTCCTCCGGGGGCGCGGTGGCCTGGCGGGAAGCGAGCAGCAGCAGCGTGTCCACGGCGGACTTCAACGCCCCGATCGGCGAGTTCATCTCATGGCTCATGGCCGCCGCCAGGCGCCCCAGCGTGGCCGACTGCTCGGCGAGCATCATGCGCGCCTCGACCTCGCGCAGCTCCTCGGCCGCGCGCAGGCTCTGCTGATAGTTCCGGTAGCTGACGTACCGCTGCCTGTAGACGAGCGCCGCCAGCGCCGTGCAGAGCAGCGTCAACATCTCGATGAACAGCAGATTGACCAGCAGCGGGCCGCTGCCAAGATAGAACCGGGTCTCAATGAGCCAGGAGATCAGGACATAAACCACGCCGAGCATCGAGCCCAGGAGGAGGGCCTGCATCGGACGAAGCGGAAAAGCCGCCACGCCCACCAGCATGATGACGGTCGCCTGCCCGGGAATGGAATCGGCGAAGCTGGGCGCCTGCTGGCTGATGAGAATCGAGAACAGAAACAGGAGCGTGGAAAGGAAGAGCGCGTAGACGATGCCGATGGTTCGGCCGCGGCGCGCAGCCATCTCCAGCTTCGCCGCAGCCAGCACGCCGACACTGACGAGAATCACGACGACGGTTTCGATGGTCCGCAGCGGCAGCGTCTCCATCTCGGCGTCGATGAGGAATCTGCCCAGGAAGAAGAACAACGCCGTGCCGATGCCCACCCATCCCGCGACGCGCAAACCGGTGCGCGCGATGCGGTGGACTTCCTGCAGAAAGCCAGGATCCTTTTCAGCATCGCCGGGAAACAGGTAGGCCCTCCAGGGGCGCCAAGTCATAACAATTTACTGTAGCCTGATCGCGCTCCCTGAAAGCCGGCTGCACTGCTTTGCTACACTCGAATTCTCGCCGGGGCCCCCTTGCTGACCAGACTGCTGGCCCGACTCAGACACTCGATCGAGGTCCGACGCGATGAACGCGCCCGGACCGCGTTGATGTTCCTCTATTTGCTTCTGGTGCTCCAGGCGTACTACGTCCTGAAGCCGTCCTCGAGGGCGCTCTTTCTGACGCGCTTCGACAAAGACCACCTGCCGTACCTGTACCTGATCATCGCCCTGAGCGGAGGCGTCATGGCGTCCCTGTACGCCAGGGTGGCTTCGCGGTGGTCGCTTCGCGCTGCGTTGGAAGGCTCGATCGCAGCATCCATCGTCTGTCTGCTGAGCCTCTGGTTTCTCTTGGGATATGAGGCCGCGTGGATCTACTACGTCTTCAACGTGTGGGTGAGCCTGTTCAGCCTGGTTCTGGTTTCCCAAGGGTGGTTGCTAGCCAGCCATGTGTTCGACCCTCGCGAAGCAAAGAGAATCTATCCTATCCTCGCCGCCGGCGCGGTGCTTGGCGCCGCTTTTGGCGGTTCGTTCACGGCGGAATTCGCCACCAGCTTCGGCACGCGGAATCTTGTGCTTGTCAGTTCGGTGTTCATCGCTCTGGCGTATGCCGCATACCGAATCCTGGTGGCGAGGCCGGACGTGAACATCGCGAGAGCCCGGGCCGAATCGGCGCCTTCGGAAGGATACAGTCCGCTGGAGATTCTGTCGAGCGTCGTCCGGGTCAAGCATCTGCGCGTGATCGTGGGGCTTCTGCTGGTCACTTACGTGGTGGATACGCTGGTCGACTATCAGTTCAACGCGATCGCCGTGGAACGCAGGCAAGGCGACCAGCTTACGGCGTTTCTAGGGGGATTTTACGGGGTCTGGCTGAACCTGGCCACGTTCATCCTGCAGATCTTCGTCACTTCCCTGGTCGTCAATTTCACCGGCGTCGGCGGGACGCTGCTGGTGATTCCACTCGCCATCGGGGCGGCCTCGATCTTTATGCTTGTTCGTCCCGGAATGACGGCTGCGGGAACGGCGCGCCTGGTGGAGGCGGCGATGCGTTACTCGTTCAACCGGACCGGCATGGAGTTGCTGTACCTGCCTTTGCCCGAGGAACTCCGGCAGAAGACGAAGACGTTTGTCGACGTATTTGTCGACCGCGCCGCGCGGGGCGTGGGCGCCGGCCTGCTGCTGGCCGCCGGATGGCTGTTCAAGGACAACCTGAACGCCATCACGTTCTCGGTGCTGTTTCTCTGCCTTCTCTGGGTGGCGCTGGCCATTTACGCGCGCCGCGAATACATCGCCACGGTCCGCCGCCGGCTGGAGTCGCGCCGGCTGGATCTCGAATCGATGCGAATTCCCTATCAGGATCCCGGACTGCTTCAGATGCTGGCCGAAGCGGCCGGCTCGGCGAACGAGAGGGCGGCGGCCTACGCCATCTCGCTTCTGGATGAAGTGCCTGCCTACCCGCTTGAAGTTCTGGCCGTGCGTCTTGCGGACAAGGCTCCGGCGGGAGTTCGCGCAAAGCTGTTCGAGATCGCTCCGCGCCGCCGGTGGCGGTCGCTCGTGCCCGCGGCGAGGAAGGAGGCGGCGATGGCGCCGAGTCCCGCCCTTGCCCCGGCTCTGCGGTTCCTCATCCTCAACGGCGACGCCCAGGACGCCGGACTGATCGAGCGGATGCTGGCTTCAAACGATCTCCGCCTCGTTGAGGCTGCGGTGACGGCGGCGGTGATTCCGGGGCAGATTCCGCTCGAATGGATCGAGAACGCGCTGGCCGCTCCGGACCCGGCCCGGCGGCGGATCGCCGCCCTTGCCGTTGCGCTTTACACGGAACACGCGACGCGGCTGCTGATGCCGGCTCTCTC
>CAYWST010000527.1:0-3321 GCA_964461075.1 uncultured Solibacteraceae bacterium | reverse complement strand
TGAGAAAAGGGGGCACGCTTCCGCGGGCCCCCTGGATATGCTTGAATTAAATGGACTTATTCTTTGGCGTCGCCGGATTGCTGTTCTTCGGCTTCACGGCCTTCACGCATGGCTTTGAGGCGTTCCTCGCGGCGTTTGGCTCGATCAGCGGCGCGTTTGACGAGTTCGGTCCCGACGAGTTCGAGAATGGCGGTTTCTGCACCGTCCCCCTTGCGGAAACCGACGCGAACGATGCGGGTGTAGCCTCCATTGCGTTGGGCGAACTTGGGGCCGAGCTTATCGAAGAGTTTCTTGACCGAAGCGGGCGTCAGCAGGTAGCTGGCGGCGAGCCGCCGGGCGTGGAGGGTGTCCTGCTTGCCGAGAGTAATCATCTTTTCGACAAGGGGCTTGGCGGCCTTGGCCTTGGTGACCGTGGTAATGATGCGGTCTTTTTCGATGACGCTGGTGACGAGTCCGCGAAGGAGGGCGCGGCGGGCGCTGGTATCGCGCTGGAGTTTATAGCCTGCTCTTTTGTGTCTCATAGTCTGATCTCCTGGGCGATCCGGGCTACTCGCCCAATTCGGCGCCGGCGCTGTCGTCGCCAACGGGCACGGGCTGGCCGCTCGGGCCCACGAGCCGGCCTTGGGCGTCGATCTTCATACCGAAGCTGAGGCTGAGGCTCGACAGGATTTCCTTGATCTCGTTGAGCGACTTGCGGCCGAAGTTCTTGGTGCGGAGCATTTCGGCTTCTGTCTTCTGGACGAGGTCGCCGATGGTCTGAATATTTGCGTTCTTGAGGCAGTTGTAGCTGCGGACGGAGAGTTCGAGCTCTTCGACGGAGCGTCCGAGGATCTCGTTCATCTGGCCGGCGGCGCGCTCGACGACCTCTTCGACGACTTCGGGGGCTTCCTCGAAGTTGATGAAGATGGACATATGGTCCTTGAGGAGTTTGGAGGCGAGGCCGATGGCGTCCTGGGGACTGACGGCGCCGTTGGTCCAGACCTCGAGGATGAGCTTGTCGTAGTCGGTCATCTGGCCGAGGCGGGCGGCCTCGACGGAATACTTGACCTTACGGACAGGCGAGTGAACGCTATCGATGGGGATATAGCCTACGGGCAAGTCCTCATCGAAGTTGCGGTCGCGGGAGACGTAGCCGCGGCCGGACTTGAGGCGCATCTCGATGGAGAGGCTGCCGCCGGTGGAGACGGTGGCGATATGCAGGTTACGGTCGAGGACCTCAATGTCGCTAGGGCATTCGATCATTCCGGAGGTGACTTCTCCGGGCTGATCGACGCGGAGGGTGACGGTCGTGGCGCCCTCGTTCATCATCTTGAAAGGAATCTGCTTGAGGTTCAGGATGATGTCGGTGGCGTCCTCGACGACGCCGGGAATGGGGCTGAATTCGTGCTCAACCTTTTCGATGCGCACGGCCGTAATGGCGGCGCCTTCGATCGAACTGAGCAGGATCCGGCGCAGGGCGTTGCCGATCGTCGTCCCGAAACCGCGTTCGAACGGCTGGGCGGTGAACATCCCGTATCGTTCCGAAAGAGTTTCGGTATTGGCCACCAGCCGCTTGGGCTTCTGGAATCCTTTGAACATCGCTCGCTCCTTGCTCCCTTACTTCGAATACAACTCAACGATCAACTGCTCATCGAGCTTGATCTGGACGAGGTCTTCTCGCTTGGGATTCGAGAGGATTTTCATCTTCATGGCCTCGCGGTCGACCTCAAGCCAGGCCGGGACGGGCAGATGCGCGGTGGCCTCGAGGCTGGACGTGATGGCCGGGCTCTGCCGGCTTTTTTCGCGGACCTCGACGACGTCGTTAGGACGCACGATGTAGCTCGGGATGTCGACCTTCCTGCCGTTGACGGCGATGTGGCCGTGGCGGACAATCTGACGGGCCATGGCGCGCGAGACGCCGAAACCGGCGCGATGCACGACATTGTCCAGGCGCCGCTCAAGCATGCCGAGCAGGTTATCTCCCGTAATGCCCTTCATGCGGGCGGCCTTCTCGAACAGGTTCCGGAACTGGACTTCAGCCAGGCCGTAGTAACGCTTGGCGCGCTGCTTCTCACGAAGCTGAAGGCCGTAGCCGACGATCTTCGGCTTCCTGTCGCGGCCATGCTGGCCAGGGGGGAAATTGCGTTTGCCGTCAATGGGGCACTTGGGCGAGAAGCACCGCGTGCCTTTCAGGAATAACTTCATGCCCTCGCGCCGGCAAAGCCGGCAGACGGGACCGATATAACGTGCCAAAGGACCTCCTTCAGGTGCTTCAGGTTCTCTGTAACGTGCAGTTTACGACCCGGCTGAAACGGGCCTTCCTCCTGCTGATTCAGACCACCGGAACCGCAGGGCGAAAGCCCTTGCCGCTCCGGATAAAAACGGGATCAGACGCGGCGCTTTTTGGGCGGCCGGCAGCCGTTATGGGGGATGGGGGTGACGTCCTTGATGTTGCGGACCTCAATGCCGGCGGATGCGAGGGCGCGCACGGCGGACTCGCGGCCGGAACCGGGTCCGGCGACACGGACTTCGACCTGCCGCATGCCGGCTTCCTTGGCCTTGGTGGCGGCGGTCAGCGAGGCCTGCTGGGCCGCGAACGGAGTTCCCTTGCGGGAGCCCCGGAAACCGAGCGAGCCGCTTGAACTCCAGGCGATCGTGTTGCCCAGAGGGTCGCTGAAAGTGATGATGGTGTTGTTGAAGGTCGCCTGAACGTGGCAGACCCCCAGCGGAACATTCTTCTTTTCCTTCTTCTTGAAGGACTTTTTCTTACTCGCCTTGGCTTGCTGCTTGGCCATGATCTTCTAGTTCGCTCCTCGCATCAGGGGGCTCGCGGTCTTACTTGCCGGCCTTCTTCTTATTGGCGACCGTGCCGCGGCGCGGTCCCTTCCGTGTTCTGGCGTTGGTATGAGTCCGCTGCCCACGGACAGGGAGGCCCCGGCGGTGGCGGAGTCCTCGATAGGAGCCCATTTCGATGAGCCGCTTGACGCTCATGGAGAGCTCCTTGCGGAGATCGCCCTCGACGGCGCCTTCCTCTTCGAGGATCTGGCGAATGTGGCTGACTTCCTCTTCAGTGAGGTCAGCGATCTTCTTGTTGGGATCGATGCCGGCGCGATAGAGGATGGAATTCGCCCGCGCCCGGCCGATGCCGTAGATGTAGGTGAGACCGATTTCCGCCCGTTTCCGGGCAGGCAGGTCCACGCCAGCAATACGTGCCATGTTTCTCTTCTTCTCCCTGAACTCCGGCTATCCCTGCCGCTGCTTATGCTTTGGGTTGGTGCAGATGACCCGGACCACGCCGTTGCGGTGGATGATCTTGCACTTGTCGCACATTTTCTTGACCGA
>CAYWST010000526.1:0-3326 GCA_964461075.1 uncultured Solibacteraceae bacterium | reverse complement strand
CTCTCCGCTTCTTCGGCCGCGCCCGCGATATCCAGGGCGCCCGCCTCCGCGAGCGCATCGACACAGTCGTCCACCAATGCGCCATCGCCGACGTCCTCGAAAAGCCGATCCGCAAACTCTCCAAAGGCTACCGCCAGCGCGTCGGCATGGCCCAGGCCCTCCTCCACTCCCCCGACGTCCTCATTCTCGACGAGCCCACCACCGGACTCGACCCCAACCAGATCCGCGAAGTCCGCAACCTCATTCGCGCTCTCGGCCACACCAAGACCATCCTCCTCTCCACGCACATCCTTCAGGAAGTCGAAGCCGTCGCCGATCGCGTCCTCCTGATCGCCGCCGGCCGCCTCATCTTCGACGGCCCCCCCGCCGCCATGCGCAACGAAAACGAATCCCTCGACGACGCCTTCTATCGCCTCACGGAGGCCGCTGCATGAAGGCCCCCGCTCTCAGAGCCGTCTTCCTCCGCGAATTCGCCTCTTACTTCTCCAACCCCACCGGCTACGTCTTCATCACCCTCTTCGTTTTCCTCTCCGCCGTCGCCGCCTTCTGGCAGGAAGCCTTCTTCCTCTCCAACCTCGCCAACCTCGATCAGCTCAACCGCTGGTTCCCCTACCTCCTCGTTTTCCTCGTCCCCTCCATCGCCATGGGTCTTTGGAGCCAGGAGCGCCAGCACGGGACCGAGGAGCTCCTCCTCACCCTCCCCGCGCGCGACTCCGAACTCGTCCTCGGCAAATACTTCGCCGCTCTCGCCATCTATACCGTCGCCCTCGTCTTCAGCCTCAGCCACGTCGTTGTCCTCCTTTGGCTCGGCAACCCCGACCCAGGCCTCATGCTTGCCACCTATGCCGGCTATTGGTTGATCGGAGCCGCGCTGCTGCCCTTAGCTCTCCTCGCCTCTCAAATCACCGAAAACCTCACCATCGCCTTCATCCTCGGCGCCATCCTCTGCGGCGTCCCCGTCTTCCTCTTCCATGCGGGCGCCATCCTCACCGGCGGCGCAGCCCGCCTCGCCGAGCGCCTCTCCGTCATCGAACAGTTTCGAGACCTCTCCTCCGGCATCCTCACCGCGCCGGCCCTCGTCTACTTCTTTTCTCTCGCCGTCGCCGTTCTCACCATCTGCATCGCGATCACCGGACGCCGCCGCTGGCGCCGCGCCCCCGGCTCGCTCCCCATCCCGCTTCACGTCGCCCTCCGCGGCTTCGCCGCCATCGTCTGCGTCGCCGCTCTCACCGTCCTCGCCTCTGCCTGGCGCGCCCGCATCGACGTCACCAGCGAACAGATCCACTCGCTCGCCCCTGAAACCCGCAGCCTCATCGCGAGCCTCGACCCCAAACGCCCCGTCGTCATTCAGGCCTACTTGAGCCCCGAAGTCCCCCGGGCCTACCTGCCCGTCAAACAGAACCTCCTCGCCTTCCTTCGCGAGTTCGACGCCGCCGGACGCGAGCGCATCGAAACCCGCATCGTCGAAACCGTCAAATACTCGCCTGAAGCTCGCGAAGCCCGCGAGCGCTATAACATCACCCCCCTCCGCGTCGCCTCCACCGAAGAGAGCGGCTCGCGCGCCAACGAAATCTTCCTCGGGCTCGTCTTCTCCAGCGGAGCCGACGAGTTCGTCATCCCCCAGTTCGACCGCGGCCTCCCCGTCGAATACGAACTCATGCGCTCCATCCGCGTCGTCGCCCGCGCCGCCCGCCGCAAGGTCGGCGTTCTCGATACCCCCGCCCGCCCCTTCGGCGGTTTTGACTTCCAATCCAAACGCCAGACCTCCGAATGGCCTGTAGTCGCTGAACTCCGCAAGCAATATGACGTCGTTCAGGTCGGACCCGACGCCGATTATCCCGCCGGTCTCGACGCCCTCGTCGCCATCCAGCCCTCCGCGCTCACGGCCCCGCAACTTGATCGCCTGACTGCTTACCTCGCACAGGGCAAACCAGCCCTCATCCTCCTCGACCCTCTTCCCGCCTTCAACCTCGCTCAGGCCCCCGCCGCCGCTGTTGCCGCGCAGCAGGCCCCGCCCAATCTCGCCCCGCTGCTGAAAACCCTCGGTATCGAATGGCGCTCCGATCGCATCGTCTGGGACAACTACAACCCCCACCCCCAGCTTCGCTCCCTCCCCCCCGAAATCGTCTTCGTCGCCAAAGGCAATCAGGCGCCCATGCCCTTTCAATCCAAAGACGCCGTCTCTTCCGGCCTCCAGGAAGTCGTCCTCCTTTACCCCGGCCTCATCTCCCCGCGCTCCGGCTCCGGCGTCGAGTTCACTCCGCTGCTCACCGCCGGCAAGGACGCCGGCACGCTCCGTTGGTCCGACCTCGTTCAGCCCTCTATCTTCGGCGGCTTCTCCATCCTTCGCGGCCTTCCTCACACCCCAGGCAAGGAAATCGCCACCCTCGCCGCCCGCGTCCGCGCCCCCAATGGCGTCAATGCCATCGTCGTCGCCGACGCCGATTGGCTCGGCGAGGAATTCTTTGAAATTCGCCGGCGCGGCATCGAAGGCCTCAACTTCGATAACGTCACCCTCGCCCTCAACGCCATTGATTCCCTCGCCGGCGACTCCAGTTTCCTCGCCCTTCGCAAACGCCGGCCCCGCTACCGCACTCTCGAAAAACTCGAAGAGAAAACCCGCGCCTATGAAGAGAAACGCCGCGTCGAAAGCGAACAGGCCGCCTCCCAGGCCGAACTCCGCCTCAAGGAAGCCCAGGCCCGCCTCGACGCCGCCGTCCGCGCCCTCGAAGCCCGCACCGACCTCGACGAACAGACGCGCCAGATCATGATCTCCAACGTTCAGTCCGCCGAGAACCGCCGCCTTCAGGTCGCCCGCGCCAACATCAACGACGAACGCGACCGCACCCTCGAAAACGCCCGCATCCAGATGGAGTCCTCCATCCGCGGCGTCCAGAGCGCCATCAAGCTTCTTGCCGTCACTCTGCCCCCCATCCCCGCATTCCTCCTCGCAATCCTCATGGCCCTCCGCCGCGTCCCAGACCGAAGGCCGGATCGGGCACTCGATCGGGGACTGGATCGGCGACTGGATCGGGGACTGTCACCTGTGTCCCGCCGTGGACACAGTGTGACTGTCCCCCACCCTGTCCAAGCCCGCGAACCGAGCGGGACTGACGAATCTGTCCCAAGGACCCATAGCGAACCGAGCGGGACTGACGAATCTGTCCCAAGGACGCATAGCGTCCGCGTGGACAGATCCGTCTGTCCCCCTCCCGCCCCGGAAACCAAGGAACGAACTCTCCCCGCCCTCCCCCAACCCCAAATCAACATCACCCGGAGGACGCCCATTCGGTAAATCTTCGCTATGTCAATCCAAAACTTCTCCT
>CAYWST010000525.1:0-3344 GCA_964461075.1 uncultured Solibacteraceae bacterium | reverse complement strand
GAGCCATAGAGCTTCAACTGCTTGTAGAGCACCGTGTCAAAAGGAAGGGAGAAGTCGCTTCCCACAATGCCCGCCTGAACGTAGCTTCCGAGTTTCCGGATGTGCCGCAGACAGGCCACGACCGAATCCGCCGCGCCCGCGCACTCCAGCGCCGCATCCACGCCTCTGCCAGCCGTCTCTCTGTCCACCACCGCGTCGAGATCCTCGCTGGAGACATCGACTGTCACGTCGGCGCCGAGTTTCCTCGCCAGCGCCAGCCGGACCCCATCCTCGGCCGTTCCGGCGACAATCACCCTGCATTTGTGGCTGATCAGCAGCATCTGGCATAGCAGCCCGATCGGGCCCGGCCCGGAGAGCAGTACCGTGTCGCCGGGGTGAAAAGAGGTCATTTCCTCGGTCGCCTGAACCGCGCTGGCAAACGGCTCCGCAAGCGCACCCAATTCGAACGACACACTGTCCGGCAGTTTGTACACCTGGTCTTCGCGTACTATCGCATACTTGGTGAAACAGCCGTTCACGCCGTGCCCCATCCCTCGCCGGGTGGGGCAGAACATGTAATAGCCCTGCCGGCAGTATTCGCACCGGCCGCACACGACAGCCGATGAGGGCAGCACAGTGACGCGGTCGCCGGCGCGCACACTACGCACCTCCGGACCGGTCTGCGCGACGACGCCGCTGAACTCGTGCCCAAGGATGACGGGCGGATAGTTCCGGAAGCGATCGTGATAAACATGAATGTCGGTCCCGCAGATCCCCGCAAATCGTACTTCGATCTTCACGCCGTTGGGCGTACATTCCGGCTCCGGCACCTCTTCGATTCCCACATTGCCCTCGCCCGGCGACGACTTCACCAGTGCGGCCATCGTGCGTGTTGCGGCGGCAGCGCTCTCGGCCTCGCATCCGGTTAGCAGCATCTTCTTAGTCCTCCACTGCGACCCATCGATTCTCCCTTGCCGCCGTTTCGATCGATTCCAGCACGGCCTGCGCCTTCATCCCATCCACGAAATCCGGCCCAGCAGCCGAGTTCTCGAGGATCGCCCTCATCAACTCGTAATACTGGTGGACGAATGTGTGTTCCCACCCGAGAACGTGTCCAGGCGGCCACCAGTGGCTCACGTATCTGTGGGCGGGATTTGTCACCAGGACAGTCCTGAACCCTTCGGTCTCTCCGGCTTCCCCAGCAAAGTAAACCTGCAATTCATTCATGCGCTCCAAATTGAAACGCACGCTGCCCTTGCTCCCCTGAACTTCGAAATACAGGCTGTTCTTGTGGCCGGCAGCCATCCGTGAAGTGCCGAACATCCCCAAGGCTCCACATTGGAAGCGGGCCGTGAATACAGCGGCGTCGTCAGTGGTTACATCGAGCGGTTCACCGTTCGGGCCGGGACGTTGGCGAACGAAGATCTCGGTCGTTGCGCTGACCTCGGCGAACTCACCGACGAGGAATCGCGCCAGGTCCACGATATGCGAACCCTTGTCGGCCATGGAGCCGGCGCCGGCCGTCTGTTTGTCCATCCGCCAGACATAAGGGAACTCCGGATCGAGGGGCCAATCCTGAAAATAGCTTCCGTGAAAGAAGAGAATCCGGCCCAGCCGTTCATCCAGGATCAGTTTCCGCGCCAGCGCCACCGCCGGGGTCCGGCGGTAATTGAAGTTCACCACGTGCTTTACGCCCGCCCGCCGGGCCGCCACGCACATCTGCCTTGCCTGTGCGAGATCCATCGCCAGCGGCTTCTCGCAAATCACATGTTTTCCGGCTTCGCACGCGGCCACTGCGATTTCGCAGTGCGTGTTGCCTGGAGTGCAGATGGCCACAACGTCGATCTGCGGATCTTGCACGACTTCGCGCCATGAACGGGTCCACCGCCCCCAGCCATAACGCCGTGCCGTTTCCTCCAGATCGTCCTCGATCCCGCAAAGCATCTCCATCCCGGCTTCGGCATCCAATGGGAAGAACATGCCGAGATCCCGCAGCGCGTGGCTGTGCGCCTTGCCCATGAACCTGTGGCCGACCAGCCCTACCCGAATCCGCCGCATACGTCCTCACCCAACCGCAACACCCGCCATCGCCTCGAAGAACTGAACCAGCGCGGCATTGTCGAGTCCTCCCTTGCCCGCGGCCTTCAGTGCGCTCAAAGTCTCGGCGGCCAGGCTGGTGAATGGAACCGGAGCGCCGTATTCGTGAGCCGTGTCGAGGGCGTTCAAGAGGTCCTTCAGATGCAGTTCGATACGAAAGCCAGGCACGAAGTCGCGGTCAAACATCATCGGAGCCTTGGCATCGAGCGCGGTGCTGCCCGCAAGTCCTCCGCGGATCGCCTGGTACACCGCCCGCGGGCTGACGCCGGCCTTCGCGGCCAGCACCATCGCTTCGGCCGCGCCGATGATATTCAATCCCACTACGATCTGGTTGGCCAGTTTGGCGACTTGCCCGCTGCCCGCCTCTCCGATCCAAACGATGTTTCTGCCTATGGCGGCAAGCACCTCGCGGGCTTCCTCGAAGTCCGCTCTGGCGCCGCCCACCATGATGGACAAAGTCCCGTCCTTCGCTCCAGGTTCGCCCCCGCTGACCGGCGCGTCAAGCATTCGGACGCCCCGCGCGGCGGCCGCCTGCGACACCTCGCGCGCCACTCCGGGCGAGATCGAACTCGTGTCAATCAGAAGCAGCCCGGGACGCGCACCCTCCAGCACGCCGCGCTCACCCAGCACGACTTGATGCACGTCGGGCGAATTGGGCAACATAGTGATCACTGCATCGGAGGCGCGTGCCACATCCGCCGCATCTCCTGCGGCGGAGGCTCCCGCTTCGGTGAGCGACTCCATGGCCGCTCGCGACGTGTCGTGCACCACCAGCCCGTAACCGGCCTTGCGCAGATTCAGCGCCATGGGGCGGCCCATGATGCCGAGCCCGATGAATCCAACCGTCTGTATCGTCACTCCCCCTCCATCCGAATCACGCAGATCCCCGCCCCTACCGGCAGTACTTGATTCTCGGAAGCCAGGATTTCCACCAGAACTCCATCCACGGGTGAAGCCACCTCCATCACCACCTTGTCGGTTTCCACCTCATACAGGACTTCGCCCCTGCTCACCAATTCGCCAGGCCGCTTCCGCCACTTCTGTATGCTGCCTTCGGCCATCGTCAGCCCCAACAGCGGCAACTGGAGGGTCATCGCGCCAGCTCCTTAGCCGCTTCAACCAACTGCCGCACCCCTGGGATCACATGGTTCTCCATCACCGGCGCGAACGGCACGGGCACGTTCAGTCCGCACACCCGCCGAACGGGTTTCCGCAGGGCCCCAAACGCGAACTCCATCACTTGAGCCGCAATTTCGGCTCCAACGCCG
>CAYWST010000524.1:0-3359 GCA_964461075.1 uncultured Solibacteraceae bacterium | reverse complement strand
GCCATGTACAGCTCGCCGTTGGCTTCGGCAAAACACAACACTCGGCTATAGTCGTAGACCTTACGATTCTGGCCGGATGACTCGGCCAGGACCCGCTCCGATCGCCCCTCCCATCGAATGCCGCCCGGCGCGGCGGGATCGTAGGCGCCGCGGTACACGCCCCCCTGATTGGCGCCGGCGAATATAGAATGCACGCCGGTCACCTTGTCGATGTGCGAACCAAATGACCGTATGCCGAGGCTGCCAGTGGCGATCGGACTGGGCAGCCACTGGCCGCTGACATCATCCCGGACGAAGACCGAGAGCATCCGGGACTCCGCCGGCAAGCCGGAAGGACTGGCGACCAGCAAGTGCGCCGGCTCGCCAAGGGGCGTTCCCTGAGAGTCGGTGGTAAAGGTGAAGGAAACCAATGCCTCCACACGCAAATAGCCGCGGCCGAAAGAGTGGTCGACCTGCCACGGTCCCCCGGCGGCGTCTTTGCGCAGGATCTGGGCTCCGACAACGGGCTCATCGCCGGCGCGATCCTGGGCGTAGCCGATGGCGGCGTACAGCTTGCCCCCGATGCCCGGCCAGCCAAAGCGCTTCCGTGCCGCCCATGAATTCACCGTTGCTGTCCGGCTTGCCAGGATGATAGTCCTGCGTGAAGACCATTCTGGTGAACAAAGTTGCCGATGCCGCAACCTCGTTTTGAGCCGCCGCCCTGGCGAATGGGAGGCATGTCAACGCACCAAGGATCAACCATGCGGCAACAGTTCTCATCGGGCGCGCCTCTATTCCTTCAACGCGATCCGCATCTCGCGGTTTACTCAGTAGAAACCCGGGGTTTCGAATAATATCCCTGCCGGGTTTGCACTTTCAGACCGGAATCCCTGCTGGTGAGCTTGATCCGGCGAAACTTCCCTTCCGGGCCGGGAGGCGCCGAATAGCCGATGCTGTACTGGTTTCTCAGTTCTTCCTGAATCTGGCTGAAAATCTGCTCCAGAGTCTGCTTCTTTGTGACTTCGAACATGCGGCCGCCGGTTTCCGAGGAGATCCCCTCAAGCACCTCCTTTCCGCGCGATCCGAACCGCCCGGCCCACCGGCCCTTCGCATAGAGTTCCTCGTCGAAATAGCGCACGCTGTAGACGACCGTGTCCGCACGCTGCACCGCGGCAATCGCCTTCTCGCGATCAACCTTGCTGCCCACCTCCACGCCATCGGAGATCAGCAGAATGGTCTTCCGGCCGGCCTGCTTCTGAAGAACCTCGTCCGCGGCAAGGTAGACCGAGTCATAGAGAACAGTCCCGGCGCCCGCCATGCGACCGGACGGACGTGGTTGCCCTCCGCCCGGCCGGCGCTGCCTTCCTCTTGGCCAAGGGTTTCCCGCGCCCCCTGATAGTTGGAACAAGGTCCCAGGGGTTTCTCCGGAGAGCGCGGAAGGTGTCAGGTTGCGGCGGTATCCCGGGCGCGGTGTTTCGAGTTGCTGGAGAGCCTTCTCGAGCAAAGACCGCGAGTTGCTCAGATCCTGCAGCAGTTCGACCTCCACATCGAACTGGATCACGAAGGCCATGTCGATCTCCGGACGAAGCACCTGCCGCAGGAATTCCATCGAGGCGCGGCGCTCCGTTTCGATGAGGCGATACTGGCTCAGGCTGGTGTCGATCAACAGTCCGATGGTGAGGGGCAAGCCGGTCTGGCGGGAGAAGTACCGGATCTCCTGGCGTACGCCCTCCTCCTCCAGAAGGAAGTCCTCTTTGTTCAGGTTTTGCACGACTCGCCCCTTGGCGTCGCGCACCGTCGCCAGGACATTTACGACACTCACATCGACCTTGAAAGCGGCCTGATCGTCCTGTGCGCCGGCGGCCAAGGGCAAGCCGAGAGCAGCTCCCAGCCAAGTCAAGGTCTGGCGGCGGGAAGGCTCCAGATTACTGTTTCTTGGTGCTTTCATCGAAGATCCCTGTTCGGCAGAGGCGAAGCTGCGCTGGCCCCCCGCTGGAGAGCGTGTAGTAGACGAAGACTTCCCGTTCTCCGATAAGCGATTCGGGGGCGAGCCGGCGCGCCGCCTTGCCCGTCGTCGCTCCGTCGTCCAGACGGCGCACCAGATGCTGCCCAGCGGGATCGAATGCGAAGAGCCAGACCGAGGTGTCGGGGTCCGCGTCGCCGCCCGCCTGTGCGGTGAAATAAGACTTACCGAACGCGCCACGGCCTCCGTTGACGGGCTCCACGGACTTGAGCGCCGGGTGCGGGGCATCGGCCGGAAGCGCGATCGTCGCGATGCGTTCCCATGGTCTGCCGTCGCGGTGCGCGTCGCGATAGATCCCCAACGCACGGCCGTCGACATTGACCGCCAACAACCACTCGTAGTCGAACTCCGGCGCCTGCCAGAGCCAGGGATCGATCTTGTTGCCGGCGTCCGCGGTGATCGTGCGTGTTGTGCCGGAGAAGGTATCCACAAGCCACACCTGGCTGGGCTCCGGCTGCCCGGGCAGGGCGCGGTGCGCGAAGGTGATCAGCCCGCTGTTGTAGGCCCATCGGGCGACCACCATGGGGGTGGCGAAGGGCGTCGGCTCATCCGGCCGGTCTTCGTTGATCCAGGCATTTACGTTTCCACTTGCACCCGGCCGGCCGCGGTAAACAATCACCCGTGTGGAGGGCGCCGAGGAGTTGACTGCTGCGCCCGCGATCCAGTTATGGATCTCTTTGTCGGTGGTGAGTTGCGTGAGCCGGGGCCGTTCCCACGGCGGCTCTGCCCGCCAGAGTTGCCCGGCGCCCTGTTCGTTGTCCTTGAGATAAAACACGGCCGGACCTGCCGCGTCGAGGCCCCACTCCGGTCCGTTTGAATATCGCGACCATTGCGACAGACCGCCGTCGATCCGGAACTGCTTTCCATCGTTGTTCCGGAAAAGGCCCGTGTGCTTGTCGATTTCCGCCGCCCAAATCCCGCCGGCCTGATCGGCGAACACCGCGAGCGCGCCTTCCTGCAGGAACTCCGGATCCAGGTAAGCGACTGTGGATGAGCCCATCTGGACATCGCCGAGACTAAGGACGGTCTCGCCGCCGAGACCGGTAGTGGGCCTCCCGGTTCGAATCCCGTCAAGAAACTCGAGCACCTGCCGGCTCACCGGGTCGCCTGGAGTTCCAAACTCCGTCATGAGCGACTGGTGCTCGCGGAACGAGGACGCATCCACGACCTCCGCGCGCGTTCCCGCCTCGCGCCGCGCCCTGGCGAAGTCATCGATGCCGCGCTTCTTGCTCGCATAGCCCGGACCGTTGGCTGCGACCAGCATGAGGGGCGGGATGCCTTTGCCGGGCGCGACGTGCACCATCGGCGACGCATCGGCCCACGTCGCGGGGTCGTTGCCGAACGCAGTGCGATACGG
>CAYWST010000523.1:0-3375 GCA_964461075.1 uncultured Solibacteraceae bacterium | reverse complement strand
GGGCGCCGCTCATGGCCAGGTCGTTGACCGTGCCGTTGACGGCCAGCTCGCCGATATCGCCGCCGGGGAAGAAGAGCGGGCGGACAACGAACGAGTCGGTGGAGACCGCCACCCGGCCGCCGGCCAGCTCCACCACGCTCGAGTCGCCCAGGCGGTCGAGCGCCTCGTTCCCGAAGGCGGGCAGGAACAGGTGCTTCACCAGCTCGGCCGAGAGCTGGCCGCCACCGCCGTGGCCGAGGATGATGTTGGGATGGTCGCGCAGGGGGAGCGGGCAGGACCAGGATTCAAAGTCGAGGGTGTTGGTGGGCATGGGTCAATCAGCAGAGCGACGGATCAACGCCTGAGCTGAGCGGCGCGCCGACGGAAAGCGCGAGAGAGGTTGCTGGCCGGCGCGTCCACTGCAACGCGAGGTCGGGGGTAATTTGCTGAACGGTTGACGTCGGTATCCCGGGCGGAGCGCCGCCAAAGGCGCGGCGCTCCGTCGAAGGATGCGTAAACGGAGCAGCGGGTTGCTCCAGGTTGCAGCCTTTGCGAATGGCTCACTGGATGTACCTTGGTGAAAACGCGCCTGCTGCCGCCCGTCGGCGTTAACCCGAAGCGACGAGCGAAGCGTGCGCCGAGGCAGTGTACCATCATTGCCGAGATGGCCTGATCTATAGGCGAGGAGCGCGCAATGCTCGGCAGGGTGGGAAACAACGAAATCCTGAGACCAGATCCGAGCCGGGGCTTCGATGACGAGTAAGGCCATTGCCGTTGCTCTGTCGAGGCCTGCCAGAACGACCGAACTCAACCAAACCCGGAGGGAGGACGGTCGACAACCGTTCGGCGCCGGGTCGCTGATCCGGGGCCCGGAGCCGGATCTCAAGATGACGCAGCGTGTCGAGGAGTGCGATAGCCGCGATTGGCCGGTAACGCTGCAACCTAACGTGGCGGTTCAGGCGCTATGCCGAGCGCGAACCCGAGCTTGTCGAAGGGGGAGCGCGAAGGGCCAAGTCGCCGGCAACCGCATGTTAGCCGCCTTCATCTTTGTTTTCGTCTTCGGCCTCTTTAGAGATTTGGCCCAGTTCTGGTGCAAGCGGCGGCAACTCCTCTGAGATCACTTGCCACACGATATCGAGATTGACGCCAAAGTAGTGGTGGATCAAGCGGTCGCGCATTCCCGCCATGCTTTTCCACGGGATATCGGGGTGCTTGGTACGCAGTTCTTCTGTAGCCCCTTTGGCTGCCTCGCCGATGATCTCGATGTTTCTGATCACGGCATCTTGCGTCTTGATGTCCTTGAGAAAATCATCATACGATAGGCCGCCAAGATAGCGGGAGATCCGTTGTATGGCTTCCAGGATATCGTTTCCGAACTCAATCTCCGCCCGTTCAGACATAAACGATGCTCTCGCGGATGCTCTTGGCAATCGTCTTTCGGCGGATTCCCTCAACTCCGGCTGGGGTAAGAATATCCACCTTGCGGCCCAGGATGTTTTCCAGGTAATCCCCCAGTTCAATGAAGCGTAACCCGATGGGGCGCTCAAACTCCACAAGGATGTCTATATCACTTTGCTCGCCGGGATGCCCGGAAGCGAAAGAGCCAAATAAGCCTATCTTGCGAATGCCAAACTCGCTTGACAGGTAGGCTGATTTCTCGCGAAGAAGCTCGACAACATGTTCTTTGGTCAACATAAGCCTTGCCTGTTCCGAAGTATACATCATCAGAGTAAGGGCGGCCAACGGTGCGGTTCAGGCGCCGGCCGAGCGGAGCGAGGCCAGCGCGAAGGACGATCGGGTGCGCGCGCTTGTTATCGGTGGGCGGCCTTTCAACCTTCAGCTTTCCGGTTCTTGATTTGTTCAACGAGCGATTCGATTTCGGGTATCAGTTTTAGCAGATTGGGCTGCGTGAAACTCATCCCCGGAGCCGGAATACGATGATGCTTGATGTCGGCTGGAATGTGCTTATGGCGCGGATGAGTGCTTGGCAGGAGTGAATCATTTGGCAGGCGATCATAGATGAGCCGCTCGCGCATCACCAAGCGAGTATCATGGTCAAAGAACAGTTCGCCTGCGACTCGAGCTAGCGACGTGCCGCGTCGGATGAAGGTGATAGTTGAGCGCCGCACAGACGAGAATCGCTCGGCAAGGGTGTAGTGTACAGGAAAAGCTCGTAGTCTTCCGGCGTCCGGAAATGCTCGCTCATGCCGCTGCCTGGATCAATCCGACGAGGCTGGGCGCATTGTGCTGAAGGCGCTGAACTTCGTTGCGATACTCAGCTTGCCATGATAGCCAGGCGCGGTAGACGCTGGCCCATTCACCAAAATCCAACGTCCAACTATCGTCTTCGGGTTCCTCGCCATTCATGCAGGCAGGATAAAACGTCTCAGAACGGAGGCCGTATTTACGCTCAAAGGCAAACAATTCCTCTTCCAGAGCATGGATATCGGCCAGGATTTCGCGGAGTTTCATCTCACACCTCCTGCTCGATTATGCATAATTGTGGCCCGCTTGTTGTTGATAACTCTGGAACCGCTCGGCCGCTCAACTTTTGATTCATTCGACAGAAACGGCATCTGCCCTTGGATGCAAGCATCTATAAGCGGACGCCATTCTGGTTGCCGGCCGGTGTATAGATACAGATGCCGCGGCATCGCCGTAGCGATATCGATATACTTTCCACCCCTCGCTGCGGCAGGCCCAACGGTTGATTACGCCGCCGCCGGCTGAATGCTCTCCAACGCCGCAAAGCGCCCGTAACGATAGTAGGCCGCGCAGGCGCCCTCGCTGGAGACCATCGTCGCGCCGAGCGGCTTCTGCGGGGTGCACGCCTTGCCGAAGGCCGGGCATTGGTTGGGCCTGATCATCCCCTGCAGCACCTCGCCGCTGCGGCACAACGGCGACTCCTGTGTCCTGATGTCGCCCACATCGAAGCGCCGGGCCGCGTCGAACTCGGCGTACGCCTCGCTGAGCGCCCAGCCGCTGGCTGGGATCATGCCGATGCCGCGCCAGGTGCGGTCGGTGACCGTGAACACCTCCGCCAGCATCTTCTGCGCCGGCTGGTTGCCCTCGTAGCGCACCGCGCGCTCGTAGGCGTTCTCGACCTCGGCCCGGCCCGCCTCCAGCTGCTTCACAGCGCGCCGGATGCCCTCCAGCACGTCCAGCGGCTCGAAGCCGGTGACGATGATGGGGACGCGGTACTTCTCGGCCAGCGGCCCGTACTGCCAGTAGCCCATCACGGCGCAGACGTGGCCGGCGGCCAGGAAGGCCTGCACCCGGTTGTGGCGCGAGCTCATGATCGCCTCGATGGCGGGCGGCACCAGGACGTGCGAGACGAGCAGCGAGAAGTTCTTGAGCCCCAGCTGGCGGGCCTGGACGACGGCCATGGCGTTGGCG
>CAYWST010000522.1:0-3413 GCA_964461075.1 uncultured Solibacteraceae bacterium | reverse complement strand
AGACACCGTTTCTGCATCTCCGGCGCCGCCCGCGGCTCGCGCGCCAGAGCCGTCATCAACGAGATCACCTGCCCTGCGGCCCTCGGCCACAGGTCCCGCGCGTCTTCCGGCAGTCCTTCCCGGAGATACCGGTTCGCGGCCGCCTCCACCTGCCGGAAGAACCGTTCGTCGCCAGTCTGCCGCCACCGCGTGTAGTTGAGCAGCGCTTTGCCGGAATAGCCCGCGTCCCCGTAATCCATTCGCCAAAGGTCGCTGAGCGCCAGGCTGACGGTGCGGGCGCCGCGGTCGGCCACCACTCCCCGGCCAGGCTGGGACAGGCGCGCGAGCAGGGGCGCCACCTGCGGCGGCGGGCTCCCGTTGCTGCTGGAGGACAGCCGCTCGGCCGCGGCGTCGGCAAAGGCGCGCTCGTCGAGCTGCCGGACGAGCGCGCGCCAGGCTTCGCGCCGGCAGGGAACCAGCGCGGCGGCCTCCCACAGCAGGGCCCGCAGCGTCGGGTCTGCGCTCTTTTCGCAGTGCCAGGCGCCCGGTTCGATCAACAGGCCGTGCGGTTGCGGACGCAGGCCGGTGCGGCTTTCGATCAACACCTCGGCCCGCTTGATGTATTTCGGGTCGCGCGTCTGCGCGTAGGCGTTGGCATAAGCCCAGATATAGAAGCCGGCGTGGCGCGGATAAGCGGCGCCGGTGGACGGGCCGTGTTGCGAGATTCGTGCATGGCGGCTGTAGTCGCCCACGTGTTTGTTGCCGATCTGGTGCACCCACAGCGCGTCGGCGAAGCGGAGCGCGCGCTCCGGGTCGATCGAGTACAGCTCGTCCCAGAAGGGGAACCGCCGAAACACCTCGTAAATGTCGCCGTAGCCCTGCTCTGTGTGAAAATTCCAGCTCGCGTGCTCGCCGCTGTACATCAGGCCCGTGGCGGGGCTCTGGCAGCGGCGCAGCCAGAACGCGAGCACGGCGCGGGCATGCTTTGCATAGCGGGGCTCGCCCGTCACCCGGCTGAAGGCTTCAAGAGTCTTCAGCAGCATGATGTCGTGCTCGAGATTGTTGCCGAGCGGGCTGCGGTCTGTCGGGCGGATGCCCACGGGCGGATCGGGAATGCCGTGGCCCAGCGCCTCGGGCAAGTCGTCTTTGGTGAAGTAATTCTCCGGCAACCGCACGGCCGGCAGCGACAGGGTATCCAGATCGAGCATCGCCGCAAACAGCGGCGAGTGCTCCGCGCCGTAGCGGTCCGTTCCTTTTTCGATCATGGTGTCGAGAAACTCCCGCACCGCGTGGCGGTAGCGGTCCGGCTCTCCTCCCCTCAGCAGCAATGGGCTCAGCGGCAGCAGCATCAAAAGGGCAGTTTTGGCCCGCAACATGAATCACCTCTGCAATAGGAATCTGCGCCGGATGCGCGGCGCGCGCACGGCGTCTGGCGCCTGCCGTGCGCGCCGCCCGGCAGGAGAGCCGCAGGCGGCGCGCACCAGGACATCGCGGGTGCGCCCCGCTTCAGAAGGTCGCGCGCAGCGTCAACTGGATGATGCGCGGCGATCCGGCCGTCTGGATGACGCCGAAGGTGCCCTTGCTCGACATGTTCGTGCCGGGACCACCGAAATTGACTATGTTGAGTGCGTTTTCGGCATCGGCGCGCAGATCCACGTTCCAGCGCTCCCGGATGGTGAAACGCTTCATCAGCGTCAGATCCAGCCCGCGGCTCGACGGCGCGCGCAACTCGGCAAACACCGGCGGCTCGGGCGAGACCATGTACTGGGTGGGCAGCGACTGGAAAGCTTTGGTGTCAAAGTAGGGATTCAGCACTTCCTTGGTCACGGGATCGACCTTGTCGCCGAGCCGCTCCTTCACCGGGCCGCTCTTGGCGGCGTTGTAAAGGCGGATCGGGCGCCCGTTGGCGTCGCTGATGCTCAGCGGCGCGCCGGAGCCGTAGTAGGCCCGGCCGCTCAACGACCAGCCGCCGGCGATATGGCTAAGCCAGCCGTTTTGCAGCCATGTCCGCCGCTTGCCGAAGGGCATCTCGTAGACAAATGCCAGGTTCATGAT
This sequence comes from uncultured Solibacteraceae bacterium, assembly GCA_964461075.1. GTDB lineage: Bacteria > Acidobacteriota > Terriglobia > Bryobacterales > Bryobacteraceae > JACADU01. The sequence goes on along the minus strand of CAYWST010000522.1, from coordinate 1,379 downwards.
GTGGGGGCGGTCCATGCCGGAAATGGTCCGGTAGTGCCGCTCGTTGATCAGGCTGGTCACGTAGTTGTCGAACATTTTCGAGATGGAATGGTTCCACAACAGGGTCAGCCCGTTCGAGTAGCGCTTCTCGAAATTGAGCTGCAAGGTGTGATAGACGATGGTATTCGTGTTGAATCCGCGCACCGTGACCCCGCTGTACTGCGGGAAGCGCCGCCAGAGTTGCCGTTGCGCCACTTTCGCGGATGCCCCCAGCGGCCGCGTGGCAGGAATGACGCCATAGAACGGGTTGGGGACCTGGACGTTCTCGGCCGTGCCCAGCGGCAGGTAGATGTCAGGCGTCTCGTTCAGGTTGAAGGTCTCGATCCCCTTGACGTTCAGCACGCGGAGGAAATTGGCCTCGAACTTCGACTGCCACGGCAATTCCCGCTGGAAGCCGAACTGCCACTGCTGGTTGTAGGGAAGGACCCTCTCGTGGTTGACGAAGGTGATCGAGTCGCCGATGAGGGAGGCACGGCCTTGCGAGTTGCCCGTGATCGGCGGAATGCCCTGCGGGAACGGATTGGCCAAGGTGGTGTAAGGCGTGGCGCCCCGGTCCACCGTGCCGATGTAACGAATGTTGGTGCTGAAAGTCAGAGGCACGGGTAACTGGTAGTCGAGATTGTCCATGAAGCTGGAATAGAACAGGCCGTACCCACTGCGGATCACCGTCTTGGGTGTCACCTGCCAGGCGATGCCGACGCGCGGACCGAAGTTATTCCAGTCCTGCCTGCCCAGGCGCCGCGGGTTTCCCTCGATGCCCGCGTAAAGCAGCCCGCCACGCAGGTCGAGGCCCGGGATTTGCAGCGGGCTGGGGCCGTCTGTGTCGAAGCCGTACAGCATGCGGTCGAACCGCTCGGTCCACGGCTGCTCAAACTCCCAGCGCAGGCCAAGGTTCACCGTCAACCGGCGGCTCACCTTCCAGTCGTCCTGAACGAACAGGGCGGTGTAATAACCGCGCATGGAATAGGGAGTGGGGCCGCTGATGGTGCCTGAAGCCGGCATGCCCAGCAACAGGTCGGCCATCGCCGTGCCGCTCGTCTTGCTGGTGGCGGCCAGCCACGGGTCTTCCTGCGAAAACGTCGGCCGGAAGTTGAAATAGCCGCCGGCTTGCGAGTCCGGGCTGATCTCGTTCCAGTTCAGCCGCCGGATGTCGGCTCCGATGCGCAAGCTGTGGCTGCGTCGCAGCGTGGTCAGAGTCGGCGTGAGCACGTAAGTATTGTTGGCGCGGATCTTGAACCGGTGCCCCAGCCGGATGAAACCTTCCGCCATGTCGATGCCCGGCCAGGACGGCCGCATCTGGTTGGCCAGGATGTCCGGGTGCAGGTTCAGCGCCTTCGGGT
>CAYWST010000521.1:0-3434 GCA_964461075.1 uncultured Solibacteraceae bacterium | reverse complement strand
CCACGACTCTCATCGGCGCCCACTGCGGCAATTGGAGGATCGAGCGGCCGCTCGGTTCCGGCGGGATGGGCGACGTCTACCTCGCCAGCCGCGCCGACGGCGAGTTCGAGATGCTCGCCGCCGTCAAGGTCGTCCGCCGGGGCTTCGACTCAGACCACACCCGCCGCCGCTTCGCCTCCGAACGCCAGATCCTCGCCCGGCTCGAACATCCCTCCATCGCCCGGCTGCTCGACGGCGGGATCAACGCCGACGGCCTCCCCTACCTCGTTATGGAATTCGTCGAGGGCCAGCCGCTCGACGCCTACGCCGCCGCCCACCGCCTCTCTGTCCGCGCCAGGCTCGAGCTCTTCCTCAAGGTCTGCGAAGCCGTGCGCCACGCCCACGGTTCCCTGATCGTCCACCGCGACCTCAAGCCGCAGAACATCCTTGTCACGCCTGCCGGCGACGTCAAACTGCTCGACTTCGGCATCGCCAAGTTGCTTGACGAACCTGGCGCCGGTGAGCAAACCGGCACCGCCAATGTGCTGCTGACCCCGCGCTATGCCAGCCCCGAGCAGGTCATGGGCCTTCCTGTCACGGTCCAATCCGACGTTTATGCGCTGGGCGTCATCCTTTTCGAGCTCCTTTGCGGGAGGAGCCCTTATTCCAGAACCCAGCGGACGGTCGCCGAGTGGTTCCGCGCCGTCGAATCGGAAGAGGCCCCGCTGGCCAGTTCGGTCGTTCCCGGCCCTGCCGCCCGCGAAGTAGCCGGCGACCTCGACCAGATTCTCGCCAAAGCTCTCGCCAAGTCCGCCGGCGAACGTTACCTGAGCGTCGAGCAGTTCGCACTCGATATCAAGCGGCATCTCGCCGGGCTGCCCGTCTCAGCCCGGCCGCTGACAATCTGGTACCAGGCCGGAAAGTTCGTCCGCCGGCACCGCGACGGCGCCGCCGCCGCCGCCATGGTCGTTCTCGCCCTCGGAGCGGGGCTCGCCGCCACTCTCTGGCAGGCGCGGAACGCACACCACGAGAGGCTCAAGGCCGAGAAGCGCTTCGAACAGACCCGCGAGCTCGCCCGTCTCACAATGTTCGACCTCTTCGACGCCGTCCGCGATCTTCCAGGTTCCACGCCCACGCAGAAGCTCATGCTCACCCGCGCGCTCGCGCACTACGAGCGCCTCGCCTCCGAGGCCCGCTCCGATCCGGCCATGCTGGCCGAGCTCGCCCGGGGCTACGCCCGCATGGCCGATCTCTACGGCAATCCGTATACCTCAAACCTCGGCGAAACCGAGCAAGCATTGAAGACCTACCGGCGCGGGCTCTCGCTGCTCGCTTCCATCCCTGAAGGCGCCGGCTCCATCGAACTCGAAATGGCCCGCGCCTCCCTCTACCGTGGACTCGGCGAAGTGATCGCCATCCGCGGCGATGCGCCGGCTGGCGTCGTGGAACTGCGCCGCGCCGCAGCCATCCTCGAACGCCTCTTCGCCGCCAATCCCACGGCCTTCACCGTCGCCAACGAGCTTGCCAGCGTTCAGGGAACGCTTGGCGACCATCTCGGCGGCATCGGATCGGGCGTGATGCTCGACCGCGATGGGACCCGCAGAGCCCTCGAGCGCGCCCTCGACCTGAACCGCATTGTCGCTTCCCTTCCCGGAGTCCCTCCGGCCGAGCTGCTCCGCGCCCAACGCGGCGTCGCCGTTCACCTCCTCAAACTCGGCAACCTCGCCCTTGTCACCGAGGACAACGTCCAGGCCGCCGACCGGCTCGCCAGCGCGGCTTCCGCGCTCAATCGATTGCCCCCCGGCGAGATGAGCAAGACTGAAAACCTCCGTTTGAAGACCTCCATTCTCAAGAGCCAGGCGGAAGCCTTGATCGGACTCAACAAGCCCGCCGAAGCTGCGCAGGCAGTTACTCCCGCCGTCGAAACGCTGGGGGAGCTATGGCGGCGCGATCCCGAAAACCGCCAGTTCCGCCACGGCTACCTGATGGTGCTCAGAACTCGCGGTGACGCCTGGATGGCCGCCGGCCTTCGCGCCAACGCGGTCAGCGACTACACCGAAGGCGAGCGCCTCGCCTGGGAACTGCTCAAGGAAGATCCCGCCAACGCCACCAGCCGCAATCGGTGGGAAGGCTTCCGCAATGGGCTCGCTTCCGCCGGCGCCGTTCCGCCCGCCCGTTGATTATCAGCCCGTCTCGAAGCCGCTCAGGGCATAGACCAGCCCGAGCGACTCCGTTGGAGCCTCCCCCCGCGCCATCCGCTTCAAGCGCCGGACCGGGTTGAAGCCCAGCTCGCGAGCCAGTTCCACCGCCGCCTGGTTCTCCTCGGGTAAGTCCCAGAACATCGGCCCGTGCGCAACTTTCGCCGCGATCTCCATCAGCTCTCGCGCCTCCTCCGCGGTCCGCGCCAGGCAGGGCCCCAGGTAGTGCGCCAGCCGTCCCGCGCGATGAATCGCGAAGCCGCCCTCCCTGCCCAACCCCCGAGGGTAGGTGCTGCAGCCCTGCCAAACCCGGCAGCATGTCGGCCTCGATCTGCATCTCCCCGCCCCCTAGACTCACGCCATCTTGCCCTCGGTCATCACCATGCAGGCTGGCGGATGGCCGTCGTGGTCCGGCGCCATGTGGAGCTTCAGCGCTCCCTTGGTCCGCTGGCTATTGGCCCTGACGGACACCTCGGCGCATAACGCCAACATTGTGCTGTCAAGCGACAGCAGTCGTTGCTTCAACCGGAACTTGCGCTGGCCGCGTCTGGGCCTGCTGTTGGCATCGGTCGAGCAGTTGGTGAAAGACCGTTTCGTAGAGTTGCCAAGGCAGGTGCGGATTGGCGTAGGCGAGCGTCGAGCGATTGGGTGCAAACTCCATGCCCAGGTGCTTCACCTTGCCTTCGTAAGCGGCTATGCCGCCGCTGATCTCACGCAGGCTCTGGGCGTGACCCAACTGAAAGAACATTATGGCGACGAACTGATCCCAGCAGTGGAACCCGCGCGCGTGGCGCTCGGCGCGATGCTGCTTGAAGTCGGCCTTAAACTCGAGGCGCGGGACGAACAGCAAAATTCAGCTGAAAATTCTGCATACCCGATTCACGGGCGGAGTGCTCATTGGTTGGTGATCACAGTGTCCTGCTGGAAACCTGAGTCAACCTAGCAGGCGCTCCACCTCGCTGTCTCAGCAGTGCGCGGCGACACCGGAGGCGAATGTCATGAGTCTTATTCGGGCAAGCGTGCTGACCGCCCCGAGGAAACATCTGACCGTTATCTTCCTCTCCTCTTGATTGCCTGAAAACCTTCCGGGATCGTAAACCAGTGCGCCTCTGGTTCCGCGCCGCGCCGTATGCTCGTGATCTCCATTTCCTCACGGATAGTCTTTCCATGCACAGTCAACTCGGTGCTCGACGACAGTAGCAGCCCGGCGGGATCCGCCGCGTAGCACTTCTCCCCTGATTGAACGCGTTTCCCGTC
>CAYWST010000520.1:0-3440 GCA_964461075.1 uncultured Solibacteraceae bacterium | reverse complement strand
GATCAACCTCAGCCTGAAGGTCCTCCACAAGCGGCCGGACGGCTTCCATGAACTCCGAACGGTTTTCCAGACCGTCGGCCTCGCCGACACGCTCGACTTTTGCTTCGCCGCCGGGCGCGGAATCTCCATCCGCGTCGACGACCCTTTGCGCATCGAGAACAACCTCGTCGAACGCGCCGCTCGCGCTTTCTTCGACGAAACCGGCGCTCGTGGAACGCTCGAAATCGCTCTCAGGAAGCGGGTCCCTATGGGCGGCGGGCTCGGCGGAGGCTCGTCCGACGCGGCCGCGACGCTGCTCGCCCTCGCCGGCCTCTGCGGCCGGAAGGCGCCCATCGAAGCCCTCGCCCGCATGGCCGTTTCCCTCGGCAGCGATGTGCCGTTCTTCCTCTACGGCGGAACCGCTCTCGGCCTCGGCCGCGGCGAGGAACTTTACCCGCTCCCCGAACTGAAACCCCTGCCGGTCCTCATCCTCGCCCCGCCGTTCCACATCTCCACTCCCGCCGCCTTCCGCGCCCTCGGCCGCCCGGATTTGACAAGCGCCCCGCCGCCCCCTAAACTGGATAGTTTCCAGGCATTTGTCTGGAGCGGCCTCCCAGGGCCGCAGGCAGAGAACGACTTCGAGGGCCCTGTTTTCAGCCTCCACCCGGAGCTGAAACGGTGGCGCGACAAGTTGATTCGGCTCGGGGCTCATGCTGCGCGACTCTCCGGCAGCGGGGCAGCACTCTACGGGGTGTTTCCGGACCGGGCCAAGCTTCAGGGAGCCCTTCCGCGGTTTCGTACGGAGCCTCTCCAAACCTTCCGGACATCATTGTTAACGCGGGCCGCTTATCGCGCCCGTATGATCGCGAGTTTGTCGGAGCATTTGGTGAATCGACAATGGCCGCCCCGAAGCCGGTAAGAGGAATGGACCCTGACAGGATCAAGATCCTGTGCGGGAACGCGAACCCGAAACTCGCTCACGCGATCTGCGCCGAACTTGGCGTCGCCAGCACCGGGGCCGTCGTGAAGAGCTTTTCCGACGGCGAGATCTGGGTCCAGATCGACGACAATGTTCGCGGGGCCGATGTTTTCGTCGTTCAGCCCACCTGCCCCCCCGTCGAGCGCAATCTGATGGAAGTCCTCCTCATGATCGACGCTCTGAAGCGCGCCTCCGCCGAAAGGATTACCGCCGTCCTGCCCTACTACGGTTACGCCCGACAGGACCGCAAGGACCGTTCCCGCGTCCCCATCTCCGCCAAGGTGGTCGCCAGCCTGCTCGAGCGCGTCGGCGTCGACCGCATTCTTTCCCTCGACCTGCACGCCGCGCAAATTCAGGGCTTTTTCGATGTGCCGGTCGATCACCTGTTTTCGGCCCCGGTCATGATCGAGTACTTCCGCACCAAGAACCTCGACAACATGATCGTCGTCAGCCCTGACGCCGGCGGCGTCGAGCGCGCCCGCGCCTTCGCCAAGCGCCTCGAAGTGCCCCTCGCCATCATCGACAAGCGCCGCGAGCAGCCCAACGTCAGCGAGGTCATGCACATCATCGGCGACGTAGAGGGCCGCGACTGCCTGATCATCGACGACCTGATCGACACCGCCGGCACTCTTGTGAAGGCCTGCGAGGCGCTGCTCTCCAAGGGCGCCGCCAGCGTCTCCGCCTGCGCCACCCACGCCGTGCTCAGCGGCCCGGCCGTCGAGCGGATCGCCTCGTCCGGGTTGACCGAAGTTGTTTTCAGCGATTCCATCCCGCTCAGTCCGCAGGCCGAGGCTTGCGCCAAGATCCGGGTTCTTAGCGTGGCCAGACTGCTTGCCCGCGCCATCCAGAGTATTCACGAGGAGACGAGCGTCAGCTCGTTGTTCGTCTAGGTTTTTATTCGATCGAGGAGCCAAAAGATGAGAAAGGACATTACCGTCACCGCCGAGGTTCGCCAGTCCCGCGGCAAGAACGAGGCCCGCCGGCTTCGCGTCGCCGGCAGCATCCCCGCCGTGGTCTACGGCATGACCGATCAGCCGGTCGCCATCACCGTCAGTCCGAAGGAAGTGGGCAAAATCCTCCACTCCTCTTCTGGAGTCAACACTATTTTCAATCTGCAACTGACCGGCGGCGAAACCACCCCGGTGAAGGTCGTCGACTGGCAGAACCACCCCTTGAAGGGCACCCTCATGCACGTCGACCTGATGCGGATCGACCTCAGCCGCAAGCTCACCGTCAAAATCCCCGTCCACACACGGGGCGAGGCCAAGGGCGTTAAGCAGCAGGGCGGTCTGTTCGAACTCGTCGCCCGCGAAATCGTTGTCGAGTGCCTGCCGGATCTGATTCCGGAGCACTACGAAGTCGACGTAACGGAGCTCATGCTGGGCCAGAGCGTCCGGGCCAAGGACATTGCCCTCGGCGACGGCGTCCGCATGGTCTCCAATCCCGAGTTAGTCATCGCCCACGTCGTCGCGACGCGCGGCGCCGTCGAAACCACTGAAGCGGCCGGCGCCGCCCCGGGAGCGCCCGAACCTGAAGTGATTAAAAAGGGCAAGAAGGAAGAGGAAGGCGGCGAGAAGGCAGAGAAGAAGAAGTAGTTTTTCCACGCCGCCCGTCCAGCCATGCCGGATCCTGAACTTCTCATTGTGGGCCTCGGCAATCCCGGGCCGGAGTATCAGGATACGCCCCATAATCTGGGGTTTCTCGCGCTGGACAGGCTGGCCGCCCGGCATTCCATCCGGATTTCCAGGAGCGAATGCCAGTCGCTGGCCGGTCAGGGCGTCGTGGAGGGCCGGCACGCCCTGCTGGCAAAACCGAGGACGTTCATGAATCTGAGCGGTCAGGCCGTGAACGGGCTGCTCGAGAAGTATGGCTTGAAGCCCGCGCAGCTCCTGCTCGTTTATGACGAACTGGCGCTGCCGTGGGGCCGCCTCCGGATCAGAGCCAACGGCTCGGCCGGCGGACACAATGGCGTTAAAGACGTCATCCGCTGCACCGGGACCGACGGATTCGTCCGGGTCAGGCTGGGGATTCACCCGGGCCACGAGGTCCGGGATGCGGCAAAGTTTGTGCTCGCTCCCATCCAGGGCGGGCAAAAGAAGGAACTGGACTCCTTCCTGGACACTGCGTGCCAGGCCGTGGAGACCATAATCGCCCAGGGCGCCGAAAAGGCCATGGCGGCTTACAACCGTCGCGTCCAGGGAGCAACAAGCGAGGAAGAATGAGGATCTACGAGGAACTCTTCATCGTTCGGCCCGATGCGCCGGAAGAGGACATCGATGCATACATCGAACAGGTGAAAGCCATCATCACCGCCCACAAAGGATCGGTCGACAAGGTGGACAAGTGGGGCGTCCGCAAGCTCGCCTATCGCGTTCAGAAGCGTTCGGAGGGCTTCTACGTCCTGATCACCTTCAGCACCCCCGATAACGCCTGCGTCGCCGAAATCGAACGCCGCATGCGCGTGACCGACATTGTGCTGAAG
>CAYWST010000519.1:0-3443 GCA_964461075.1 uncultured Solibacteraceae bacterium | reverse complement strand
CTTCAACGCCCCCGTCCCTGACCTGGAGGCCCGTCTCCAAGCCATGAACCTCGCCCAGCGCCACCGCGGACCCGACGACTCCGGCCTCTGGCTCTCCCCGGACGGGCAAACCGGCCTCGCCCAGACCCGCCTCAGCATCCTGGATCTCTCAGCAGCCGGCCACCAGCCCATGTGGGACCACTCCCACACCCTCGCCATCGTCTTCAACGGCGAGATCTACAACTACCTCGAGCTCCGCGCCGAACTCAGCCCTTACCCCTTCCAGTCCCAATCCGACACCGAAGTCATCCTCGCCGCCTATTCCAAGTGGGGCCCCGCCTGCCTCCACCGCTTCACCGGTATGTTCGCCTTCCTCCTCTGGGACACCACCACCCAAACCCTCTTCGCCGCCCGCGACCGTTTCGGCGTCAAGCCCCTTTACTACCACCAATCCCCTGCCGGAACCCTCTCCCTGGCAAGCGAAATCAAGGCCCTCCACGCCGCCGGCGTCCCCCGCTCCCCCGACCAGCACTCCTGGTCCACCTGGCTCGCCTACGGACTCAACGACCACACCCCCCGCACCTTCTGGTCCGGCATCCACTCCCTCCCTGCCGGCCACTCCCTCACCCTCCACAACAACCGCCTCGCCATCCAGCGCTGGTACCACCTCCCCTCTGTCACCGGACTCGACCTCGACCCCCGCCCGGCCGAAACCGTCCAGCAGGAATACCGCGCCCTCCTCGAAGACAGCGTCCGCCTCCGCTTCCGCTCCGACGTCCCTGTCGGCATCAACCTCAGCGGCGGACTCGACTCCTCCACCCTCCTCGGCCTCGTCCACGCCGTCCAGGGCCCCGACTCCTCCGTCAAAGTCTTCACCTTCACCACCGGCGATCCCGAATACGACGAACTCCCCTGGGTCCGCCAGATGCTCTCGCGCACCCACCACCCTCTCCACGAGTGCCGCCTCACCCCAGCCGAAATTCCCGCCTTGGCCGAGTCCGTCTCAAAATCCGAGGACGAGCCCTTCGGCGGCCTCCCCACCCTCGCCTACGCCAAACTCTTCGAAACCGCCCGCCGCGAGGGCGTCATCGTCCTGCTCGACGGCCAAGGCATGGATGAACAGTGGGCCGGCTACGACTACTACACCGCCCCTGCCTCATCCCAACCCGTCCAGGGCCCGCTGGTTCAGGGCACAACGGACCGCCCCGTCCGCCCCGAATGTCTCGCCCCCGATTTCGCCGCCCTCGCCGCGCCCCTCGCGCCACCCGCTCCCTACCCGGACCAGCTCCGCAATCTCCAGTTCCGCGACGCCTTCTTCACCAAGATCCCCCGCGCCCTCCGCTACAACGACCGCGTCTCCATGCGCTCCTCCACCGAACTCCGCGAGCCCTTCCTCGACCACCGCCTCTTCGAAATCGCCTTCCGCCAGGAACCCGCCCGCAAGCTCGCCAACGGAACCCGCAAACTCATGCTCCGCCGCATCGCCGCCGATCTCCTGCCCGCGGGCGTCGTCGAAGCCCCCAAGCGCCCCCTGCAGACCCCGCAGCGCGAGTGGCTCCGCGGCCCCCTCCGCCCCTGGGCCGAAGAGCGGATCGAAGCCGCCGCCGACCTCCCCTGGTTCCGCCCCGCCGAAATCAACACCCACTGGCAGCGCTTCCTCTCCGGCCAGAGCGACAACAGCTTCTACGTCTGGCAATGGCTCAGTGCCGCAATGCTCGCGCACAACTGACGGAAAACGAATCCCCCCATGAGCGAAATCGCAATCCGAGTAGAAGGACTCTCCAAGCTCTACCGCCTAGGCGCGAGACAGCGAGGCTACCGAACTCTCCGTGAGAGCCTCACTGACGCGGTCGCCGCCCCCTTCCGCCGCCTCTCCCGCAATGGCAATTCAGGCGCCAACGGCGGTCCCGAAACCATCTGGGCCCTCAAGGACGTCTCCTTCGAAGTCAAACGCGGCGAAGTCCTCGGCATTATCGGCCGCAACGGCGCCGGCAAGAGCACACTCCTCAAGGTACTTGCCCGCATCACCGATCCCACCACCGGCTTTGCCGAACTCCACGGCCGCGTCGGCTCCCTCCTCGAAGTTGGCACCGGCTTCCACCCTGAGCTAACTGGCCGCGAGAACATCTACCTCAGCGGCGCGATCCTCGGCATGAGGCGCGAGGAAATCGACCGCAAGTTCGACGAGATCGTCGCCTTCGCCGAAATCGACAAGTTCGTCGACACCCCGGTGAAACAGTTCTCCAGTGGCATGTACCTCCGCCTCGCCTTCGCCGTCGCCGCCCACCTCGAACCCGAAATCCTGCTTGTCGATGAGGTTCTGGCGGTCGGCGACGCCGTCTTCCAGCAGAAGTGCATTGGCCGCATGAACGAAATTGCCGAGCACGGCCGCACCGTCCTCTTCGTCAGCCACAATTTAGCCGCGGTCAGGGATCTCTGCACGGCAAGCGTCGTTGTGCATCAGGGCGGTCTCCGGTATCACGGAGCAACCCCCAATGCTTTGGCGGTGTACAGTCGGCTGCTGAAGCACGATGTCGGGAACACGGCCTCAGCGACGCGCTGGTTGTCGATTTCGGCCGGGACTTCTGCTTCGGAATCCCTCCACACCTACCAGCCGGGGTGCCCGCTCCACTTGAACGCCGAGTTGAGATTGGCCGATGGCTGTCAATCGGGTTTCCTCGTCGCCGTCCTCGAAGACGCGATGGGCAACACCTATTTCAACAACCGCATCGCTGTGGATACGAAAGACTGTCCCGCCCTCGTCCCCGGTCCCGTCAGAATTGCGCTGCAACTCGACGAATTCTGGCCCCGCCCAGGCTCCTACAACGCTCAATTCAAATTCATCGGGGTCAATCCGGACGGATCTCAAACACGGGTTCTATCTGACCGGGTCTTCATCGATGTACCTGGCTCCTCCGATGGCATCGGCCGCTCGCTTGTCGTCCCCCCCTGTCAGTGGATGGTATTGCAACCTCCGCCATCGGCCACCCTGGGGACTTGACGCCCATAGTTCGATCGCATCACCCGTCTCCGGTAGAGCCTTAAGATGAGCACAGCGAAACCAAAGATCAGCGTTGTCGTTCGTAATCGCAATGAAGCCCATTACCTTCGGTTTCTCTTTGCGGCTCTGCAGCTTCAGGAGTACAGTCCTTTCGAGATCATCTTAGTCGATAACTGCTCAACTGACGACAGCGTCAAGATTGGCCGCGAGTGCGGCGCACAGATCTGCACAATCAAGGACTTCACGTACGGTCGAGCACTGAACGTGGGAATAGCCGCGGCAACTGGAGACCTTATTGTCCTTCTCAGCGCACACACGCTCCCGCTGGGCAGGCACTTTCTCACCGAGTGCGCCATGCCCTTCGCTGATCCGCAACTCGCAGCAGCACGCTGTGTACTGGTAGGCAAGACCCTCTGTGCCAACATGAGTGAGACACCTCCCCCGCCCGCAATTACTGACGCTC
>CAYWST010000518.1:0-3464 GCA_964461075.1 uncultured Solibacteraceae bacterium | reverse complement strand
AACGGCGCTGAACGTGGTGGGGGCGCTGGGGCGGGTGGATCTGGATCCGCTGCTGGCGATGGCACGGCGGTTGAACGCGCCGATGTTGTACATCGGGATCGCGTGCGTGGCGGTCTTTTTTATAAACATCACATACAAGGCGAAGAAGGAGCCCGACGCGGACAGCCGGCGGCGATTGAAGCTGTTCAATTGGGGTGCAGCGGCGACGTTGTCGCCCCTGTTCATGCTGCTGATTGCATCCAGCATGGCGAAGGACTGGCTGAGCAAGACGCCGGAGTGGGCGTTGCTTCCACCGCTGGTGCTGATGTCGCTGTTTCCGCTGGTGGTGGGTTACGTGATCGTAGTGGAGCGGGCGATGGATGTGCGGGTGGTGGTGAGGCAGGGACTGCAGTACGCGCTGGCGTCGAGGGGCGTGCGGGTGGCGCAGATTGCGCTATCGTCGGTGGTCATCTTTGCGGCGTTGAACGTGGCGACCGGCCTTGGCGCTCGGCGAGCCCTGCAAATGCAGATGCTGGCGTTGGCGCTGATGGGTGTGCTGCTGTTGAGAAGGTTCGCCGGGCGATTACAGGCTTGGCTCGACAAACGCTTCTTCCGCGAGCAGGTTGATGCGGAGCGGGTGTTAAGTGAATTGGCTCGGGAGGTGCGGCGTGTCACGGAGGAGGACGAGTTGAGGCGGCTGGTGGAGGAGCGGGTTGCCGCGGGTCTGCATGTGCAGCGGGTGGAAATGCGGTTGGGACAGGAGGGGGCCAGGAACGGATTCGAGTTGAAGATTCCGCTGGAGGGAGTCAAGGGGCGATTGGGCTGGCTTCTGCTGGGTCCGAAGAAGAGCGAGGAGCCGTATTCGAAGGGGGATGTGCGGTTGCTCGAATCGGTGGCGGCGCAGACGGCGCTGGCGCTGGACAACGGGCGGCTGGCTCGGGAAGTCGCGAGCCAGATGGCGCATCGCGAAGTGCTGGAGCACGAGTTGTCGATCGCGCGGGAGGTACAGGAGCGGTTGCTGCCGCAGAAGAAGCCGCTGGTGCCAGGGCTTGATTACGCCGGACTGTGCCGGCCGGCGTCATCGGTGGGCGGCGACTGCTACGAGCACATGCTGGACGCGCGGGGCAGCCTGTGGATGGCCATCGGCGATGTGGCGGGGAAGGGAGTGCCGGCGGCGCTCCTGATGGCCGGGGTGAACGCGGCGCTTCGCGGATTGCTGGCGGCGGAGGTGCGGGAGCCCGCCGAAATGATGACGCTGTTGAACCGTGTGCTTTATGAATCGACGCCACGGAACAGGTTTGTGACGCTATTCCTGGCGCGGTTCGATCCGGAGACTTCGGAGCTGATCTACTCGAGCGGCGGGCACAATCCGATGCTGGTGAGACGCGCGGACGGCCGATGCGAGTGGCTGGCGACGCGGGGCGTAGGGCTGGGATTGACGGGCGGATCGAAGTATCAGCAGGAGTCGGTCCTGCTGGCGGCAGGCGACGTATTCGTGATGTACACGGACGGGGTGACGGAGGCGCGGAGCTCGGATGGGGAGGAGTTCGGCGAAGAGCGGTTGGTGGAATCGCTGACGGGGCGCGGGGCGCTGGGGATGACCGGGTCGGTGCTCGACGCGATCGACAGATTCGCCGCTGGCGCAGCACAGCATGACGATATTACGCTTTTGATCGGGAGGCGGGTTTGACGATTTCGATGATGGTTTTAGCGGCGGCGCTGCCGGCGTTTCCAGGGGCGGAGGGTTTCGGCGCGCAAACGGCCGGCGGGAGAGGCGGCAAGGTCGTTTATGTGAGGAATCTCGCTGATTCGGGTCCGGGAAGTTTGCGTGCGGCCGTGAAGGAGAAGGGACCGCGGACGATTCTCTTTGCGGTAAGCGGAATCATCGATTTGAAGTCGCCGGTGGAGGTTCAGGAGCCCTATGTGACGATCGCAGGGCAGAGTGCGCCGGGGGACGGGATCTGTCTTCGCGGTTTCGGGCTGCGGGTGGAGACGCACGATGTCGTGATCCGGTTTCTGCGGAGCCGTCCGGGAGATTTGGCGGGCAGGGAAGTGGACGCGGTTTCGATCGGCGGAGAGAGCTACAACGTGGTGGTGGATCACAGTTCGGCGACGTGGTGTGTGGACGAGTGCCTTTCGCCGAGCGGTGCGATCCGGGACGTGACGGTCCAGTGGTCGCTGATCGGAGAAGCGCTCAACAGGAGCGTGCACGGCAAGGGAGACCACGGGTACGGGTCGCTGGTGAGGGCGGTGGGCGGGGTAAGCCTGCATCACAATCTGTGGATCCACAATTCGGCGCGTAATCCCAGGCTAGGGGACAACTATAAGCGGCCGCCGTATCCGGTGTTCGATGTGCGGAACAACGTGATGTACAACTGGGGTGGCGTGTGCAGCGGCATGACCGGAGATAAATTGAGCGCGAATTATGTGGGTAATTATCTGAAGCCTGGAGTGAACAGCAGCAAAAAGGCGCCAATTGTTTTGACGAAGACGGCGGACGTCGAGTATTTCGTCGAGGGGAACGTGGTGGAGGGCCGGCCGGCGCTGAGCGGCGAGCGGATGTTCGAACCGTGGGAGGAAGGCGGGCGGCGTCTGTTCCGGCTGGCGGGGTCGGCCTTCGCGGCGCCGGCGATTTCGGCGACATCGGCGGAGGAAGCGTTCGAAGAGGTGCTGGAGCATGTGGGGGCCGTGCTGCCGAAGCGGGATGCGGTGGATGCGAGACTGGTGGAGCATGTGCGGTCGGGCGGCGGGAGGATGATCGATTCGCAGAAGGATGTGGGCGGTTGGCCTGAGTACGGGTCCGCGGCAGCGCCGGTCGATTCGGATGGAGATGGGATGCCGGACGTTTGGGAAGAGTCGAAAGGGTTGAATCCATCGCTGGCTTCGGACGGGGCGTTGGATCGCGACAACGACGGGTACACGAATCTGGAGGAGTATTTGAACGGGTTGGCGTCCGCAGCGTTTCCGCAGAGGTTGTTTGGGCGTCCTATGTTATGATGCCGATAGATCATCCGAAACCTCGCGGAGAGGTGGCTGAGTGGTCGAAAGCAGCGGTTTGCTAAACCGTTTCAGCCGTCTTGGCAAGATCCACAATCCAAAGCAAATCCTCTTTCCAGCCAAGGACTTGCGCCGTTTTTGATCTCACCTGATTTCCTCTGATTTGACCCAATTTGACGGGCCCATAGTGACAAAACAGTGACACTCGAACGTGCGGCCCTACCGTCGAGACCACTGTCACTATACTCGGCGATTGAACGTCTGCCTTATGCGCATGATTTTGCGACAAACGGGTACGCTACCTCCCGCTCCGGAAGCCGTCCGAAATCGAGTGCCGCAAAAGGGGTTCGCAGTCCGAAATCGGAGTACCACCGGTTCGGCATCCCCGGCCTGCGCTGAATCAGTTCGCAACCGGCAGACGCACCTCGCGCGACGACTCCGTCAGAGTCCACCGGGATGGTGTGATCAGTAGTGTCGCGGCCAATCCG
>CAYWST010000517.1:0-3474 GCA_964461075.1 uncultured Solibacteraceae bacterium | reverse complement strand
GGTTCCAGGCGCCTCCGGCGTGCGGCCGGATTTCGGTCACTAGGGCGTAGGCGCTGGCCGACGCGGGCAGGTTCGTGACGCTGAAGGCGTACCGGCCCCGGTAGAAGCCGTTGATCGGTTGAGGCGAGTACTCCAGGCTCACCGACCACGACGCCGGGTCGGGCGCCGACGTGATCGCCGGAATCGTGACGCTCTGCCAGGGGGCGGAATCGTCCGGCGGAGCGCCGTTGTAGGATGCGTCCGCGGCGCGCAGGACCACCTGGTAGGAGTAGGCCGCATCCTCGAGCGGCGTCCAGATCTCAACGTTCGTCTGGGCCGGATGCAGGCTGTTCGCCTGCGCCATAAGTTCAGGCAGCGAGCCGGGCCGCCGCGCCCAGATCTCCCAATGATCCGCATCGGCGGGCAGGGCGCGAGTGATCGCTACGTCGACGCGCTGCCACGGCTCGCGGGTATAGGCGCGGGGCTGCACAGGCCCAAGGGATACCAGCCATCCGGTGATGTCGGGCTGCGCCGGCGGGGTGATGCCGCCTGGAGCGGGTTCCGCCGGCGGCAGGCCTCCGCTGGGCACGACGCCGGTTGCGCCGGCGAGCTGCTGGAAGAAGGTGACCGCATCGCCGATCACCGGCCCGGCCACCGCTTCGATGACATAGCGCAGGCCGTCTGCCGCGCCCATGTCCATAATGCGAATCTGCCGGATGATGTAGCTGGCCGGGTAGATCCAGACGCCAGCGGGCGCTCCGGAGAAGGAGGACCCGGCGAGTTCGAACGTGTCCCTGGTGGCGTTGGCCACAGTCCACACGCCGTCCGGCGCGCCCGCGCCTTCGATCCGCACGCGCTCGCCGTTCTTGCGGCCGTGGCTGGCGGCCGTGATCACGCACGGCGCGCCGAACGCGATGCCGCCGATCCGCCCGCCCACCTGGTAGCCTTCGGCGTCCACGTGGATGCGCTGCCCCACGCGGGCCGTCGACGCGAGCGGCTCGATGTGGCTGTTCGTGGTGATCATCGCAACCGCGCTCAGCTCGTCGAGCTGGTCCAGCGCCGCCTCGGCGAACTGGCGCGCCTGGGCGCTGTTCTGCGGCGTCGAGGCCTCCTTGAGCACCTCGTAGACGCCGCTGTTGTTTTCCTGCGCGGCGCGCTGGGAGATCTCGTCGCCGTTCTGCGCCTCCACCACGTTCGAGACGATGCCGACGTAGGTGACTTCGAGAGTCGCGCCCGCCGCGAGCGCCGTGGCCGCGTCGTCCTGCTCGATCGTGTTCGAACCGGCCGACCAGTACCAGTCCATGAACGTGTCGACTCCGGCGATGCCGACGCTTTTCTCCGCGCCGTTCACCTTCACCGTGGGCGCGGCGTGAATCGGGTAGGTCACCCAGAAGCTCTTGCGCTCGCCGTCGGGCTTGAGGTCCGGTAGCGGGTCCTCGCCTTCGCCGGCGCGGCCCGCGGCGTCGAAGGTGGCCGTCTGCGGCTCGCGGAGGAACTCGCCGATGCGGGCGACGACGCGATTGGCGTACATCTCGCGCGAACTGCGCACCGTGAGGCTCTCGTAATTGAGCCCGGAAGTGGAGATTTCGAAGGGGCAGTTGTAGGCCTCGGGCGTGAAGACGCGCAGGTTCTTGAAGTAGTCGAGCGTCCAGAACTGCTTGGCCAGCTTGACGGCGCGGTCGATCGCCTCGGCCGCCGTTTCGAAGTCCGTCTTGAACTCCTCGAGGACCGGCCCCTGCTGAACGAAGGTGAAGTCCACGCCCTCGCCCTGCAGGCTGTTGATGCAGATGTCGCCGATGATGAGGTCCGACCGCATGGCGTTGTAGACCTTCTGCCCCGCCAGGCGGCGGTCCAGGATGCGGTGGTAGTCGATGCAGGCGATCGCCCAGACCCGCGCGGCGCTGCCGGCGCGGAGGGTGACATCGACGGTCTCGATGGAGCCCGCGAAGATTCTCGCCCCGTCTTCGGCGACCAGGACTTCCGCGCCGACGCGCGGCGCCGGATCCGCACCCTCGGGATCGTCGAGTTCGAAGGCGCACGTCGAGCGGCCCGCGAGCGTCTCGACGATGGCGAACGAGCCTCGCCTGGGGCTCCGGTCGAGCCCGTCGATCAGGATGGTGATGGCCATGGGAGTCTAAACAGAACCGAGGGTGAATGTCAGGCGGCTGGCGTCCGATAATGGATTTGAGGGGACGATCATGACAGGCCAGCTACCGCTCGCAAATCTCGAATCAGCCACGCTTCGCTCCCTGGAGGCCGCCGGCGTCGCGTACCGCGCCATCAGGGACGGATCGCGGGGCGATGACGATCTTCTTGTCGACCTGGCCACGTCCGTTTCCATCGCTGAACACGTCGTCTCGATGTGGGCGAACCTGCCGGACCTTGACCTTGCCGAGATGTCGCCTCAGCAGCTCGAAGACCTTCGGATCATCTGCAAGGCGGGGACGATGGTGGTCGACCGGATGCGTCTCATCGTGGGCCGGTTCGAGCATCTTCCCTTCGTGAAGACCCAGCCTGGCGCCGGGCTTCACATCCGCCTGGCAAAGTCGGTCGAAGACATCAACGACATGATCGAGGACTTCGCCTTCGCGGCCAACCCGGAGAATCGCACTGCCTGGGCCGAAGCCGATGCCGAGATCGCCAGCGGCAACCTCCTCACCCGCGAGGAACTCTTGCGCGGCCTGGAGCAGTAGTGCCCCCGTATCGCCTCGAATGGACTCCGCGTTTTCAACGCGACCTGAAGAAGCTCAGCCGGGAGGATCGCGACGACATCTTGTCCGTGTGCGACGCCCTGGCGTCAAATCCACGTCCCCATGGAGCCGAGAAGCTGAGTATGCGCCCGGAACATCGGATCCGCGCTGGAAAGCAGCGCCGATTCCGGGTGATCTACCGGATCGATGACTCCCTCCGGCTGATCGTCTTCCACCACGTCGAAGACCGCAAGAGCGTTTACCGCTGGTTGGGCTGAACCTACTGGCCGCCGCCGAGCTTCCGGCGGACCATCATTTCGACCAGCTTCCGGTCTTCGGCCTTCATCTGCTCAAGGTACAAATCGAGGGATGCCTCGATGATCTTCCCCGAGGGCTTCTGCTCCATGTCGCCGATAGTATCCACCAGCGCCTTAGCCCGGAGCGGCATGTACACCGTGACCCGTGTTCCAGGTGCGCCTGCCTTCGGGCGCGCTGTCCGCTTCCGTGCGTCTGCCATGATTGGAGATTATCACTTTCCCACATTGCGTCAAGATAACACTTGATTACTTGTGGACATGTTATACAATTAAGCCATGGCGAAGAAAGCAGCCGACCCAGTCAGCGGATTCGATCAAGCCCTGAGAGCCCAAGTCCTTGAGTCCCTCGAATTCCTGGTGGAGCGGCTGCCGCCTGGCGACGTGGCGTTTCTGCTGGAGACCATCCGGAACTACGACATGCTGTTCAGCCGCGACGATCTGGGCATCATCAACGCCTTCCACTTCACCGTGCGGGTGCAGCCGCCGGT
>CAYWST010000516.1:0-3484 GCA_964461075.1 uncultured Solibacteraceae bacterium | reverse complement strand
GGCCAGTGAAGACCCGCCTTAGTCCGCCGTTGACTTGGCCGCCGGCTTCACCCCACGCAGCGAGAGCTGTCCCTTTCGAATCGCGTCCAGCGCAACCGTCAACACGCGCAGTTCCTCGCCGGGAGCATGGAAGCCCACCGAATTCTCGGCCTCCACCAGGTCGATGAAAAACTGCGCCTTGCGCTGCGCCGCCCACGCCGCCTTCAGATCGTTCTCTGAAGCGCCGGCCTCGCGCAGTTTCTTCGTCTCCTCGATCAGGTCCATCAGCGCGTCCATCGCAATGTTCCGCGCTTCGATGAACCGGAGCTGAATCTGCTCCACGCGCTCCTTCATCTCCTGCTCGGAGAAGTGATGGCATCCTTGGCAGGCGCGGTTCACGTTCAGCAGCGGGCTCCGCACATGATGGTCGCTTACCTTCATCCCGCCCTCGCGCTTATACGGCATGTGGCAATCGGCGCAAGCCACGCCCGACCGCGCGCGAATCCCCTGTGAGTAGAACTCGAACTCGGGATGCTGAGCCTTCAACACCGGCGCGCCCGACTCCTTGTGCACAAAGTCCTTGTGCCCCACCTCTTCGTAGTAGTCGAACATGTTCTCGGCCTTCAGGCCCTTGTGCCACGGGAACGTCAGGCGCTTCTCGTCGCTCTTGAAGTAGTACTCCACGTGACATTGACCGCAGACGTAGGAGCGCATCTCCTGCGCCGAAGCGTCTCGGTTCGGATCGTAGTTCTGAATTCCCTGGCTGGCCTTCAGGTTCCTGATCCCCTCCAGGAAGCCCGGCCGCGTGATGCGCAGCTTCATCGAGTTCGGCTCGTGGCAGTCGATGCACGCCACCGGGTGCTTCACGCCCTGCGTCGCCTCCGCATACGGCATCTTGTTCATCTTCTCGAAGCCCGCCATCAGGTCGCCGCCGCCCAGCTTCTTCATGAATGCGTAGGTCGAGGCGTGGCAGTTCAGGCACGTCCCCGGCTGTTTGAATTCGGTCACGCGCTTCGTGTTCCGCTGATCGACGAGCATGTAGGCGTGGCCGCGCTCCTCGCGGAAATCCACCGAAAACGCGTAACCGAGCCACATCCGCTTCAACCGCGGATCCTCGTCGATCTTCGACTGGCTCACCTTGTCCCGCGGGTCCGCCTGCGACGGCGCCTTCGGCACGGCCTCGCTCCCGCCATACCGCGTGCGGGTCATGTCGACGGTCCGCTTATACGCGTCGTATTGAAGCGGAAAGTTCTTCCCCCAGACGTCGGGGTCGTCCGTCTCATCGGTCAACTCAACGACGCGGAAGAAGGGATTCCGCTCCTCCTGCTTGCGCTCGAAAATGCTCACCAGCAGCGCGGTGACGCCGGCGGTCAGCAGCGCCGTCGTTCCGGCAGCCGCCAGCAGCTTTTGATTGGTAGTCATGATCGCTTCTATCCTCGAAGAACTCTAATGTGCATGCCCGACGCTCTGATGGCACGACGTGCAGTGGACCTTCTCTCCGTGAGCCCGGCCCGCCTGAATGCCGCCGGTGATCTCTGCGTGGCACTTCATGCACGCCTCTTCCGACACCCGCTCGTTGCGCCCGGTGATCTGGATCCGGTCCGGAAACCGCCCGGTCGTAAACGCCAGCGAATGATTGAAGCCGTTCAGCGCCTTGGTGAAGTATTTCGGAACAAAACCGTGCGGCGTGTGGCAGTCGTTGCACACGGCCGCCTTCCGATGGCTCGACTTCATCCACCCGTCGTACTGCTCGTGCATCACATGGCAGTTGTTGCAAGCCTGCGGGTCGTCCGTCATGTAGGAGTACCCCTTGGCGTAGCCGAAAGTGAAAACTCCCACGCCGATCAGTACTCCAAGGGGAATCCCCAGAAGAGGGGGGGCTGCGAAGCCTTTCTCGCTCATTCGTGTTCCCCTCTACTCTAAGCTTTGAAGATGCGATTCGCTGTGACCGAAGTCACGGAATCCCTAATTCCAGCCAGATTACCCTAAAAAGCGGCGCACAGCCATGAAGCAATACTCCTTCCTCTTGTTCTTAGGTCTGGCCGGCCCCGCCTGCGCCGAGCCAGTCAACTTCACGGGCGCCATTCGACTTCGGCCCGAAATCTGGAACTGGTTCGACGGCGAAGCCGACGGCAGCTACGCCTATATGGGCAACATCCTCCGCATGAGCGTCGCCCAGCAAACCAAAACCTGCGACTGGCAGATCGAGTTCGCCGCGCCGTTCCTTCTTCAAATGCCCACCAACGCCATCGCCGGCGCGCCACAGGGCCAGTTCGGCCTCGGCGCTACATACTCCGCCTCCAACGGCAACCGCAACAACGCCATGAGCCTCTTTCCCAAGCAGGGCTACGTGCGCTGGAAGGGCGCGGGGCAATCGTTCCGCGCCGGGCGATTCGAGTTCATCGACGGCGCTGAGGCCACCCCCAAGGACGCGACTCTTGCGGCTCTCAAGCGCGACCGCATCAACCAGCGCCTCGTCGGCTCCTTCGGCTGGTCCCACGTCGGCCGCAGCTTCGATGGCGTTCAATACCTCGGCGCGTTCGACAAGGGCAAGACCACCGTGACGCTGGTCGCCGCTCTGCCAACCCGCGGCGCTTTCCAGGTCGACGGATGGGGCAACCTCCACGTCAACGTCGATTACCTCGCTGTCTCCCGGCAGTATGGAGCCGGCAAGAACGTTGGCGAAGTGCGCGGACTCGCCATCTATTACCAGGACTGGCGCCATATCGTGAAGACGGATTCCCGTCCCCTCGCCGTCCGCCAGCGCGACTTCAACAACATCCGCGTCGCCACCTACGGCGGCCACTGGATTCACAAGACCGAGACCGGCGGTGGCGCCCTCGACTTCATGCTCTACGGACTCGGCCAGTTCGGCCAGTGGGGCCGCATCGATCACGGCGCCTGGGCCATCAATAGCGAATTCGGCTGGCAGCCCAAAGCCTTGCCGAAGCTCAAACCCTGGCTCCGGCTCGGCCACTACTACGGCTCCGGCGACAAAGATCCCAATGACGGCAAACATGGGACCTTCTTCCAGATCCTGCCCACCCCGCGGCCCTTCGCGCGCTTCCCCTTCTACGACATGGTGAACAACGAGGACTTCTTCGCGAACCTGATCCTTCGGCCGCACAAGGATTGGACGCTTCGCGGCGAGGTCCACGCCCTCCGCCTCGCCAATCGCAACGATCTTTGGTATCTCGGCGGCGGAGCCTATCAGCCCTGGACCTTCGGCTATGTCGGCCGCAGCGCCTCCGGAGCCCGCTCGCTCGCCAACCAGTGGGACATGAGCGTCGATTGGAACATCAACGCCAAAGTCAACCTCAACGCCTATTACGGTTTCGCCGACGGCAAGGCGGTCATGCAGCGCATCTACCCCAAAGGCGACAACGCGCAATTCGGCTACGTCGAACTCAACTACAAGTTTTGACCCCCTATCTTGTCGGTGGCGCGGCTCCCCCTTCCTGTGGCGCGGCTCCCCCTTCTTGTTGCGCGGCTCCCCTGAGCCGCG
>CAYWST010000515.1:0-3486 GCA_964461075.1 uncultured Solibacteraceae bacterium | reverse complement strand
ACTATTACCTCCAAACAAGCTATTCTGGCGGAGGTGGTTCTAAACCCCTTCCGATCGGGGCACCCTCTTGGACGCGATTCCAAAAAGGAGGAAATCGAGAATGAAAAGTTCTAAACCCCTTCCGATCGGGGCACCCTCTTGGACGGCACTCATAGTATCCCACAGAAAGTAAATAGGTTGCCGACTGGTATTTCCTCACCTCGAGACTTTCGTGTTCTTTTCGCCATCGTGCTGCCTCTCCTGTGAGTGCAACTGGGTCACGGGGGATGGCCGCTGTCGGGCAAGCCCTTGTTAGACAATATAGAAATCCTCGTCTTTGGGCAATCGGCCAGTCCCGATGGCGGTTGCCTTGGCGGCGCACGATTCACAGAGGGGAAAAACATGGATGGCGTCTTCAGCGGGTGAGATGATTGCTTCGAGCCTGCAGAGCAGCTTCTTTTTGTGTTCGTCGCCGAGGAAGGCGACAAAGACGCTTTCCTGGATGCGTTCGCCGAAGTCGAGAAGAGTCTGGACGACGCGATTGCGGCGGGCGTCGTCGCTCAGATCGTAACAGATGAGGTGTTCCACGGTTCACCCCCTTCGCTGGATTCCGATTCCTGCTTGGCCGGCGGCTCGCAGAGGTAAGGTTTCCAAACTCCTCCGTCGCGAACAAATGCGGCAAACCGGCGGGCCTCCTCCCTGAGAATCCTGCGGTAACCTCCGCCTGGGGCTCTTTCCGTTTCGTCCTTGCCGCCCATCCATTTTTCCCAGGAACCGAAATAGCGTTTGAGCGCATCGTGCGTCAGATGGCAGGGCTGAGATTGCCCCGACTGCTCGAAATCGGCCTGCGCGAAGCACCCCCTGTTGAGCAGGGCCAAGACGAACCGGTCGGCGACGGGGCTTCGGAACGGTTCGAGGAGGTCCAAAGCGAGAGCCGGGCGGCCATATTCGGGCTCATGAAGGACGCCCAGCCCAGGCTCCAACCCTGCGGCTTCCAGCAGCCCGTTGAGTTCCTGCGTAAGGAGCGTATAGGTCAGGGAGAGCAGAGCGTTGACCGGGTCCGTGGCGGGATGTTTTCTTCTGCCCAACCAGGGGAAGCCCGACGTGTTGTAGTCCATGAGGGCTTCGAAGTAGGCGCGGGCGGCGGCGCCCTCCACTCCAAGCATGGAACTGTGGTCTTTGGCTCCATCGAGCGAGGATCTAGCGGACTGAAGCGCCTGGAGGCCGCGATCAGTCGCTTCTCCGTCCGGGCGGCGGGCCCTGAACCGTTCCAAGACCCAGATGCAGTTGGCCAGTTTGGCGTCAACGACCGAGGCTGCCGCGGCGAGGCTTCGCGCTTCATCGCGATAGAGGTCGTGCTGAGAGATTCTCAGTTGGATATTCCTATGTTCTGGAGGAACGAGGGCGCCGCGAAAGCTGCCGTGCCTCGAGAAGAGGCTCAACGTGACACCCTTCTCCAGCATCTCACCCATCGCGTGGGCGGTAATCTGGACGTTGCCGAAGATGAGGACGCTTTCCAGTCTGTGATAGGGAAGGTCCAGCGCCACGCGCGAGTCCTTCTCGATGAGCAGTCGCTCGCCGGACTTTCTCACGACTGCGCCCTGCTCGGTGATATAGAGGTTTGCCACGAATTGAGACCCCTTTGCTGTCACTGGTTGCGGTCCGTTGCGATCGGGGGATTTCGCACGCCAGCGGGGCGAGTTGCTCCGCTTGCCGCGTTGTTTCCATTCGGCGAGCGCCCGTGCAGGCATGGGGCGGGTGATTTCCAGAATCCGCCCCTTGGGTTTGGGGCCCATCCTCCACGGCAGAAACACACGGTCGCCGTGGAACCAGGCGCCAAGGAAGGTGAAGCCCTGGTCGAATGTGACTTCGACGGTCTTGCGGGTGTTGAGTTCCAAGCCCAGAGACTTCAGGAGCGAGGAGGCGTGGGAGGCGGCTGAACGCGCCTCGGCCGGGGTGCGGGCAAGGATGAGGAAATCATCGGCGTACCGTACCATACGGCAGCCGCTCTTCTCCAATTCGAGGTCGAGCGGGCTGAGAAAGAAATTCGCGAGCAGCGGCGACAACGGGGAGCCTTGCGGGATGCCTCTGGTGAGCCGCCGGACGCGCTTGCCGTTCCAGATCCAGGCGTGGATCCAGTCGTCAATCAGCCCGGCCAACCGGGGCGAATCAACTTCAGGGAGGAGCCGATCGGGGAGGAGCCGGTGCGGAACGGAGTCGAAGAAGCTGGTGATGTCGGCATCCACACCGGCGATGTAGTCCCTGTCGCGCCATTGGCAGATACGGGCGATGGCGGAGTCGACGCCTCACGAGCGGCGGTAAGCGAAGCTTGCATCGAGGAAGTCGGGTTCGAAGGATTTCGAAAGCAGCCTCGCCGCCGCCGTCTGGAGGATACGATCTCTGACTGCGGGCACGAGGAAGGTGCGACGCTGGGGACTTCCGGGCCTTTTCTCGGCGACGATCGGAAGCAGCGGCATGGCGCGGTACCTTCCCGCGGCCACATCATCGAGAAGGGCCTGAGGGCGCTTTCGGCGTGCCGGCCGAACTGCTCGATGGTCTCGCGGTCGACTCCGGGGCAGCCGTCGTTTTCAGCGACACGCTCCCAAGCCTGCCAAACCTGTTCGAAGGAGAAAGGAGACGCGGAGTCCATCCGTTATCGGTTATCGGGCCGCCCAATCGACTTCGGTGGCCTTATGCGTTGCCCAATGGCCGCTATCCCAGTACGCGTCAAGTGCGGGGGCGGAGACGTCTGGGAGCTGTTCTCCACCATCCGCGAGGTTCGCGCCCTGTGGGAGAAACTGTGTTCTCCAGTGCATGACAATCAAGGCGCCGGAGTTGTTCGCCATTCGAACGGGCCGGAACCAAATCTGAGAAGGCCGCCTGGCGATTCTTCCTCCACTGACATTCCTCGGCCTGACGTTCATAAACCTCCGGACTCGGGGAGTTCCTTCGAGGAAGACGAATGGAAGTCCGAACTGGACTGCGTTCTCAAAGTCGATCGCACCGTCGTCGCGCCTACGGGCGCGATAGGGTTTCCAGAGGCTCCGGACCGCCTCAAACACGCCATCTGGAGACCAAGTGACGGGCAGCGGGACGACCTTGATCCTGAAGCATGATGGCGTGACGACAGGATAGGCCGAATTCTCAATTTGTGGATCTTGCGCGCCAGCGCCCATGAGGGTCTTGGCCGCACTCCGGCATCCGGCAACGCTTAACTCGATCCGCTTGATCAAATCCTCAAGGTTGGCAGGGGAAGTGCAGTTCTCCTCTACCGCCCCGAAGGCAAAATGTTGCCGCCCTCCGAAACTCCCCGCCAAGGACCACCAATCGAGGAGGGAAGAGATCATCAGCCAGTTTGGGGAATTCGCCTCCACCGTTCTCGGTCTGAGAACGCTCAGGCGGAAGGAACTTCCAGGGGTCACATACTTTCTGCGGGGAGGCGTGTATGTCTGATTGTTCCGGTCCCAGCCTCTCCCGGCGATCTCCTGGAAGGCGGGGTTTTCGTAC
>CAYWST010000514.1:0-3495 GCA_964461075.1 uncultured Solibacteraceae bacterium | reverse complement strand
CCGTTGTCGGGCGTCGTGGCCGTCGGCCTCTCAGTCGCCCTTCCGTTTTCCACATAGAGGTACGGCGGCATGTCGAGAGAAGCCGGGAGCACGAACGAGTAGCTGAAACCGTGGTCGTTCGGTGACGGTTTCAGAGGCGCGTTGAAATCGGCCTTCGCTTGGTCGCCAAGCCCGAGGTGCCACTTGCCGATACACCCCGTTTCATACCCGGCGCGCTGGAGCAGCGAAGCGATGGTCTCACGCCCCGGTTCGATCAGGTTCGGAGAATAACCCTGCAGGACCCCTTGCTTCAGGGAAGATCGCCAACAGTAACGGCCCGTCAGCGTCCCGTAGCGCGTAGGCGTGCAGACGGCCGACGGCGAGTGCATGTCCGTGAAGCGGACCCCCTCGGCGGCCAGCCTGTCGAGCGCGGCCGTTCGGATCCGCGATGCAGGGTTGTAGCAGGTGAGATCGCCCCATCCAAGGTCGTCGGCCAGGATGTAGATGATATTGGGCGGCGTTTGGGCGGAAGCGCGCGCCGGCGAAAGCGCGGCCAGCGAGCCACAGAATGCGCGGCGGCTTAGCTGGAACTGGCTGTCAACTTCCCCGGTACGTCTCTGCCTTGCGGTTCGGTGGAGGATCATAATCGAAGCATGAGCCATTTAAGACGAATCGGACCCGGACCTCTCACACGCCGGTCGATGATGCGGGCGCTTGGCTCTGGGGCGTTCGCCGTGGGCGCTGGAACGGGCTTCGGCGCCGCACCCGCCCGGCCCAACATCGTCGTCATTGTATCCGACGACCACGGCTACGCCGACGTCAGCGCCTACGACCATCCTTCCGAGGTGAAGACCCCCAACATCGACCGCATCGCCCAACGCGGCGTCCGCTTCACTCAAGGCTACGCGAGCGCCTACGTCTGCGCCCCGACCCGCGCCGCTCTCATGACCGGACGTTACCAGCAACGCTTCGGCTTCTACACAGGGTCCGACTCGCGCGCCGGCATGCCCTTGCAGGAAACCACCATCGCCGACCTCCTCAAAAAAGAAGGCTATGCCACCGGCGCCTTCGGCAAATGGCATCTCGGGCTCGACATGGAGCACCACCCGCTGCGGCGGGGCTTCGATGAGTTCTACGGTTTTCTGGGGCATGGCGGCCACGATTACTTCGATCTGAAGCCGGCGGAACAGAAGTACAACTCCATCTGGCGCAACGACCAAGTCATCGAAGATAGCGGCTATCTCACCGACAACCTCGGCCGCGAGGCCGTCTCCTTCATCCGGAAGCACGAGAAGCGGCCCTTCTTCCTCTATCTGGCCTTCAACGCCGTGCACTTCCCCCTTCAGGCCCCGGAATCCACCATCAGGAAATATGACACCGGCAATCCGAAGCGCGACATCCTGATGGCGATGCTCGAGCATGAGGACCGCGCCGTCGGTCACGTTCTCGACGAGTTGAAATCCAAGGGGCTCGACAACAACACGCTCGTCGTCTTTTTCTCCGACAACGGCGGGGCGAAGAACAATGCGGCCAACAACGGCGCTCTCCGCGACTTCAAGCACAGCGTCTACGAAGGCGGTATCCGCGTCCCGTTCATGATGAGCTGGCCCGCAAAGCTGCGGGCGAACTCGGTCTTCCGTGAGCCGGTCATCTGCATGGATGTGCTGCCCACCGCCGCCGCTGCCGCCGGAATTCCGTTGCCGAAGGATCGCGAGTATCACGGGCGTAACCTCCTGCCGCATCTGACCGGCGCGGCGCAGGGCCCGGTTCACGAGTGGCTGTTCTGGGATGGCGATGAGAAGAAGCTGGCCGCGCGCAATGGCCGATGGAAGCTGGTGAGCAACAACGGCAGGACTGAGTTGTTCGACCTCGAAGCCGACATGAGCGAGAAGACCGATCTCTCCGCGAAGCATCCCGACGTCGCGCAGCGCCTTCAGGGCGCCCTGGACAATTGGCGTAAAGGCAACGCACCCAGAATTCGCAACCCCGGCGGCGCGGATACGGAAAAGGAAGAGGGCGGCGCTCGCCGCTCTAAGGCCGAGCGGAGGAAGCGGCAGGCGGAGCGAGAGAAACGCTGATCTCGCACAAGGAGTGCTCAATGTCCGGCAGGAACCTGCTTCTCGCGGTTGCATCGCTGAGCATGGCCGCGCTCAGCCAATCTCCGTAGGCAAGCGTCAGCGGCCTGGTGAAGGATCAGACCAACGCCGCGGTGGCCAGGGCGGCGTGATCGCCATTCACAACGCCACCGGCGTCCGCACGGCCGTGGAGACCAATACCTCGGGCTTCTACTCGCTCCAGACCCTGCCCATCGGCGTGTACACCATCCGCGTTGAGCTGGCCGGCTTCCAGACCCAAATCCAACAGAATGTCGTCCTCACCACCGGTCAGGCGCAGGAGCTGAACTTCATCCTCCAGATCGGCCAGGTCAGCGATAGCGTAACCGTCACCACCGAGGCGCCGATCCTCGAAAGCCGGACTTCGGAAGCCAGCCAACTCATCGAATCCAAGACCATCGAGGACATCCCCCTCGGCGACCGGCGCGCCATGAACATCATCGAGATGACCGGAGCGTCCGTCTTCGTCAGCTACAACGCCGGGGAGCGGCCCTACTTCAGCGTCGGCGGCGGCCGCGGCCGCAGCCAGAATTTCGTCATGGACGGCGGCTCCGGGCAAACGATACGGATCGGCCAGGCGCAGATTGAGACCGACCCTCCCGTCGAGAGCCTGCAGGAGGTTCGAGTCCTCACCAACGCCTTTTCGGCGGAGTACGGCGGTACCGCGAGCGGCGTCATCGTCATGAACACCAAGTCCGGAACCAACCGCATCCGCGGCAGCCTCTTCGAATACTTCCGCAACGAGAAGCTTGACGCGGCGAATTTCTTCGCGCCTTGGAAGGACGGGCAGAAGCAGCGCGCTCCCGTTCGCTACAACGTCTTCGGCGGCACTGTCTCCGGACCCATCGTGAAGAACAAGGCGTTTTATTTCGGCTCCTACGAGGGCGGCCGCCGGCGCGACGGCACAACGCTGCTCATGACCATCCCCTCGTTGATCGAGCGCCAGGGCGACTATTCGCGCACCTTGAACACCAACGGATCGCTGGCGGTCGTCTACGACCCCCGCAGTTCGACGGCCCCGGAAGGCAGACAACCCTTCCCCGGCAACGTGATTCCCGCAATCCGCCTGGATCCGGTTTCCTTGAATGTGATCGCCTATTACCCTTCGCCCAACCGGACGCCGGACAACATCGCGGGCACCAACAACTTCAGCGCCAACACCGTCGACGCCACAACACGGGATACCTACACCGCCAAGGTGGACTACAACGCCACCAACGCGGACCGCTTCTCCGGCCGGCTTCTCTGGCAGACGCAGGACCAGAGCCGCCGGTCCGTCTATCCCGACCCCGCCGCCGAACCGAGCGGCAACCGCGACACCGATAGCTACAACATTCTCGGCTCCTGGAACCGAATCCTCAGCTCGACGCTCCTGAACGAGTTTCGTGGCGCATACCTGTTC
>CAYWST010000513.1:0-3504 GCA_964461075.1 uncultured Solibacteraceae bacterium | reverse complement strand
AGTGGAACTCTCCCGCCTCGAAGGCCTCGGAGCCCGCGGAGAAATAGAAGTCAGCATGGGCAAGTGCGCGTGGAAGGCGGGATGCCGGAAAGGGGCCCCGGCCGAACGGCCGGTTGATGACCCAGTGCCGGTCATCGCCCATGGATCACCTCCCGTTTTCGGCGCGTCAGGCGACGACGGTGACGCCGTTCGCCGTGACGTGATACCCCGCGGCGGAATCGCGGACCGGATCGAGGCCGACTTCGCTCCCTTCCGGGAGTTCAACCCCGGAATCGATAATCGCGTTGCGAATCCGCGAATAGCGGCCGACGCGCACGCCGTCCAGCAGAATCGAACTCTCGATATCGCAGTAGCTGTTGACGCGGACGCCGGGGCTCAGGAGACTGCGGTTGACTCTGCCCCCGCTGACGATCACCCCGGGGCTGACGATAGAGTCGGTTGCGACTCCCATCCGCTGGCCCTCCATCGCGAAGACGAACTTGGCCGGCGGCGCCTGCGGCATTCGTGTGCGAAGCGGCCACGCCTGGTCGTACAGGTTGAATTCGGGCGAGACGCTCACCAGATCCATGTTGGCCTCGTAGTAGGCGTCGAGCGTTCCGACGTCCCGCCAGTACCGCATGCCCTTGCGGTTGAGGTCGTTGAAATCGTAAGCGACGACATTGGCGTTGTGGATCAGGCGCGGAATGACGTCCTTGCCGAAGTCGTGCGCCGACCCCGGGTCTTCGGCGTCGGCGAACAGTGCGGAAACCAGCGCCCGGGTCTCGAAGAGGTAGATGCCCATGGAGACGCTGCACATCTCCGGGTTGAACGGGCTCCGCGTGGGCGCGTTGTGGCCGGGCTTCTCCTCGAAGCCCCGGATGCGGTAGTTCTCGGAATCGATTTCGGCGACGCCGAACCGGCAGGCTTCCGCCGGCGGAACCTGAATCGTCGCGATGGTGGCGGCCGCCCTGCAGGCCACGTGCCAGTCCAGCATCTCGCGGTAGTCCATTTTGTAAATGTGATCCCCGCCCAGCACGAGAACGTGCGACGGCTTCTCCGCCTCGATGCTTTCGATGTTCTGGTAAACGGAGTCCGCCGTGCCGAGGTACCAGTCCGAGTGGATGCGCTTCATCGGCGGGAGCACTTCGATGAACTCCCCCAACTCTCCGGGAAAAAGCGCCCACCCTTCCCGGATATGGCGCGTCAGCTCGAGCGATTTGTACTGCGTAAGGCAAAAAATCCGCCGCAGCCCCGAGTTCACGCAATTGGAGAGCGTGAAATCGATGATGCGGTAGATCCCGCCGAAGCGGACGGCCGGTTTGGCAAGGCGGTTGGTGAGCGGCGCCAACCGCTCCCCGGCGCCGCCCGCCAGAAGAATGACGAGCACGTTCCGCATGACACCTCCAGAATAGCCGCCGCTATTGGCCGGAGCGCAACTGGCCGATCCGGTTGATCCCGTCGAAGGCCGCGGTCTTGTAACACTCGGCGAGAGTCGGGTAGTTGAAGACCGTGTTCACAAAGTAATCCACCGTGCCGCCGAACGCGAGAACCGCCTGGCCGATGTGCACGAGCTCGCTCGATCCTTCGCCGATAATGTGAACCCCAAGGAGCTTCCGCGTCTCGATGTGGAACAGCAGCTTCAGCAGGCCGGTCGAATCGCCGAGGATCTGGCCGCGGGCGATTTCGCGATACCGCGCCTTGCCGGTCTCGTAAGGCACGCCGTCATGGGTCAGTTCCTCTTCATTCCTGCCGACCATTGAAATCTCGGGGATCGTGTAAATGCCGTACGGAAAGAGTTCCGGTACCGACGTGGTCTTGATATTGAGGGCGTGGCACGCGGCGAGACGGCCCTGCTCCATCGATGTGGACGCCAGGCTGGGGAAGCCGATCACGTCGCCCACCGCATAAATGTGGGGGACGCAGGTCTGGTAGTTTTCGTTCACCGCGATGCGGCCTCGGTCGTCCGGCTCGATCCCGGCGTTGCCGAGGTCGAGCCGGCTCGTGTTGCCCGTTCTGCCGATCGAATAAAGGGCCTTCTCGGCCACGATCTGCTTGCCGCTGTCCAGCGTGATGCGGACGTGATCCGTCTCGTCTTCTTCCAGAACTTCGATCGCCTTCACGCTTTCGTTCAGGCGGAACATGACGCGGTTCTCGCGCAGCAGGTATGCGAGCGTGTCGCAAATCTCCCCGTCCACGAAGGGCAGCAGGCGCGGGCGGCGGTCGACCAGAGTCACCCGCACCCCGAGCGCGGCGAACATCGAGGCGTACTCGCAGCCGATTACGCCCGCCCCGACTACCGCAAGAGTCCGCGGCAGCCTGTCCATGGTGAGGATGTCGTCGCTCGTCATCACCCGGCGGCCGTCAAACGGGATGTGGTCGTCTCGCGTCGCTTCGGTGCCCACCGCGATGATGATGTGCGCCGCCGTGAGGTTCCGCTGTCCCGCCCCGTCCACGTAATCGAGCCGCAGTGTATGGGCGTCGACAAACGAGGCCGCCGCTGCGAAAACCTCGACACGGTTGCGCAGCAGTTGCGCCCGCGTCACGTCGATCTCATGCCGGACCACCGTGTCCACCCGCAGCAGCAGGTCCGACATGTCGATCCGGCGCCGGAGCGTATGGCTCAGCCCGTAGAACTCCCTCTCCCCATAGCCCGACAGGTCCAGCACGGCCTCTCGCAACGTCTTCGATGGGATCGTCCCGGTATTCACCGAGACCCCGCCCAGCACGGACTTCTTTTCGATGAGCGCGACCCGCCGGTCGGCCTTGGCCGCCTGGATCGCGGCTCGCTGCCCCGCCGGTCCGGAGCCGATGACCAGCAGGTCGTAATCGTATTGATGGGATCGGGACGCCATGAGGTGAGTGAATGGAAAAGGAGTCCCCACGGGGGACTCCTTTCGATCTTAGCAGTGATCTTAAAGATCGTTCACTCTTCGATTTCGACCCGCACCGGCTGCTCGATCAGCTTCGGCTCCTTGCCTCGGGTCAGCACCATCAACTTATAGCGCACTCCGGCTTCGACTTTGGCCGGAATCTTACACTTGATCTGTGTGGCCGTCTGTTCCGACATCAGCGCCTTGAAGTCGTTCTTGCCGTCGGTGAAATAAAGCTCCGCCACGTGTTCCTTGCCGAGATTCTCGCCCGTGACGACGATCTCCGTTCCCACCTTGCCGCTCATCGGTTCGACGGCGACGCAACGCGGAAGCGCTTCCTGCATGACAGCCTGGAGAGTGGTCGGAGGAGCCTTGAACACCATCAGCGTGAAAACCGCCATGGCGGCTAAAGACAAGCGCATCTGTTTATCCTCCTGACATGATCGTAGATCCCTGGCGGTCGCGAATGCAAGAGTGTTCGGTACGGATTTAGCTCCCTTAACGCTCTTGCCGCAGCCCGGTTACTGGTCCCCTTGCTGCAGGTGGAGTCCCTTGTGGATCGCGTACAGCGCAAGTTCCAGACGGTCGCTCACGCCCAGCTTGTCGAAGATGTTGTGCAGGTGGTTCTTCACCGTCTGCTCGCTGATGAACATCT
>CAYWST010000512.1:0-3511 GCA_964461075.1 uncultured Solibacteraceae bacterium | reverse complement strand
CAACGACCAGACAGAGCCATAGGTGGGATGAACGGCATTACCGAACGCGGCGATGTACCAATTCACCGGCTGCTTCCCCCACTTCTGGATCCGCCCAACCCCGAGACCGAAGGGCACCGTCCACTTCTCTCCCGAACCTGCCCGCCAGTTTGACGTGATGATGGGCGCACTCGTCAAGTAATAGCCCTTCTTTAGGTTGTAGTTGACGAAGTACTGCATCGTGAACTGGTTGACAGACTCACGATCCTCGTCGCCGGCATACGACCAGATATTGCTCGTTAAAGTGCCAATCGTCCACTTTCCGGGCTGCACCAGCAAGACCACACTAGGTCCGGCGCTCCATTTCCCTTGACCCAGGAGTGGATCGGTTGTGGTTGGGAGGACGAGCGATGGCCCGACGCCCCAGATTACTTTGCCTGTCTTCTGAGGAGAGAGGAAGACGCTCGGATTGAGATCGCCCACGCCACCGGCCCAATTGGTAGGACCTGCCGGATCGGGCTGAAACTCGAAAAGCGGAAGGATGGTACGGGTGATAAGGTTCCATTCCGAACCCAACTTCAACGGGATCACGGGTTGAATATTCGTAAGGTTCCCAACCCTGCCGTAAGGACCAGTCACGAAATTGCTGCTTTGCTGGAACGGCACGCTGATCAGGCTGGCGACTGGATTGAGCGCGGCCTTGGCCAAGGCTGCGCGCTTGGCTGCGTCATCGGATGCTGTTTCTTGGGCAACCAACAATGAAGCAGCCAGCTGGAGCCCCGCGGCAATCTTGCACAAAAACACCGCCGTGGCGATCCCCCTCGGCCGGGCGCAAAGGTACCGTGGAGTGTGATCGAAATTCCGATGCATGTCCTCCCGAGGATGCACATTGAGCGCCAATTCGCGCGGGCGGATTCCGGTAGTGGCCAAAACATTGATAATTCGCAAAATGATACCGTTGTACGCAACCTGACCGGGTGATCGATTGTGAGCCCAAGGGTCCGAATGTCTCCCTTCGGGTTGACATTTGGTCTTCCGGCTGATGTGAAGAGGATCAGCTCTCTTCTTGTCAGTCTGAGTGGTCCTCATCGTTGACGAACCGGTAGTCGAGCCGAAAGAAGTCTATGGACCGGTCTTCAAGGTATCGTTCTTGATCTTTTCCTGGGCGCCCCCAGATTGCGCCTCTTTCTCGGAAAGTTCGATCGCATTCAAGATCGCAGTATAATTCAGCCGATCGACGAACCATCTCAGCGAGGAGGCGAGCGGCTCGTCTAGTTCTTTGACGCGGCCGATGACCGGACCGGCGCGCCGGGCGTCGAGGGAGAGAACCGCGTCCATGAGTTCGGCGCGCAACTCGCCGGGAAGCGCGGCGAGAGCCGCCGGCCGCAACAAGCCAGCCTCCTCGACGCTCTCAGCGGCGGCAATTGGCGCCTTACGGTAGCGCGCTCCAAGATGCCGGCCCATGCACTCGAAGATCTCATTCCATCGGCATGGCTTGCCGATGAAGTCATCCATGCCCGCGGCCATCACTTCATTTCGTTCCGTCTTAAAGGCCGAAGCAGTGACCGCGGCGATCCGCACATCCCGCCCTCCATCGAGAGTGCGAATCCGCCGCGTCGCTTCCATGCCGTCCATGACCGGCATCCGGATATCCATCCAGATGAAATGCGGGCGCCATTGCTGGAACAGTTCGACTCCGAGCGCGCCGTTCTGCGCCACCTGCACCTGGAATCCGGCGCGGCGGAGCATCTGTGCGAGGACCGTTGTATTTTCAACGTTGTCGTCCACGACCAACACGCGCCATTCGGGTTGCCCCTCTTCCAGAACCTGGCAGGACTCGCGCCCTTCTCGCGCGGCCGTTACATCCGATTCCTCCGCGGCTTCTGCGGGAATCTCGACACGGAATAACGATCCCTGTCCCGGAACACTCTCCAGGCCGATGGTTCCGCCCATCATTTCCACAAACTGTTTCGTGATGGCCAATCCCAGGCCGGTGCCCTTCTGTGTACCGCCTTGAGAGGCCTGCACGAAGGGCTGGAAGATCCGGGCCTGGTCCTCCACTGCGATTCCAGGTCCGGTGTCTTCCACTTCGAAATTCAGCCGTAGGCTGCTGCCATCCGGAGCCGACGCGCTCGAACGCAGCCTGACGCTTCCCGCCTCCGTGAACTTCACCGCGTTGCCCAGGAGATTGATCAGGATCTGCCGCAGTTTGGAGGCGTCGATGCGGACGAACCTCGGATCATCCGGAGACCGCTCCCAGGCCAGGTCGAGATTCTTTGACCGGGCACGGACATGAATCATCTCGACGACGTCGCTTACAAGAGAGGTCAGGTCGCACGGCACGACGTCCAGCGATTGCCGGCCCGCCTCGATCTTCGCGAGGTCCAGGATGTCGTCGATCAGAGTGAGCAGATGTTCACCGCTCCGATTGATGATGTTGACGTGCTCGCTTTGCTCACTCGAAACGCTGCTCTCCCGCAGCAGGCTGGAGAAGCCCAGGATGGCGTTGAGTGGCGTGCGCAATTCGTGACTCATTGTGGCCAGGAATCTGCTCTTCGCCCGATTAGCGGCCTCCGCCTGATCTCGCGCGTGCTCCAGTTCCTCTGTGCGCCGCTCCACAAGCGCGGTCAATTGCCGCTGCCGCATGTGGAGCGCCTCGACCCGCAACCAGTAGGCGGCGGCCAGGACCCCGAGAAGGAGGAGCGCCGCGAGAACACGGGCCCACCAGGTTCCCCACCAGGGGGGCATAATCATGATTTGGAGAGCGGCGCCGCCCGGCGCCCAGGAACGGCCATCGGTGGACGCCTCGACCCGAAATACATAGTTGTCCGGCGGGAGGTCCGTGTACCTCGCTGACCTGTGTGCACTGTCCACCTCGATCCAACTGCTCTCCCTCCCTTCCAGCCTGAACCGGTATCGCAACTTCCAGGGGCTGGCCGCGTGAGGGGCGGCAAACTCAAACGTGAGGCCGTTCTGATCGTGCTTCAGCCGGATTGCATTGCCCTCCCCAACGGGAAAAGGCCTTTCATTGATCCGGAGAGAAGTCAGGACCACGGACAAGTCCTGTGGAATGGCCAGGACGTCGCGCGGATTGAAGCCATTGAAGCCGAGGTTGCCTCCGAAGAACAGCCGCCCATCCCTCGCTTTCAAACAGGCCCGGGGGGAGAAACGATTTCCCTGAAGCCCGTCCCCCTCTTCGTAGTTGTAGAACCTCATATCCTGCGGATCGAAGCGGGAGATCCCTCGATCGGTGCTGATCCACAGGCGCCCGTCGTTATCCGGGAGCACGCACGACAGGTTCGCGCTCGCCAGACCGTCGTCAACGGTGAATCGAGCCGCCTTCTCAGTACGTGGATCGAACCTGTAAAGCCCGGAGCTACTGGCGAGCCAGAGCATTCCGCCGGAGTCTTCATGAATGGATCTCACGATCGGGTGCGAAAGAGGGTTGCCGGGGGCAGGTTCAGGAAGAGGAATGGAACGCAGCTTGCCCTCGCGGTCGAGCTTGTTCAGGCCCGGAGGCGCGCCGAACCAG
>CAYWST010000511.1:0-3522 GCA_964461075.1 uncultured Solibacteraceae bacterium | reverse complement strand
GAGTGGGATTGGCCGGGCCCGCAGATGGACCCGGCCAGGCCGGAGAAGTTCGGAAGCTACATCAAGGCGCACCGGGCGTGGATGGCGCGTCTGATGGAGCGGCAGTTCGGCAGGAAGATCAACTAACCGGATTGTCAGCGCAGTTCGAAGGCGACCACCGCGATCCCATCCCGGTTCAGAAACCGCACGGCGCGGCCGGAAGTCTCGATCCGCCTGGTTTGCTCGAGCGCCTTCAGGTAGGCTTGTTCGAGCTTCATGAGTTCCTCGGGACCGGCCATGAGGGTCGAGCCGAAGCGGCCCGCGGCGACGCCGCCGTCCGCGGAAATTTCGAGTTTCCCAAAAAACCGGTTGACGCCGGCGAAGCCCGCGGCCCGGCCGTCACTGCTCACAGTGAGGTTCAACCTGGGCTGAGCAGGAAGCGGGTAGGCGGCTCCGTCGACATTCAATTGCGTCACCGTCAGCAACCGGTCAAAGTACTCCGCGAACGCAGCGGGCGCAGCCTGCTCTTCAAAGACAAATGAGAACCGCGGCTGCGAGGATGAGAACACGAGCCTGGATCCGTCGAGCGCTACCGAGGTGGCACGTTCAAGGCCCTGGAAGAAGAGCGACTCCAGTTCCATCAGCGTTGGCGGACCGGCGCGTCGCGTGACGGCCAGACCGGCGGGCCCCCAAACGAGTGTTCCGTCTTCAGTCAGTTCGATCGACCCCATATACAGGTTGACGGGAGCGGAACCGGTGATCTTGCCAGCCTCGCCGAACTTCATGGTGATGGCCGGCCTGGCGGGAAATGGAATCGTGTTTTCGCCCGCGGCGGCCGAGACGAGAATGAACGTCTTCCCCGTCAGTTCTTCCAAACGGGGGCTGGTGGTCTGTTGGCCGGGCAGGGTGGTGGTCGCCAGCAGGGCGAAGAAGGCCGGAAGGCGCATCGCGGCGCCGGATGTTCGGTGCATACCTTTTGGAGGGCCTGAGCGCGAGTCGGGTTTCAGCCGGCGGGGGATCTTCTTGTCAGGTGCGACTATGAATAGCGAGTGGTTGCAGAGGCTCATCAGCAAGGCGATTCGGAACTCGTCGCCGCGGTCCTGAGAAAGGACCGCAAGGCGACGGCCGAGTTCGTCGCCCGTTTCGGGGGAGCGGTCCATGCTTACCTTGCTCGCAGGCTGATGCCGCGGCACGACCTCGTCGAGGACATCTTCCAACAGGTCTTTCTGGAGGCGTGGCAGGGATTGGCTTCGTTTCGTGGCGGGTCGGCTGTGAAGACGTGGTTGCTCGGGATCGCGCGGCACAAGATCCAGGACCACTACCGGCGGCGACTGCGGGAGTATCAATTCGACGAGGACGGGCCGGAGCCGGCGCACGGCGAGGATCTGGCGCTGACGTTTGAGCGGAACGAATCCGCGCAACTCGTCTGGAAGGTGTTGGCATCGCTGGAAGAGGAGGCCCGGCTCCTGTTGTTGTGGCGGTATTGGGAGGGTTGGAGCGCGGCGGCGATGGCGCAAGAGACGGGAAAGACAGAGAAGGCGGTGGAGCGCGCGTTGGCGAGAGCACGCGAACAATTCAGGCAGCGGTGGTACAGTGATGAGCGGCGACAGGCAGGGACCGGCAATGAGTGACGATATTTTCTTCGAACGCCTCGCCCGGGAATCCGAGAGCGATCACGCGCCCGAGACGGTTGCGCCCGCCCGCCTGCTGAGCCGCACTTACACTGCGATGGTCAACGCTCAGCAGGAGACCGGTCCGCTGCTTGACGTCACGGCCACAAAGGCCGCCGGCAATCCGCTCTGCGTCTTTGAAGAACTGGTGCAGATCGCGCCCGCCGGACAGGCTGTCAAGCAGATGTTTTATTGCCGGGTCTGCCATGCGCGGGTTCTGGCGGAGAACATGGACAAGGCGCCCATCTGGTGGCCGCACTGCCCCTACTCGGAGTTTCAGAAGTGAAACGCCACGCCGAACCAGTTCTGGAAGTTCGCCAGCCTGCGAGGCGCTGGCGGCGTGAGAGCCTCGCTGAATGGATTGCCCTGGATGGTCTCGCTGAAGCTATATCGCAACGCCCAGTTCTTCGAGACGAACAGATCGATGCCGACGGCCACGCGAACCGCGGGTCCGGTGTGGCTGATCGAGCCCGGCAGAGAGGGCGGCTGACCGGACACCGTGGCGGCGCCACGCGAGTTCGCATCGATGTTGACGACACCGGCGCCGGCGGAGAGATAGGGCCGGATCCGGCTGCGCCGCGGGCGGAAGTAGATCAACGCCTCGCCGATGACCGTGTGCATCGACGAGTGATACTCCCGAGAGATCGCGCTCGATACCGAAGCCGCCTCGCCCGACGCCAGCAGCAGCGAGTTGCGGTTCCAGCCGTAGCTTCCCATCACGCTGACCCAATCGTTGATGTGGCGACCCGCGAAGCCGACGGCGGTCAGGCCGTTTTCGGGCTTATAGGAACTGAACTGGGCGCCGGAGCTTGTCACGTCGGTGCGCGCGTCCGCCGAGAGGGTGGACACGCCGATGTAGCCTCCGGCGAAGTAGTTTTGCTGGGCGTTCGCGTGCGCCGCCAACAGGCACACAACAGGAACCACCCGAACCCATGACATTTTTCCAGTCTAGCCGAGGGGGAAACGCGGAGCGGCATCGACTACTCAAGCGTTGGGCGCTCGCCCGGCAAATTTAGAGGAGACGATGCAATGACTATGAAGACTCTCGCGGCAGCGTGCGCCGCCACTCTTACGATCACCACCGCGCTCGCCGCGGCTCCCGACGGCAGGCCTGTCCCTGGAACCGGGGTTATCGACATGCCTGGGACCTATGTCCTCCAGAGCGACCGCCGAACGCTCACCAACGAGCGCGCGGCGATCACCATTACCGCCAGCGACGTCACGTTGGACCTCAACGGGTTCGCTCTCGCCGGCGCCGGAGGAAAACTCGGCGTCGGCATCCGGATCAATGGCGCCAGGGGAGTTCGAGTTTCCAACGGAATGATCTCCAATTCGGCGTTCGGCGTGATCGTGATGAACAGTTCAAACGTGGTTCTCACGAATCTGCAGATCCGCGGAGAAGGTCTTCCAATCGTTTCGCCGCCGCCCGAGACCGGAATCATGATCGTGCAATCGAAGAACGTAGTGGTGGAGAACAACTCGATCTACAACACGGGTCTCGGCATCTTTGTCCGCGGGGGTATGAGTTCAGGCAACCGAATCGCTCACAACACCCTCACAGCCGGGACCAACGGCGCGCTGGGCATCTGCTACAACCCGGCGGATATCGACGCCAACGGCCCCGTGGGCGATTTTGTCTACGGCAATTCCATCTCCGGATTCGGGGTTGGGATCCAGGCATCGGCGACGTCGCGATACAACGTATTCAAAGCCAACACGGTTTTCTTCAGCGGCAGCGCCGCCGTGGAGCTACTGAACGCCACCAACATGGAGATGGACAACACCAAGGTCGATCTCGTCCCGTAAGCACGGCGAGCAGGGGCGGCTTGCGCCGCCCCTTTTTGCGGGTTGCCGACTGCTGCCGGTCTCAGAA
>CAYWST010000510.1:2144-3534 GCA_964461075.1 uncultured Solibacteraceae bacterium | reverse complement strand
TCTACATCAATCGGATGACTTTCTCGGTCTTTCCCATGGTCGGCTTCAGCATGACTTCGCCGAACCGGAGCACCGCCGAGCTGTGGGAGAAGGCCTACTACGAGGTCGCTCCGCGCCTCTACCGTCTGCCCGGCGTAGCGGAGACGAGGATCGTCGGAGGGCGGCCTCCGGAGTATCACGTCATCGTCGATCCCGGCAAACTGAATAGCTACGGCCTTCCGCTCACCAAGGTAACGGATGGGATTCGGAAAACGAATCTCATCGGCGCCGCAGGCATGGTGCAGGAGAACTACAAGCTTTACCTCACCACTGTCACGGGGCTGATCCGCCAGAAAGAGCAGATTGAAGATGTCGTCGTTGGCGTGGTGAAAGGGACGCCGATTCGGATTCGCGATCTCGCCCAGGTCCAACCCGGCGAGAAGCCGGTCTATAACATCGTCACCGCCGACGGCCTCCCCGCCGTCCTCGTGAATGTTCTCCAGCAGCCGGACGGGAATGCGGTGGAGATCGCCGACGCGGTGAATCGCGAATTGAGGGAGATTCAAAAAGGACTTCCGCCCGACATCAGACTCGCCGTCTTCTACGATCAGTCCATCCTCGTCCGCGACTCCATCGGTAGCGTGACCGAGAGCATCCTCATCGGCCTTGGGCTCTCGGTCGCCGTTCTGGTGGGATTCCTCAAGAGCTGGCGCACCACCTTCGTCGCCGCCCTCGTCATCCCCATCGCCGTCCTCATCGCCATCGTCTTCATGAAGCTCTTCAACATGAGCTTCAACCTCATGACGCTTGGAGGAATCGCGGCATGCATCGGCGTGGTCATCGACGATGCCATCGTGATGGTGGAGAACATCGTCGTCCACATGTCCATGGGCCATGCGCCGCGAGAGGCGTCCATGAGCGCCATCCAGGAACTGACCCCCGCCCTCATCGGTTCCACCCTCACGCCCATCGTCGTCTTCCTGCCTTTGGTGTTCCTGGGCGGAATCACGGCCGTCTTCTTCCGAGCGCTGGCGATGACGCTGGTGACCGCACTACTCGCATCTCTGTTTCTGGCGATATTGTTCACGCCAGTCCTGGCCCGCGTTGTCTTCCGCAGACCTGCGGGACCCGTTGAGACCGACATGGAGAAAGCCGAGCAGGCCGGCGAGGGGCGCATCATGCGATGGCTGACGAACCGCTATGAGAAGGCCCTCCACTGGAGCCTGCATCACACGCGGGCCGTCATGATGGCTTCGCTCGCCATTCTGGCTGCCTCTGTGGGCGTCTACTATCACCTGGGCACCGGCTTCCTTCCGGAGATGGATGAGGGCGCCTTCGTCGGAGACTACCGGATGCCGGAGGGAACATCGCTGGAAGAAACGAACCGTGTCCTGATGAAGGTCGAGAAGAT
>CAYWST010000510.1:0-2044 GCA_964461075.1 uncultured Solibacteraceae bacterium | reverse complement strand
GAAATCGCGGAGTGGCTGCCGAAGGTCCCCGGTGTCGTCGATGTGGTCAATCGGACGATCATCATCGGGCCTGCGCACAACTTCCGCGTCGATCCCGACAAGGCCGCTTTGGCCGGTTTCGGCGTCCAGGACGTCCTCGACCTCGAAGGGGCGATTCTCGATGGTCAGGTCTCCTCCAGCATGATTCGCGGCGACAGGATGCTCGGCATCCGCGTGCGCTATCCGGCCGCCTCCCGCTCTTCGAGCGAAAAGCTCAAGGAACTGCTGATCACTTCACCAACGGGTCAGACCGTTCCCCTCTCCAGCATCGCCAGTATCGAGACCGAGGAAGTGACTCACGAGATCCGCCGCGACAATCTCCGTAACATGTCGGCCGTCACGGCGCGCCTGGAAGGGCGCGATCTCGGCTCCACGATGGACGAGGTCAAAGCCCGGCTCTTCAAGGAAGTCAGAATTCCTCCGGGAACGGACATCGAGTTTGGCGGCCAGTATCAGATTCAGCGCGAATCCTTCAGCGGACTCACCATGGTCCTGTTGATGTCGATGCTCCTGATCTTCATCATCCTCGTGTTTGAGTTCCGTTCGTTCTCCCACCCCATCGCGATTCTGGTGGCCACGCTCCTGTGCGGCTTCGGCGCCCTGCTCGCCCTCGATGTGACGGGCACAACCTTGAACATCTCATCGTTCATGGGAGCCATCATGGTCGTCGGCATTGTGCACAAGAACGGCATCCTGATGCTCGACTCAGAGAAGGAGTTCACCGCAAATGGGCTCCCGCTGCAGGAAGCCATCTTCCAGGCCGGCCGCCGCCGCCTGCGCCCGATCCTGATGACCGCCCTTGCGACTGTCTTCGGAATGTTGCCGCTCGCGATGGGCATCGGCTCCGGCGCTCAGATCCTCCAACCGCTCGCCATCGCCGTCATCGGAGGCGTCACGGTCTCGATGATCCTGTCCCTGCTGATCACGCCGGCGCTGTTCTACACGCTTCGAAAGAGAGGTCTATGATGTTCCGATTGGTCATCCTGATCGTCCTGGCCGCCGTCACCGCGCCCGCGCAGCGGAAATCGGGGTCGCCACTGGATCATTTGCCTCGGAATGTCGAGTTGCTCACGCGGTTCGGCGAGCGCGCTGACCTCTCGCCGGATTCTCGCGAAGTGGCCTTCATGAGCAAAAGTTTCGGCGACGCCATGGTGCTCGACCTGAGGACGCGCGCCATCCGCTGCCTGACCTGCGGCGTTCCCGGCGCCGCGTTCCTGCGTGTCATGCACCTGCCTTCGGGCGATTACCTC
Organism: uncultured Solibacteraceae bacterium; assembly: GCA_964461075.1. Lineage (GTDB taxonomy): Bacteria > Acidobacteriota > Terriglobia > Bryobacterales > Bryobacteraceae > JACADU01. The sequence continues at coordinate 755 of CAYWST010000510.1, read as the reverse complement.
TTGACGGGTCCGGCCAGGTTCACGGACATCGAGACGGGACGCCGCGTCGAGGCGGAGATCTGGCACATGAGCCGGCAGCCTGGTTCAAAGCCTGTCCCATTGGGAGAACGCATCAGCGAGGGAATCGCCATCTCACGAAGCAGTTCGCGGATCGCCTGGGCTGTCACCAACCGCCAGGATGCCTCTTTACCAGCGGGCCGCTCGCTCCTGGTCATGGCTCAACTCGACGTCAGCGGAGGCAAACCTCGACTCATCGCCAAGCGAACCGTCTATGACGCCGATGCCGCCGCGTGTTCGATCGAGGCTCAGGACTTCTACGCCAACGACTCGAAGATGACCTTCACGTGCAACGAGCCGAATGGCGCAGCCTCGGTCATGAGTCTCGATGTCGCGACCGGCGATGCGATGAACTGCTCGCAAGCGCCCGCGACCTACAACGAGGTGGAAGCGATCTTCCCCGGCGAGAAGTATGTCACCGTGGAAGCCGACCGTCACGCGCAGAGCCTGGGTGGCACTGGAGGCGAATCTCAGATTGACATCTGGAAGCTTCGCCTCGACAGCGGCGGGAAGGACTTCCTGCGGCTGACGCACTTCAACGACTACACGGGATGGGTCGCCTCCAACCCGGTGATCTCCCGCGATGGGAAGTTCATGGTCTTTCAAGTCGGCCGAAGCGATGCGGAAGCCGGCGCCGGCTTTGGGTTGTTGATGTACCGATTCGCTTCCAGGCCGAATCCTCGCTGATTCAGGAACAG
>CAYWST010000509.1:0-3560 GCA_964461075.1 uncultured Solibacteraceae bacterium | reverse complement strand
GTTCGGAAGCTGCTTCGACGGCCGTGCCACCGAGGCCGAGATCAACCGCAATCTCGCGGAAGGCCGGGCGCTCAAAGTAGATTCCACGCCTACTTTGTTCGTCAACGGGCGCAAAGTGCCCGGCTCCGCCCCCTGGGCGCAGCTCAAGGCGATCATCGATTGGGAACTCGACTACAGCAAGCGCACCGGCTTCACGCCCGAATCGTGCTGCGAAGTGAAACTGCCCATCCCGGGCTCAAAATGAAAACGACAGGAATGATCCGAATCCAACTCATCGCCGCCGCCGCGGCCCTCACTCTCTCCGCTACGGCTCTGCAGGCTGCCGGCAAGGGCGACATCGACGCCGGACGCTACCAGAAATCGGTCAAACTTCTCTCAGAGCCGAAGATGAAAGGCCGCGCCACGGGCTCGCCGGAACTTGAAAGAGCAGCGTCCTGGCTCGCGGGCCAGTTCAAGAAAGCCGGGCTCAAGCCCGCAGCCAACGGGGCGTTCTACCAGCGCTACAGCGTCACCACCAACGCCGTGCTCGGCAAGCAGAACCGCCTTGTCGCCAGCGGCTCCACGTTCGAGTTCCAGAAGGACTTCCAACCTTTCAACTTCTCCGGTAACGGGACAGCGAGCGCCGCGGTGGTCTTCGCCGGATACGGCATCACCGCGCCCGAGTACAGCTATGACGATTACGCGGGCGCCGGCGTGAAAGACAAGATCGTCCTCCTGCTGCGCCATGAACCCCAGGAGTTCGACGAGAAATCGGTCTTCGCCGGCAAGGTCTACACGACTCACGCCCAACTGACAAACAAAGCCGTGAACGCCCGTTTTCACGGCGCCAGGGCGGTGATCTTCGTCAACGACGTCTCCAACCACACCGACGCCGATTCGCTCGACCGTTTCAGCTCCAACGTCGGCCCGAATTCACCGGATATCCCCTTCGTGCAGGTGCGCGCCGAAGTCGCCGACAGGTGGCTCGCCATGGCGGGCACGTCGCTCAAAAGCTGGATCGCCGAAGTCGACAAGGATCTCAGGCCGAAACCGCTGCCGATCCCCGGGCTCACCGTGGAACTCGCCGCCGAGGTCGTTCGCGAGAAGAAGGATGTGCCCAACGTCGCCGCCTATCTGCCCGGCGAGACGGACGAATACGTGATCGTCGGCGCGCACTACGACCACATCGGCATGGGCGAGCAGAGCTCCATGTCGCCTTCGGAGGCAGGCAAAGCGATCCATCATGGCGCGGACGACAATGCCAGCGGCTCCGCCGGTCTGGTCGAGCTTGCCTACCATCTGGCCTCCAGACCGAAGATGAAGCGGGGAGTTCTGTTCCTCGCCTTCTCGGGTGAAGAACTCGGCCTGCTCGGCTCCAACTATTACGCCAACCACCCCCTGCTGCCGTTGGACAAGGCCGTCGCCATGCTGAACATGGACATGATCGGCCGTATCAAGGACAAGAAGGTTTTCATCGGCGGCACCGCCACCGGTGACGGCTTCAAGCCCATCCTCGATAAGGCCAGGCTCAACACCCGCCTCGTTCTCGACGCCAGCGATCAGGGTGGCTTCGGCTCCTCCGATCATTTCAGCTTCACGGTGAAGTCCGTCCCGGTGCTTTTCTTTTTCTCAGGACTTCACGCCGACTATCACCGCCCTTCCGACACCTGGGACAAGATCAATCAGGACGACGCGGCGGACTTGCTGAAGGTGGTCTCTCTCATCACCACCGAGTTGACCTCCGCAGAATCGCGCCCGAAGTTCGTGAAGGTTGAAATGCCCCGGCAGATGGCCTCTGCCTCCGCATCGGCCGGCGGGGGTTATGGCGCCTACTTCGGATCCGTCCCCGACATGGGCAACACCGAAGGCGGCTTTCGCATCACCGATGTGCGGGAAGGCTCGCCCGCCGCGCTCGCCGGCCTCAAGGGCGGCGACCAGATCGTCGAGTTCGCGGGTAAGCCCATCGGCAACCTCTATGACTTCACCTATGCGCTGCGCCAGCACAAGCCCGGCGACGAGGTCACCCTCAAGTACAAGCGCGCCGGCCAGGTGTACGATACGAAGACGATTTTGACCACTCGCAAATAGAGGGAGGGATCACCCATGCAGGCTTTTGCGCCTTGCCTGCTTGCCATCCTCATAGCGGAGGGCGCATATGCCGCGTCATCCCTTCGCGCCGGAGCGGCCCGCACCGACATCACGCCGCCGGGCCCCATCTGGATGTCCGGCTACGCCTCCCGCTCCAGGCCGAGCGAAGGAGTGCTCTCCCGGCTCTACGCCAAGGCGCTCGCCATCGAAGACCCCGGCGGAACCAGAGTCGTTCTCGTCTCCACGGACCTGATCGGAATGCCACGCAGCCTCACCGATTGGGCCGCCGCCGAGGTGATGCGCAAGTACAAAATCGACCGCGCCAACATCGTTTTCAATTCCTCGCACACCCACACCGGACCCGTCGTCCGCGAAAACCTCGAAACCATGTACAACTTCGACGCCGCCAACGCGCAGGCCGCCGACCAGTACAGGAAGCTCCTGTTCGAAAAGCTCGTCGATCTCATAGGGCAGGCGTTGGGCGATCTCCAACCCGCTCAGATCAGTTTTGGCCAAACCAAGGCTGGCTTTGCCGCCAACCGCCGTGAGACGACTCCCAAAGGAGTGCGCCTCGGCGTGAACCCCAACGGACCGGTCGACCACAGCGTGCCCGTCCTCCGTGTTTCCGCGCCTAACGGCAAAGTCCGGGCTATCCTATTCGGCTACGCCTGCCACAACACGACCCTCACCGGCGAGTTCTATCAGATCAGCGGCGACTACGCCGGATTCGCCCAGATGGAAGTTGAGAAAGCCTTCCCTGGGGCCGTGGCCCTGTTCTATGAACTCTGCGCCGGTGACCAAAACCCGAATCCACGAAGCACGCTGGAACTTGCCGGAAAGCATGGCGAGGAGCTAGGCAAAGCCGTGGCCGTTGCCGCCCAAGGCAAATTGCAGCCGGTTTCCGGCCGAGTCCGCGCCGCCTACCAGATGGTCGACCTGCCTCTCGCGCCCCACACCCGCGAGCAGTTCGAGCTCGAGTTGAGCGACAAAAACGCGTTCAAGTCCAGGCGCGCCAAGCAGATCCTGGCTCTCTATGAACAAAGACTTGAACCGCGCAAGGTTTCGCTGCCGGTTCAGGCCATTCGCTTCCAGCGCGGGTTCTCCCTCATCGCGCTCGGCGGCGAAGTCGTCGTCGAGTATGCTCTCTGGGCGAAAGCGAAATGGCCGGACGAGCCGTTGATGGTCGCAGCCTATTCCAACGATGTCCCCTGCTATATCCCTACCGCCAAAATCCTCGAGGAAGGCGGCTATGAACCGGTGGACAGCATGATCTACTACGGCCAACCTGGACCATTCTCGGCTGAGGTTGAGCCGCGGCTCAAAGAGGGCATCGAACAGGTCTTCTCGCGGGTGAAGTAGAACCAGCCTCCGCCGGACCTTACTCCATCCGATCCATCCCGGGACTCAGGAGAAACCTAGCTCAGACTCGGGCGTTCGCCTGAAGTCCAAATCCGGTAAAACCCGTTATCTTTGAATTTGGGACTCTCCATGGA
>CAYWST010000508.1:0-3566 GCA_964461075.1 uncultured Solibacteraceae bacterium | reverse complement strand
GCATACTGGCGCGCCGTGCTCTCGGCGTTTTCCAAAACCTGCTGTGGTGTGGACTGCCGCACGTACAGGTAGGCATTTCGCTTCAAGTGTGAAGCGCTGACTTTCTGGGCCGCTTCGATCATGCGTGCCTCCCTTGCTGCCAGCCGTGCAGAACCATCCCGGCCAGCACGGCCGTGAGTTGGTTGCGATGTTCACCGGGCACGGTTTGGAGCGGCCCGGTATCCGTCACGATCGGCGACGGAGTGGAGCGTACATCGAGCGAAGTGGCGACATCGAGCCAAGCCTTCATGCCGCGGCTCAACAGGATTGCCAAGCCTGGGCCGCGGCTGTCGCCGGCCAACACCTGCCGGCGCAAATCTTCGTAGCGGGACGACCAGTGACCGCCGCCGTCTAATCCGAAGTTCCACCGCCTGAATTGAGCCAACCGTCATCGGCTCAGCCGGATGGGCTGTTTCCGGCCTTCCATTTGTAGCCACTAAAATGATTACTTTTGTCTTGCGAAAGCCATCCTACATGGCTTATCATCGGTTATGGCCTCCAGGCACGGCTCCGTTCATGTGGCCACCACCTCCCGCACCTACAAGGGCAAGCTTTACCAGACCCACCTGCTCCGCCGCTCCTTCCGTGTCGGCTCCCAGGTCCGTCACGAAACCCTCGGCAACATCTCCCACCTGCCGCCGGAACTCATCGGGATCATCCGCCGCCGCCTGGCCGGCGAGAAGTTCGTCTCCGCCTCCGACGCCTTTCGCATTGAGCGCAACCTGCCCCACGGCCACGTCCAGGCCGTGCTCGGCGTCATCGGCCGCCTGCGTCTGGAGTCCCTGCTCGCCTCCAAGCCCTCGCGCCAGCGCGACCTCGTCCTGGCCATGATCGCCGAGCGCATCCTCCACCCCTGCTCCAAGCTCGCCACCACCCGGCTCTGGCATACCACGACCCTGGCCGAAGAACTCCAAGTCGCCGACGCCACCGAGGACGATCTATACAAAGCCATGGACTGGCTGCTCCAGCGCCAGCCGCTCATCGAGAAGAAACTGGCCCAACGCCACCTGGGCAACGGCTCGCTGGTTCTTTACGACGTCAGCAGCAGCTACTATGAGGGCCACACCTGTCCGCTGGCCCGCCACGGTCACAACCGCGACGGCAAGCGCGGATTGCCGGTCATCGTCTACGGCCTGCTCACCGACGGCGAGGGGCGCCCGGTGGCCATCGACGTCTATGCCGGCAATACCGGCGATCCCAGCACGGTCCCCGATCAGGTCGACAAGCTTCGCCAGCGCTTCGGCCTGGATCGCGTGGTTCTGGTGGGCGATCGCGGCATGCTCACCGAACCCCAGATCGCGGCGTTGAAGCAGCATCCCGGGCTGGGCTGGATTTCGGCGCTGCGCGGACCGGCCATCCGCGAACTGGTCGACGGCGAGAGCCTGCAAATGTCGCTGTTCGACAAGACCAACCTGGCCGAGATCGCTTCGCCCGACTATCCCGGCGAACGCCTGGTGGCCTGCTTCAATCCGCTGCTGGCCGACGAGCGCCGGCGCAAGAGGGTCGAGTTGATCGAGGCCACCGAGAAGGAGTTGGCCAGGATCGCCGCCGAGGTCAAGCGCCGCACCCGCACCCCGCTCAAGCAAACTGAGATCGCGCTCAAAGTCGGCAAGGTGTTGAACCGCTTCAAAGTGGCCAAGCACTTCGCGCTCACCATCGCCGACGGCGTCTTCTCCTGGAGCCGGCGGGAGCAATCCATCCAGCGCGAAAGCCAATTGGACGGCGTCTACGTGGTGCGCACCAGCGAGCCCAAGAGCCGCTGCTCGGCTCCCGACGCGGTGCGCCGCTACAAGAGTCTGGCGCAAGTCGAGCGCGCTTTTCGCAGCCTGAAGGGAATCGATCTGCGGATTCGCCCCATCCATCACCGCACCGAGGATCACGTGCGGGCGCACATTCTGCTCTGCATGCTGGCCTTCTACGTGGAGTGGCACATGCGGAAGGATCTCGCCCCGCTGCTGTTTGAGGACGAGGAGCTCGGCCGTGACCGCAAGCGGCGCGATCCCGTCGCGCCCGCCGCCTGCTCCGCCTCGGCGCTGGCCAAAAAGACTGATCGTGTCACAGCCGACGGGTTTCCCGTGCACAGCTTCGAAACTCTGCTGGAAGAACTCGCCACCCGCTGCCAGAATACGTGTCGGGCCGCCTCCGCAAAAGACTCTCCATCGTTCCATCAACTCACCGAACTCACGCCGCTCCAGGCCCGCGCCTTCCAGCTTCTCGGTTTGTAGCCAGAAACAGGAACGCCGATTCCGCCGCTTCTCTTGCAGCGCCAGTCAGATAGCGCCTGGGGGTGAGTAGAACTTCGGTCTAATGGAGGCGGAGCGGGAATCAACTCGTTTTTTTTTGCCCGCGCCGCAGATGGCGCTCGATGCTGCGCGGATTCACCGCAATGCCGAAGCGTTGTCGCACGCGCTCGGCCATCTCCTGATAACGGATCTCCGGTTGTTCCCTCCGAAGCTGTTGGAGGAACGCCATCACCTCGGCGCTGAATTTGTGTGCCCGCCGTGGCCCGCGCTTCTGGGGTGCCAGGCCGGCCAGTCCATCCTGTTCGAAGGCAGAGCGCGCCTGGTAGTAGGAAGGCCTCGACAAGCCAAAGGCCGTTACCGCCGAGCTGACCGGGGCGCCATCCACCTCGACCTTGCGGAGCAACTCGTACTTGACCTGCATCAGGTCGCGGGCGTCGAAGAAAGGCTGCTCCAGGAACAGTGGGTCGGTCACCAGTTGCGGATGCGGGTGTAGCGTCCCGGTCTGGCGCAAGGCGTCGAGTTTGGTTGGACCTCGTGGTTTGGGGCGAGCCATGAGCACCTGTTGTCAGGATAATTATATCCCTTGCAGCATCTCTGTCAAGCCCTATTTGTTCATCAAACCACTTCTCGCTGCTGCTTCTATTGCCGTATATGCCATCAACGGGCAGCCATGGAACCGTTTTGCGGCACCCCGTGTACATAATACACTTTACGACTTGCGCATAATTTCCTTTACGGTGGCGTGGCTCGATCATGACGCCAAATCCTCCATGAGCCGCCGGATGGCCAGCAGATCTGCTACCCGAAACCGGGATCGCCCGGCCCCGAGCGCCATGACCGCATCGGGCGACACCAGGTCCGTAAAAGAGGCTGAGATCGAGCGCAAACAACCACTTGCGTCCTGGTAGAAGATCCGGTCCTTCGTCCGGATGCTGCGCCGCTCGACGACATCGAACTTTTGGCCCACCTGCGGGTGAAAGGGATGGGTGATTCGAAAGCTCTGTGAAACAACCGACTCATCAGATGTAGTTGTGTGGCGGGACGTAGATCCCGTTCAGCCGGAGAATGATTCGGTTTTCGACCTCGGCCAGCTCCCGCCGCACCTCGGCCAGCAGCGCCCGGTTCTGGAGGCTCACATAGGTGGCAATCAGGCCGGAGGCAAGGCCGATGGCCGGCACGATGACAGTCAGGATCCGCTCATCCATTGCTCACGCTCCCGCTCGAGGATTCGCAACTCCTGCGCCCAATCGTGCAACGCCAGGCACAGGCCGGCAATGTCTGGAT
>CAYWST010000507.1:0-3592 GCA_964461075.1 uncultured Solibacteraceae bacterium | reverse complement strand
GGCGTTCCCGTTCTTCAGCGCGCTGCTGGGCTGGCTGGGCGTGTTCCTGACGGGGAGCGACACGAGCGCGAACGCGCTGTTCGGCAATCTCCAGGTGGTGACGGCGAACAAGCTGGGATTGAACCCGGTGTTGATGGCGGCTTCGAACTCGAGCGGCGGCGTGATGGGCAAGATGATCAGCCTGCAGAGTATCGCTGTGGCGGCGGCGGCGACGGGGATGAAGCCGGAGGAGGAGTCGAAGCTGTTCCGTTTTACGCTGCGGCACAGCGTGCTGCTGGCGAGCCTGATCGGTGTGGTGGTGCTGTTCTACGCGTACGTCATGCCGCAGTGGGCTCCGGGGGCGTAGAGCGGATGCGTGGGCTGCTGAAGAGGGCGTTCGACGCGCTGCCGCCGGTGAAACGGCTGCGGCGCGCGGTGGAGGTGCGGGAAGCGGCGGTGGAGGGGCTGAAGCGAAACCTCGCGGAGGCGCAGAAGGACCGCGACATGTACTGCGGCCACATGATGAGACTGGAGCGGGAGAGGAAAGAGTTCGAGGGATTGTACGCGGGGGCGGAGCAGGCTCGGGGCGAGATGCAGGCGCACGCGGAGCGGTTGAGCGGGGAACGGGAAGAGTTGATCGGGGCGGTGGCGGCGCTGCAGTCCGAGTTGGAAGCGGCGCAGAAGCAGGTGGAGACGATGCGGGGGCAGCGCGACGAACTCGAGCAGGAGCGGAACGGGCTTCAGGCGTGGCTCGCGCGGCAGAATGAGGAGATTGCGCGGCTTCGCGATCTGGTGGCGAAGGCGGGGGCGGAGGTGCCGGTGGCGTTTCCGAACGGCCACTTCTATTCGCCGGTGGTGGATCCGCGGAGCGTCCGGATGGACTCGAGAATCGAGCCGCGCTGGGTGGAGGCGGCGAACGGGCCGATGCGGGAGGTGTATGCGCGGCTTGGGCGGCATGGGCAGACGATTTCGTTTCTGGGGTCGGGCCGGTACAAGGGGGAGAATCCGTCATTCTGGCGGGGCGACGCGTGGGTGCTGGCGGCGATGCTGATGGAGTTCCGGCCGAGGCGTGTGGTGGGGGTTGGCTGCGGGCACTCGTCGTGCGTGCTGATTGATGTGAACGAGCGGCTTTTTGCGGCGGCGCCGATGGAGTTGACCTTCATCGACCCGTATCCGCAGACGCTTCTTGCGCTGCTGGGCGCGGACGATCGCTGGCGGGGGCGCGTGCTGGAGAAGCGTCTGGAGGATGTGGACGTTGGGTTGTTCGACGGACTGGAGGCGAACGACATTCTGTTTCTCGACACCTCGCACGTGGTGAAGACGGGCGGGGAGGTGGCGTACGCATTGAACGTGCTGCTGCCGCGGTTGAGGCCGGGCGTGGTGGTGCACATCCATGACATCTTTGCGGGGTGGGAGTATCCGGCGGAGTGGGTTCTCGAGGATCACCGGTCGTGGAACGAGATCTACATGGTGCGGCTGTTGGCCGAGCAGGCGGCGGGGTGGGAGACGTTGATGTTCAACGACCTGTGCGCGAAGGTGTGGGGGGTGGAGGAGGTGGCGGGGTCGAGCCTTTGGCTGAGGCGGCGCAACTCAGACCGTTAGGAGCCAAACCGGCTTACTGTTCACTTGCTCCGGATGCCTCGACTGTCCTGCGCGAACCCCGGCCACATCTCTGTTAGGCGCGCCCGAATTCGAGCGATGATGGCGTCCGTACTCTGAATGGACTTCATCATCTCTGTTGGGACAACCTTGAAGGCATGATGAGCAAGCGTGTCAGGAGATACATTGATGAACTGGTCTATCTTGACTGGGGAAATTGGGTCCTTGTGGTAAGCATCCAAGTCGAAAACGCATATGTAGGCGTTATGGTCCGAGGGTTGCTCATTCCTCGCGGGCTTGATGGTGTGCAAGCCTCCCTTGCCGGCAATGATCTCCGGCCGGCCGAGAAATGGCTGCCAACTATCCCAAACAGACTTCGGCAAGGCTAGGACTGTTCCCGCGGCTGCGCCTTGTCCTGCTAGTTGGAACTTCAGCATGATCTGGTAGAAGGTCCGCTTGAACACGTTCGCGATATTGGGGCCTTCGATCTTCTCTCCTGCCCAATTGAGGTTCTGCGACAGTTGCTCGGGAAACGAATCCTTGAACAACCGGAGAGCGTCTCGAAGGTTCGTAACGGCTTGCTTGTAGGAGCCGTGGAAGTCCATAGTCTGGATTTCCAGAAGGCCGTACCGGGCGATAGCAAATCCGTTCTCACCCTGCCGGACTTCAACCAAGGTTACATCGAATGCGAGTTCAGGGGACTTTGATGTCCCCAAGACCGAGATCTCGCCCCCAAGCTTGTCCTGAAAGAAGACATACCCCCTTCCGTCAGACTTGAGACCCTTTTCAAACTCCGCGCGCGCTTCGCCGTCCTTCAACAGCGAAACCGGAATCGGGTTCGGATGGCCGTCCTTCACACCGAAGATGACCTGACAACTGCGTTGAACAATCCCGGAGTCAATGACGCGATATGGACAAACAAGCCAGTCCTGCCGGGGACCATTGCTGTTGCTGCTGATTGAGCAAACCCCGAATGAGTTTTCGTTCTTGACACACCCTGTTTGCTGCCGAAGCACATGAGACAGGAAGGGGCAGACGCCCCATTTTTTACGGGAAACCCCATCAGTGTCGAGGCGTACCAATGGATGGATTCGCTGTCCGAACCATTCGCTGACGAAGTTCCCTTGGGCCGATTCGTGCTCCTCCCCGGCCGCTTTCTTTTTCGTGCTCATCTCGGATATCTTTCTTTGCGCCCTTGCTGCGTACTTGCTCTGAAGCTCGAAGCCCAAGGTTCGCCTGCCGAATTCTCTCGCCACCTCCAACGCTCTGCCCGTCCCGCAAAACGGATCAAGCACAAGCCCATCAGGAGGCGACGATGTGAGGATTCGTGGAGCAATCAAGGCGTGCGGAAATGTCGCCGTATGGCCCACTTCTCCAGGGGCCGCGGGTACCGAAACAACGTCATTGTGCCGGGTTTCGGCGTATGCAGGTTCATAGAAATACGAGGCGCGGCCCTCCTTGGGCTTCTTCACGAAGTGGAAGAAGTGCTCATGGGACAGCTTCAGCCTGTCGCCTTCGGGCCGCGGTGTCGCGTTCGGTTTATGCCAAATGAGGTCGTTTCGGAGAATCCAGCCGCGGTGCTGCATTTCGACGGCAAAACGTGCAGGGATCAGGAGGAGCTGCTTCTCCTGACGAAACCCCCCCATCGGTGTCTTTCGCCGTTGGCGCTCGAAGTCAGACAGACCTTGCCTGCCAGACTCTCGAATGCTGGCCCATCTCGCAAAGTACGTGTCTCCGAGGTTCACCCAAAGGCTGCCGTTCTGTTTCAAACACGGTAACGCTCGCTCAAAGATCTCCGCGAGATGGACAACATACCACTCCGGGTACGGTTCGAGGCCCAAAACGCCACCGTTTGCTCGATACCATTCGAAGCCCTGCGTGATGGGGCCGAATCTCCGCACGTTGGCGATGTCGTTGAAGAAGTCCCAATTGTGTGAGAGCCCATACTCCCGATGCCCCCAGTAGGGCGGGGAAGTGATGATGAGGTCCACATAGTCACGGGGGAGCGAAACGA
>CAYWST010000506.1:0-3593 GCA_964461075.1 uncultured Solibacteraceae bacterium | reverse complement strand
CGACTGCACCGTCCTCGCCAACGGGCAGGCCGTGCTCCGCACCTTCCGGTCGGACGAGTATGAGTTCTACGTTCAGGACACATGGAAGGTGAATCGGCAGCTCACTATCACCGCCGGACTGCGCTACTCTCTGGCGCCGCCCATCTATGAAGCCGACGGGCAGCAGGTTTCTCCCAACATCCCCATCGGCGATTGGTTCAACCAGCGCGGCGGCCTCGCTCAGCAAGGCAGGTCGCAGCTTGAAGCCGGCCGGATCTCTTTCGTCCCGAAGGATAAAGGCGGGCGCGACCTTTACGCCTTCCACAAGAAGAACTGGGCGCCGCGCGTTGCGCTGGCCTACTCTCCCAATACTCGCACCACCATCCGTGCCGGGTGGGGCATGTTCTATGACATGTTCGGCAGCGGACTGATGCGCTCCTACGACGCTACCGCGTTCGGCCTTTCGAACGCGCTCACCAATCCGGCGGCCGTGCTCACCATCGCATCGGCTCCGCGCTACACAGGGATTGATCAAATCCCGGCCGGCCTGCTCCCCGCGGCTCCGCCAGCGACGTTCCCTGCGACCTATCCTGATCTTTTCGCCATCACTAACGGTTTGGATGAAACTATCGTCCCACCCTACACGATGACGATGAACTTCAGTGTCGGGCACGAGTTCTCCAGCGGCTGGTTCGTCCAGGGATCGTACGTTGGCAGACAGTCGCGCCGCTCTCTCATTCGGCGCGACGCCGCGATGCCCACCGATCTCAAAGACCCCGCCTCCGGCATGACGTACTTCGACGCCGCCACGATCCTGGCACGCCAGGTCGTTGCCGGCGTCCCCGTGGCCAATGTGCAGAAGGTGCCTTATTGGGAGAATATGTATCCGGGCTTTACCGCCGGGGGACTCTCGCCCACACAAAACGTCTATAACCGTTTCCGTGTCAATCAGTACGATTGGACATACGCGCTCTACCAGATGGACACCGGAACCGGCCAAGGCAACTGTGCGGCGACGAACCGATGCTCCAAGCTTGGTCCTTACGCCTACTATCACCCTCAGTTCTCGTATCTCTCGGTCTTCAGCTCCGTCGGCGGCGGCAACTACCACGCGGCCCAGTTGAACGTCCGCAAGCGTTACAACAACGGCGACGTCCTTGACTTCAATTACACCCTCGGCAAGTCGATCGACCTTCGCTCCAACACTGAGCGCGTCGGCTCTTCTACCGGCGTGCTTTGGAATCCCTGGCAGCCTGGCCTCATGAAGGGCGTCTCCGATTACGACACCACCCACCTGTTCAGCGCGCTCGGCGTTTACAACCTGCCGTTCGGGAAGGGCAAAAAGTTCGGTTCGGCCATGCCTGGATGGGCGGACGCCATCGTCGGCGGTTGGCAGATCTCGGGTCTCTGGCGCTGGTCCAGCGGCTTCCCCATCAGTGTTTTTGAAACTGGCCTCTGGCCCACCAACTGGAACAACAACAATTGGGCGCTCTGGACCGGTGTGCCTGTTGAAACAGGCACCAACAAAAACATGGCCTCCGGATCCGGCACGAGCGGCCCCGGCATGTTCCGGGACCCCGAGCGTGCTCTGCAGGCGTTCGATTACGAAATGCCCGGCGGCATCGGAACCCGCAACGGACTTCGCGGCGACGGCGTGTTCAACATCGACTTGAACGTTGCCAAACGGTTCACCATGCCCTACGCTGAAAGTCACTCTATCCAGCTTCGATGGGAGGTCTTTAACCTCACCAACACAGTCCGATTCGACGTCAACTCGTTGTCGTTGGACATTTCTTCGGCCAACACTTTCGGACGTTACAGCAGCACCCTGGGCGAGCCGCGCATCATGCAGTTCGGCATCCGCTACGAGTTCTAAGCTCACATCGTCAATCTCAAAACAAAAAGGGCGGGGCTTGGCTGCCCCGCCCTTTCGCTGCGTCCGGCGGTCAGCCTTTCCGGCCGGCCACCAGAAGTCGATTCTCCACCTCGAACACGCCCGCGACGCCATTCGCCCGGATGAAAGCGATGTTGCGGTCGCCCTCGTTGTCCACCACGCCTTCCAGCTTTACCCGTCCGTTTTCCACGATGATCCGGATCGGCGCCACCGGCGGCGCGCCATAGCGCTGTAGCGCCGGATAGCCGTAAACCGCCCGCAGCACCGCCAGCCGGATCCGGTCGTCATATGGCGACAGCGGCAACACTTCAATGTTGTTCTCCACCTTCCTCACACCTTCCAGCCGCGCCACGATTCTCCCGATGTCCGACTTCAGCGTCGGCCTCGTGACCGCGCCCGAGAGCTTCACCGTGTCTCCGTCAACGGCGTACGAGATCGCGTCGAACACACCGTAGAACGGCAGCATCACGATCTCCCGCCGCACCTTCTCAGCCAGCCGATTCTCTACCTCTGAGCCCGGCAACAGGCTCGCGCTCAGCATCACAGCCGCGGCCGTCATCATCCACACGTTGCCCTTCATGACCTCTCTCCTTCCTTGACTTTTCAGTCTTTTCCGGTCGCCCCAGAAGACGCGCGCCGCGCACGCCGGGTTTCAAAGGCCGGATCAAACGTCCGAGCCGGGAAAGTTCATGAATCCGCGGCAGCCCGGCGCGCCGCAATGACACTTCATTGGGACAGGCCCTGTGAGGTGGTAATCGAAGAACAGTTCCTCGCCCTTCATGATCCTTCGAAGGCTCACCAGCCAAATGCGCCCGCGCCGCATGCGCGCCACCAGGTTCGGCTGGCACGAGTGATTGATGAATTCCGCTCCGCTGCCGCCAATGGCGCCGTCCAGCGCCCACTGTTTTCCGAGCCAGAAGAAATAGACGTGCGGCCGCGCGCTCCTTCGCCGCACTTCCTCGGGCCCGATCCGCTCCCCCGTATACTCAATCACCCGCCTCCGCGCCGGAATATCTTCCCCCGCGAAAATCCCCCACCCATGCACGCGCGACAACCCCCACCGAAGCCGGAACCTGCGCGCCGCTCTGCGCAGCCTCGGCTTCCTGTCCGGACCCGCCGGAATCACCACCTCGCGCGCGAACCTCGTCAACCCCCTCCGCTTCATTCGCGCCGCGCGTCAGGACAGCTTTGAAGCCGCCTTGGCCACTCCCTCCACCAGCCGGCCCACCGCGTCCGTTGCCTGCTTGATGATGTTCGAGATTTGCGAATCCGCCTCCCCGACCGGCAGCTTCACAGTTGGAGGCGCTGGCGTCGCCTTCCCGCCCCACTTCGCTGCCGCTTCAGCAGCCTTAATCGCCGCTTCTGCAATCAACCGCGCCACCTCCCCGGTTGCTTTTCCGCCGACTCCCGCCGGACCGGCCAGCGGCGCGAGAGACGGAACTCCTGGGACGTATTTGCCTGAGTCCTGCGCCGCCTTCTGCGCGGCCCCAATCGCCTTGGCGATCAGTTCCGCCAGCTTGTACGCCGGCGGCGGTCCGAACGGGTTGGTTCCCACCGGCAGCCCCCCCTGCTTGGCCGCGTCAGACACCACTTTCCCCGCCGCCTGCGTCGCCTTGGCGATCACGTCCGTAATCGCTTTGGCAAGCCCGCCGATCCCCCCCGGTCCCGCAGGGATATGCTTGCCATAGTCCTTCGCGGTAGCCTCGCCGATTCTGCGGAT
>CAYWST010000505.1:0-3601 GCA_964461075.1 uncultured Solibacteraceae bacterium | reverse complement strand
TTCACGCGCTTCTTGCAGGTTTCCGTCGCCGCCCAGGCGTCGGGCCAGAAGCAGAGATCGATGGTCCACCAGTCGTGAGGCAGCCGGCTTGCTTTGACGAGTTCCGGCAGGATCACGTCAAAATCCAGCACGCCCAGCCCGAAGGGCGGGTGGGCGCTGGTTTCGTCGGCACCGCTTGCGTCCTTATGACAGCTATTGTCGGAGTCGATGAGGTGGATGTGCTTGATCCTGCCGCTCAATGTGCGGATGAACTCCACCTGGCTGGGGAAGACTTCCTTCTCGCCCTCCTGCCGGGCGCCGACGACGCCGACCATCTGGCCGTGGCAGGTGTCATACATCAGCCCGAAGTTGTCCTTGCCGACCGCATCATGAATGCGGACCACGTCACTGGGCTTGTTGAAGGCGAAACCGGGCTCAAATTCCCAGACAACCGTCAGTCCGAAATCCGCCGCGATGTCGCAGCAGGTTTTCCACGTCCCGACGACGCGGTTCATCGCGGTGGCGTAATCGACCTCGCGCAAGATAGCCGGCGGCTGCACCGTATCGACGCGGACGCCGGGAATACCAAGGTCGGCCGCGAACTCGCAGTTGCGCCTGAACTCCTGCACGTACTTGGAGGTGTCATCGGTGTTGATCAGCTTCTCGCCCCAGAGGTTGGCGGCGACGCCGCTGAAGCCGAGCCCCCAGCCGGCCATTTTGGCCTTGAGTTCGGACCGTTGCGATTTCTCGGGCATCGCGCCCGGCCATTCGCTATCGGGGCCATTGGGGTTGCCCGGATTCGGATGAGGCGGGAAGGCGCCCAGTTCGACGCCATCAAACCCAAGCTCCTTGAGCTTGGCGCAGACGGTGTCAAAGGGGATCGGATTGGAGGCGTACGGGCCGATCGTGTAGGCCCACGTGCCAATGGATACTCTCTTGGACATGGATTCTCCCTCTAGTCCGTAGCAGTCATTTCGAAATTACGGAACCACACCATCATGGGAGGCCCCTGATGCAACTGCAGGGCGATGACGCCGCGCAACCGCATCGAGTCGATCAATTCGGCGGTGAGCATCCCGTTGATGCGGATCTGAATGTTCTCGCCCTTGCAGCGGATCTCGACTTTGTTCCAGTCGCCCGCCTTGACGACATTCTGCGCCTTCCCGAGCCAGCCGTTGACCAGGATGCCGCGGCGGCCGCCCTCGTCATAGATGCTGCCCCACCACGCGTTTTCGGCCATGTCGGCCTGGTAGCCTTTGACCACCCATCCCTCGCTGGCGACGCTGCGGAACTGAATCCCGCTGTTGTGGTTTCGAAGCTTGACCTCGCAGGAGAGCGTAAAGTCGCCGAACTCGCGATCCTTATACACGAGGAAAGTGTTCCTGGTTAGCTTGACTCCTTCAGTGGAGCCGGCAATCATGCCGTCCTCCACTTTCCAAAGGCGCGGGTCGCCGTCCCAGCCGTTCAATGTCTTGCCGTCGAAGATCGGTTTCATGCTGACTCCCATGTGGTGCGCAGGAACTTGAGGCCCTCGGTGGCGATGGACTCCACCGAAGGAGCGAGATCGCGCCAGATGCAGGCCGCGGCGGCGATTTCGGGAATCGTCGAGCCGAAGCTTTCGATCACGATCCAGCCGTCGTAATTGACTTGCTTGAGCGCCGACATCGTCTCGCGCCAGTGAACCTGTCCGGTGCCGGGGACGCCGCGATCGCTCTCGGAAGCGTGGAAGTGAACCAGGCGGCGCGCGACGTTGCGAACTGTCGCGGCCGTATCCTTCGCCTCGATGTTGGAGTGGAAGGTGTCGACGATGATGCCGAGGCGGGGTGGTCCGGCTTCATCGCAAAGAGCCAGGGCGTCCTCGGCGGTGTTGTTGAAGTAGGTCTCGAACCGGTTGAGCGGTTCGTGGGCGAGATGGACGTGACAGGCGTCCAGCGCCGGCCCAAGCGCCCGGAAGCCTTCCACCGCCCATTTCCACTCATCCTCATTCCTGCGGCGGCCGGGCAGTTGGCCGACGGGGGCGCAGAATGGGCCCATGAAGACGCCGGAGCCCAACTCTGCAGCCGTCTCGATGCCCTGCTTGAGGAAATCGAGAGTGCGTGCTCGAGTTGAGGCCTCTGCGCTGACGAGGCTCAGATCGCCCGTCAGCGCGGAGCAAAACGTGCAGCCGAGACCTTCGTCCTTGATCGCCTGCCTGATCTTCGCGGCGGGGAAATCATCGAAGGCGAAGCGCGCGATCTCGACGCCGTCAAACCCCCAGTTCCTGATGCGGGGCAATAAGGGCAGGCTGCTCTCATCGAAGCCCGCCGTCCATAGAAGCGTGTTAACGCCGAACCGTACCGCCACGCGGCACCCCTTTCCTGGTCATGTTCACGAACAGGTATAGACCGCTCTTGCCTGGGGCGACGAAGTCGAGGTCGCCGTCGCCGTCGATGTCGGCCACGGGCAACTGCATGCCCGCGCCCGCGGCGGTCGAGTAGTCGATGATGTGACGCACCCACTGCACGCCGCCGCGCGGGGAAGCGATGGTTTCGTACCAGTAGACGCCGTTCGGATCGCGGGCGCCCGGATCGAAGTCGTGGGCGAGGAAGCGTTTTCCGGTCAGGATGTCGAGTTTGCCGTCGCCGTTGAGGTCGACAAGAGTCACCGCGTGGACCTGCGACCAGAACTTGTCGATGTCGCGCTTCTCCCAGGTTCCGTCCGGCTTCTTGCGGAGCCAGAACAGGCCGTAATCATGCGCGTTGCCGGCGATGATGTCGGGGACTTTGTCGCCGTCGACATCGTGAACATGCATGAAGCTCAGGTGTTCTTTGAAGTTCCAGTCGGCGTGCCACGCCCATGAGCCGGAACGCGGATCGGCCGGGGCCTCGTACCAGCCCTGCGGGGTGAGGAGATCGGCGCGCCCGTCCTTGTTGAGATCGCCGGCGCCGATGCCGTGGCCGTGGCCCTTGTCCGAAACGCGCCGCTCGACCCACACGCCGTTCTGATACTCATACCAGGCTGTCGGACTTTTGGCTCCGCCGAACTGTGGCAGCACCTCGCGCGCCTTGCCGTCGTTGTCCATGTCGAACAGGAAAGCGAATTCGGTGTTGTAGCCGGAGACGACCGGTTTCTTCTCCCACTTCCCGCCGGCTTTGCCCGGATTCCGGTACCAGGCGATCTCCTTGCTGAACCATGTGGGCGAGATGATGTCGGTCCAGCCATCGCCATCGACGTCCATGGCGAGATCGCTGAAGTCGTCGATGTAGTTGTTTTCGAAATGAAGGTCGCGAAAACGGTGCTTGGTCCAGTTGGGAGCCTCATACCAGTTCTCGCCGGAAACGATGTCGAGCCTGCCGTCTTTGTTGACGTCGAAGATGGTGGCGGCCTCGTTGGCTCCGGAATCGATCGTCTGCTTTTCGAAGGGAATATCGGGCGGCTTAGAGCCCGCGGCGGACGCGGGCACACTCATAGCCGCCAGGACAAGGATCAGTCCACGCATGGCTGGAATTCTATCGCTTCTCAGACCTTGGGGAGTTCGTAGCCCTTCCGGCGCATCCGGGAAAGCAGTTTATTGGCCTCCTCATCTTTAGGGAAGCGTTCGTTCTTCGGGTCCCATTCGAGCTTACGCCCGAGTTCTCGGCAA
>CAYWST010000504.1:0-3613 GCA_964461075.1 uncultured Solibacteraceae bacterium | reverse complement strand
TGGGCGGCCTCGACCTCGTTCCGATCACCCTAATCCGGATGCACACCGGGCTCGGCGCCGCGCTCGAGACCCTCCGCGATACCCTCAACTCTCTCGACCTGATGGGCGTTCGCGTCGCCGATCTCGATGCCGGCATCGTCGACTTTCCTACCCGGTACCGCGGCGAAGAAGCCTGCCTGATGTGGAAGGTCGGCGAGGAGCGCATCCGCTTCTGGCGCCCTGCCGGCGAGCCCCCGTTCAGCGTCAAGGAGATCGACGCCGAATTCCTCAACGCCCACCAGGGTGGCCCGGTCCACTGACTCTTCCAGCACGCGGCGGGGGTAGCGCAACGACCAGATTTCGCCGCGCCAGCGCCGCCTCGATCCCCTCTTCTGTCAGTTCGGCTTCCGCCAGCCAGGCTCTCAGCGATCCCTCCGGCAGCCCGATCACGCCTCTACCTCTTCAGAAACCGGTCGAACCAATCGAAGGCGTCCTTCTGCATTTCCAGGTCGAACTTGTGTCCGCCCTCATAATACTTCGCCGTGTACCGCTCGCTCGCCTTGGCCCGCTTGAACGTCTCGGCGATCATCGCATCCGCCCGCTCCATCTCCGGCATCGTGTAAAGCGCGTCCTGCCGGCAGTTCTGCACCATCGTCGCCGCCGGCGCCCGCAGCGCCAGAATCTCCGGGAAATCCAGGTCTTTGGGCAACAGCGGAACATAGGTCATCCAGGTATGCGTGAACGCCTTGTCGAGCAGGAACTCTCTCCAGGTGGTCATGAAACCGACCGCGACGGCCACCTTGATCCGGTCGTCGAGGCCGCCGAGGAAAACGGTCCGCATCCCGCCGCCGGAAAGCCCCGCGCACCCCATCCGCGATGCGTCCACCTCCGGACGCGCCGCCAGCACGTCCAGCGCCCGCTGATCCTCCACCAGGTAAACCCCAGGCCACGTCGTTCCGGCCGAAATCAGGGACTTCTCCATGATGTGCTCGTGCTGCCCCGCGAAGGCGTTATACTTTGCCACCCCCTCCACGTCCTCCGGCGACGGATCCACTGCGCCCGCATGCAGCCTCTGCGGCACATCCTTCACCATCACTCTCCGGCTGGCGAACGGAAACGTATCGTGCACCAGCACTACGTAACCCCGCTTGGCGATTTCGTTAGCCCATCCTACGCCGCCGTAGTAATGCGCCTGGTGCTTCTCTTGAATCGCCCACGGCTTGTCATCGGTTCGCACGATCTTCCGCCACCCCATGAACTTGTTGCCGCCATGATCGTGCAGCGCCAGAATCCCCGGCAGAGGCCCCTTCGCTCCCGCCGGCTTCAGCAGCACGGCTTCCGTCTTCGGTCCCGCCGGGAGCTGCCACTCGAGGAATTCGATTTCAAGGCCGTCATACGTGGTGCGGCCGGTCACTGTGACGACGGGCCTGCCGCCGAGGTCCACCGGCGCGATGCACTCAAGCGCTCTCTTCCGCGCCGCCTCGCGCCACTCCTCCACGCTCTTCCACTTGCCGGTGCGAAAAGACAGCCGCGCCGGACCCTCGCCCAGCACCTGGTCCGCCAGCCACGGGCCGTATGCGCCCACCTGGTTCACCCGCGGCGCGGTCTGTCCGCACACCAGGAGCGTGGCCGCGAGAAATCCGCCGGCCGCGCCCGTTGCGTCGATTCTCATGCCATCTATTCTGTCGCGCCGCTCGCCCGGCCGCCGCGCTTTCCGCACGCAGGGGAGCCGCACCAAACCGAACCGCCCGCTATTTCGCCATAGCCGGAGAGAAGGGCAAGGCCCTCGGATGGATTGAGAAAGCCTTTCAAAAGCGCGCCGTCGCGCGCGGCATGGGTCTCATTCAGTAGGCGGTCAATCCCAAAGACATTATTCGGACTGAAACTCTTTTCGTGATAAACTCGCGCCCATGGAGCCGCTCCTTTTCGTCTTACTCCTCGCGGCGCAGTCAGATCCTGTTCTCTCCTTCAAGGACGCGGCCGCGTTCGAGGAGTTCATGCTCCCGGCGGACGATGGCGTCATAAAGAAGTCCCTCGAAACCGCCCTCTCCATCGGCGGGGCGGGCGACTCGATCGCCCTCGCGGCCCGGCTCGGCCCGGAAAACGCCCTCCGCGCCGCCGAGTTCCTCACCGACCCCGGATTCCGCGCCGCCTATCGCGACCTCGCCAGGTACCTCGACCTCTTCGGCCCCTGCTGGAAAGAACAGGCCGGCGCCGCCGAAGGCTGGTGGTCCAACTACCCGAAACCCGCCTCCGAGGCCTTCTGCGGGGAGGCCACCAAACTCCTTTTCTCGGTTCTCCTCTGGAATCAGGTCCACTACTGCGCCAGACTCTCCACCGGCGAGGACAAACCCAAGGCCCCCGTCCCCGGCGGCAAACTCCCTCCCTACCGCCTCGATGAACCGCCTGTGGCTACCCACTGGCTTCGCCCCGGAGCCTTGTACGCCATGACTGACGCCGCGCTCGGCTTCAACTTCGCGAAGACGCTCCGGGCGCGCGCCGGTCAGTTCCCCGAAAAAGTCCGCTCGGCGATGCTCGATGCCGCCTCCGAACTCGAACGCGAAACCCCAAACCGCGAGTTAGCTGCACTCGCCCTCGCCAAAATCCTCATTCGCCGTTACGAGCAATCTCACCTCAACCACCTCGCCCGCCTCGAAATAGACCCCTCTGCCCAACCTCACTAGAGTCCCGCGCTCTTCAGCGCCGCCCGGATCTCCTCCTCGCTATGCACGCCGCGCAGGAACCGGACCACCTTCCCCTCGCGGTCGATAATGAACGTCGACGGCACGCTGTTCACCCGGTACAGCCGGTGCAATTGCAGCTTCGAATCGTCCAGCGTGGGGAATCGCAGCCCCGTCGTTTCCGCGTACTCCTTCGCCGCGCCCTTGCCCTCGTCGTTCACGCCCAGCACGACCAAACCGTTGCCTTTGAACTCATCGTGGAGTCTCACGAGCACGGGCAGCTCCCGCCTGCACGGCCCGCACCAGCTCGCCCAGAAGTTCAACACCACCGTCTTGTTCCGCAGCTCGCCCAGCCGCACACGCTCGCCGTCCAGCGTCTTCGCTTCGAACTCCGGAGCCTGCCGGTTCAACAGGAATGAGCCCGTCTGCCCCGGAATTGGAACCGCGTCCACCAGCTTCGCCTTCTTCGGCGGCTCGAACGTGAACGTGGAATCGGGAAGCGGCTCGCCCACCTTCAGACTCCGGATGTGCGCCGTCATCCGCACCACACGCCGCTCCCCGCCCTCATAGCTCAGATCCGCCAGCACCACCCGCCCGATCCGCAGCGTCTCCGGATCCACCGTCACTTCCGTCAAACGCTGCCCATCCTCCGTCTTCTTCGACAGCACTTGGATCACCGGCCATTTGTACTTCCGTCCCTCGTACTTCACCTCGGCCGCCGGCGCGGCCGAGGCCGCCTCCACCGATTGCGCGATCTCCGCCAACGCCGGAATGACGAGCCGGACGAATGACTCGGCAAGATCGCGCTCATTCGAGGACCGGCCCTCCTCACTGGCTCCGCTTCCAGCATCCACCGCCGCGCCTTCCGTCTCCGTGTACTGCTTCAGCGCCGGCACGTACGCCCAGCTCTTCTGGCCGTCCGAAACCAGCATGTACTCGTCTTTGCCCGCTGG
>CAYWST010000503.1:0-3620 GCA_964461075.1 uncultured Solibacteraceae bacterium | reverse complement strand
CCTATCTCCTGTGGCGCGGCTCCCCTCAGCCGCCCCCCCATTCCGGCCTCAACCCCTGGCTACCCTCCTAACGTCCCGCCAGCTTTCTCTCGAAAAACGCCGCCGTCGCTGCGTTGACCCGGAGCCAGTTCTCATGTCGCAGGAAGTGGTGCGTGTCGTCGGGAATGACAATCTCCTCGAACGGCACGCCCGCCTTCGTCAGACGCTGCACCAGATCGACCGTCTGGCTGAACCGCACATTCCGGTCGTCGTCGGCGTGAATCAGCAGAACCGGCGATTTCCAAGTCGAAATCGCCGAAACCGGTGACGACGCCCAGGCGATGTCGAGCGCCTTTTGAACGTCGGGCGGCTTCTCATACGCCGGCGCAAGCATCGCCCGCGCCCGTTCCGCCGTGAAGTCGTGCACCCCGTGAATGTCCACCCCGGCCGCGAACACATCCGAGTTCCGCGACAGCGCCAGCGCCGTGAGATACCCGCCATAGGAACCTCCGTACACGCCAATCCTTTTCGGGTCGACGTTGGGCAGCGATTGCAGATACCGCCCCGCCGCCAGAATGTCCTGATACTCGGACGCCCCTTGCGCCCCGCCCGCGCTCGGCCGGTGGAAGTCGAACCCGTAACCGATCCCCAGCCTGTAATTCACTGAAAGCACCACGAAGCCCCGGCTGGCCAGATACTGGTTGCTCGCATAAGCGTTCGCGTAGTAGTCCGAATAATGCCAGCCCAGCAGCATCTGCCGCATGGGGCCGCCGTGGATATAGACGATCGCGGGTTTCTTTGCCGCGCCTCCCGCTTTTTCGAAAATCTGGCCATGAATTTCCAGTCCGTCGGGCGCTTTGAACACGACTTGCCTCGGAGTAACCAGCGCCCCGGCCGGAAAATCTCCCGGAATGAGATCCTCTCCGATCGTTCTTAACTCGCCCCCGTTCGCGGGCATCAGCATCGGCAGCGGCGGCCGTTGACTCGTGGCCGAGAAGAAGGCGATCATCGCGCCGTCCCCAGTGGTCACCGGCGACCACTCGTTACCCTGCCCCAGCGTCAACAGCGTCGGCGCGGCGCGGTCCACCGGGATCTTCAGGATGTGGCGGCGGTCGATGTCGCCCGGATCATTGCCCATGTTGGCCGCCGCAAGCAGATAGGTCCTGTCAGCGCTCAGCGAAATCATCTCCACCATGTACTTGCCGTTTGTCAGCAGCGTCGCCGGCCCGCCTTCCTCGGGAATCGAATAGAGGTGAGGCCACCCATCCGCATACGAAAGGAAAACGATGCGGCCCTTGGCCCAATGCAGATTGGTCCCGCCATGAGTCGTTGGCGGCGAATCGCGCAACGCGGTTCCGCTCTTCCATGCCAGGCGCGCTTCCCCCGTCGTTGCGTTGGCTGACCAGATGCTCCACGGCGCGGCCCGCGGTTCCAGCAGCGGCCGCGGTTCTCCTCCCGCCCCCGCGCGTCTCGTGAATGCGATCCGAGTTCCGTCCGGCGACCATCTCGGCGATGCGTCCTGATTCGTCGATGGAGCAACCCACAGGATCGGATTGGCGTCGCCCGACCAGACGCCGACGAAGGAGTGATCTCCCCGGCCGGCGACAAACGCGAGCCGCGATCCGTCCGGCGACCACACCGGCGAGCTCAGATCCCCTTTGGCGGCGAAAAGCCGCTTGCCAGGCCGGGAACCGTCGATCGGGACGCTCCAGATCCCGCGTTCCTGCTCGTACGCCACCACGTCCCCTCTCGGCGAAATCACCGGCGAATCGCCCGCCGCGAGCAGCTTCGGCTCCCCGCCCGCGAACGGCACGCTCCAGATCTGCACCGGCGTGACCGCCGTCGCCGACGCCGGATTGACCGGCGCCGACCGCTCCCAGTTCGACCCATGCTCCCCGCCGCGCACGTACACCACGTACCGCCCATCTGCCGAGAGCGCGACGCTCGTCAGCTCCTGCCCGTCGTCGCCCATGTACGGCGTAAGCCGCCGCGCCTTGAAATCGGGGCCTTCGGCCGCATACAGATTGCGGCGCCCCTGTTCGTTCACGGCCCAGACAAGCCGCTGGCCCGAGGCTGACGCCGCAAGCTCGTTCGGAAACGGGTAACTTTTCACTTGCTGCAGAGTGAACTGTGCGGCAAGCGGAAACGCCAGCAGATTCAGGGCAAGGATCAGAGGTCTCACGAAGCGGATTATTGCACACGCCCAGGAATCCGATGGCGGCTTCGTGATACAACTGTCCGTCATATGAGGATGCACTGTGTACTGGTTTTGGGAATGCTCGCGCACGCGCAGCAGGCCGACGAGCTTGTGCGGGCGGCGCGCGCAAATGACTCCGCCGCGCTCAAGGCCGCCCTCGAGGCGCGCGGAGCGAAGTTCGCCGAACGCGGCGCCGTCGTCAGCGAGGGCCAGGACTTCGTCTTCGTCGCCTCGACGGAGAAACCATGCTCGCTCCAGCTCAACGAGGGCGGCGTACAGCCCATGACGCGCGTCGAGGGCACGCGCTTCTGCTACGCCTACCGGAAGCTGCGCGCCGGGACAACCCACGGCTACGAATTCTTCGCGGACGGCCAATCGCTCGATCAGCGGCGCGACGTGCCCGCCTACAACCCCGATTCCATCGCCAAACCCGGCGTCCCCAAGGGCAAGCTCAGCGAAAAATTCACTATCACCAGCAAAACCTACGGCGGCATGAAAGCGGACTGGTGGGTCTACGCCTCGCCCGGCGTCGACCCCGCGACCCCCGCGCCCCTGATGGTCTGGCAGGACGGGCAGGGCCTCGCCGTCGGAGAAGGCGGCCAGCAGCGCCTCTTCACCGTCACGGAGAATCTTGTCGCGCAAAAGCTGATTCCCCCCATGGTGCATGTGCTCATCGCGCCGGGCGTCTCCCCCGAAGGCCGCGCCATGCGCTCTATCGAGTACGACACGGTCAGCGGCCGCTACGGCGAGTTCGTCATGGGCGAGGTCCTTCCGCTCGTTGAAAAGATGTACAAGCTGCGGCAGGACGGCTACAGCCGCGGCATCGGCGGGAGTTCCTCCGGCGGCATCTGCTCGTTCAACATGGCCTGGCATTATCCGGAGAAGTTCGCCCGCGTCCATTCCACCATCGGCAGCTACACGAGCATCGCCTGGCGCGCCGAACTGAAGCAGGACGGCGGCAACCTCTATCCGTTCATGATCAGAAAAATGCCCAAACGCAATATCCGCGTCTGGCTCAGCGACGGCGCCAATGACCTCGAAAACGATCACGGCTCCTGGCCGCTGCAGAACATCCAGATGGCGAATTCGCTCAAGCGCATGGGCTACGACTTCCACTTCCGCTTCGACGAGTCCGCCCACAACGGCGCGCGCTTCGCCGTCGATCTGCCCGAATCCCTCTCCTGGCTGTGGCGCGGCTACGACCCCGCCAAGACAAGCGAAGTCTTCGAGCAGGAAGCCGCCGAGAAAACCAAGCCGCTCTATCGCGTCCGCATCGCCAACCGCGAAGCCTGGTAACGCGGCGCCTCCCCCCTACTGTGGCGCGGCTCCCCAACTGTGGCGCGGCTCCCCCGAGCCGCGAAGAAACGGCGCGTCTCCCAGATTCATTTGCTAGCCCGACCTTCGCAAATCTGAGGCCATCCTCTTCACGCAACACGCTCTACGC
>CAYWST010000502.1:0-3636 GCA_964461075.1 uncultured Solibacteraceae bacterium | reverse complement strand
CCGTACGCCGGGTGGTGTGACAGGGAAAGCTCGTGAGAGCCTACCTATGTCGATAGGTTTCGACCGAGTACATCCCCTTCCGCTTCTGGGACACTCACGAAAACGGGCACGCGCGGGCTCGGGCGATGAAAGAGGCGATCGACCGGCCGGTGGCGCAGTTGATCCTTGATTTGGAGGAGCGCGGACTGCTGAACCGCACGCTCGTTGTCCTGGCCAGCGAGTTCGGCCGCGACATGGTGACCGAAGGCAAGCCGGGCAACACGGTGCAGGATCAGGTGAAGCAGCCGGAAGTGATGACCGATCTCAAACACTACGGAATGCACCGGCATTTCACCGAGGCGTCGAGCGTCCTGCTGTTCGGCGGCGGGGTTCGCAAGGGGCTGCTCTATGGAGAGACGGCCCCGGAGAGGCCGTGCAGAGTAGTTAAGGATCCTGTTTCGATCGAGGACCTGCACGCGACAATCTACCGGTCGATGGGGATTCCGCACGACTGGTCCGAAGTCTTCGAGAAGCGGCCTTTCTATGTGACAAAGGACGCCAAAGGGAGGCCGGTAGAGGCGCTGCTCGGTCCGAGCTAGGAAACTGGCCGGGGCTCGCCTTGCCCGTGCGGAGAGACCCCCGCTGGCCGTTGCATCCTGAAGAACAAAGTGGCGGTTTGCGATGACCCTTCCTGGTTGAGACCTGCGCGCCGCGCATGGACGGGACAATCGCGTGCATGTCATCGTAGAAACGGTAGTCCGGCCCGGCGTGGCGGCGATGGCTGCTCATGCCTGCGCGAGCCGGGCGCGATGAGGTTCTCATGCAAGCACGCAATAGCGGTCTTTCTGGCGCGGATCCCATGACGCCCAAGAACTTCTCGCCTGAGCCTGCGCCTCGGAAACAAGGCCGCGGCTCGCTGCCGGCGGACGTCGCCGCTTCGATCCCGCGCGCACGGGCGCGCCACCGCCTGCTCGACTGGTACCGCGCCAACAAGCGCGAAATGCCGTGGCGCGCCACCTCCGATCCCTGGTGCATCCTCGTCAGCGAAGTCATGCTCCAGCAAACGCGCGTCTCGGTCGTCATTCCCTTCTACGAGCGCTTCGTCGCGCGCTTCCCCACGCCCGCTTCCCTGGCTGCCGCGCCCGAACAGGAACTCCTCGCCCTGTGGAGCGGTCTCGGCTACTACTCGCGAGCGCGCAATCTGCGGCTCGCCGCCGCAGAGATCGCTCGCCTCGGAGCGTTCCCTTCCACCTTCGACGTCATCCGGCAATTGCCCGGCGTCGGCGACTACACCGCTGCAGCCATCTCCAGCATCGCCTTCTCGCTGCCCCATGCCGTCCTCGACGGCAACGTGGTCCGCGTTCTCAGCCGCCTTACCGCCGAAAAGGAAGATGTTCAGGCGTCCGCTGTCCGCGCGCGCCTGAAGGAGGAGGCTCAACGCCTTCTCGATCCCGCCCATCCCGGCGATTTCAATCAGGCCGTCATGGAGCTTGGAGCCACGGTCTGCCTCCCGCGCAATCCCCAGTGTCTCCTTTGCCCGCTGCGCGACCTCTGCCGGGCCCGCGCTCTCGCCCTGCAGGACGATCTACCCGTCAAGAGCCGCAAACGCGAGCCCCTTCGCCAGCATCTCGAGTTCTACCTCCTCCGGAAGAATGGAGCCTGCCTCCTGCGCCAGCGCGGCGTCGGAGAATCGCGCCTCGCCGGATTCTGGGAACTCCCATCCACCTCCGACCTCCCTGTCGCCTCAAAGGGCGCGCTCGCTGCCTCCTTCAAACACTCCATCACCCGCCACGATTACACCGTCCACGTCTGGCATGCCGCCCCCGTCAAAGCGCCCGCGGGCTTCCGCTGGATCAAGCTCTCCTCCCTCGACTCGATTCCCCTCGCCACCATCGCCCGCAAGGCTTTCGAAGCCGCCGGGATCCTCGTGCCGCGATGAACGCCTGTGGCATCCTTGGGGTGTGAGTTCCTTCCGCCGCGCGATTCTGGCGCTCCTTCTGCTTGTGCCGGCGCCCGGCTTCTCCGATAACCTCGAAAAGCCGCCCTTCCCCGAATGGCGCGACTCCACCGTCCTGAAACTGCTCACCGATTCCCCCTGGGCCCGCCCCTTCAAAGCGCGCCTCCAATGGACCAATCCCCGGGATCAGCCCATTAGCTACAAAGACGTTCCCGGAGCCGATCAATCGCCAACACGCAAGTCGGGCAGCCCCATCGGCGGCATCGGCGTTCCCAAAGTCAAGCTGCCCCTCGACGCCGATCTCCTCCTCCGATGGGCCAGCGCCCTCCCGGTCCGGCAGGCCGCCGCGCTCTACAAGCAACGCGATTCCAATTTGCCCCCAGCCAGGATCAACGAGCTCGTTGGCGTTCCAGCCGGCGAGTATATTCTCGAGCTTCGCGGCGTTCCCTCTGAAATCGCCCATAGCGGCGCCGAAAGCGTAGAAATGATCGCCCGCCAGTCCTGCCGCTTGCGCACCGCTTCCGGGCGAACTCTCAAACCGGTCAGCGCCCGCGTCAAGATTCAGGGCGCCGCCATGACCGTCTATGTCCACTTCCCACGCTCCGAATCCATCGAAATGGCCGATCGCGAGGTCGAGTTTCTCGGCGACTTCCAGATCTTCGAGGTGCGCCAGCGCTTCCGGCTCTCCTCCATGACCTACCTCGGACGGCTCGAGCTGTGAAAGGTCTTCGAGTTCCGGTTTAACATCAAACAATGCAGCCTGGCTATCGCCTGCTCCTCGTCGGCGCGCTTCCGCATGTGCCGGACGCCTTGGACGGGTTGGACATCGAGGCTGTTTCAGTCCCCGGCCTCGAAGCCGCTCTGGCGCTTGACATAACCATCCCCTTCTCCGTCATCCTGTGCGACGCCGGCAACCTCGATTCGATACGCCAGGCCTGGCCCGACACCCCCATCATCGTCTTCGCCCCGGATTCATCCCCTGACCGGCTCTTCGATGCGATCCATAAGTCCTTCGCCCTCGTGAGCCCGCCCTACGAACCATCCACCATCAGGGAACTCATCCGCGAAGCGCTTCACGCACCCGACCTCCCCGATTCCATCCAGATCATCTCCCGCGATCCCCGCTTCCTCACCTTCCGCATCCGCTGCAGCTTCGCCGCCGCCGACCGCCTCATGCGCTTCGCCATCCAGATGAAGTCCGATATCCCCGAGGAAGATCGCCTTGAGGCCGCCGTGGCCTTCCGTGAAATGCTCCTTAACGCCATCGAGCATGGCGGAAAACTCAACCCTGACCAGTGGGTTCAGGTCTGCCGCGTCAGAACCGCGCGCGCTGTCATCTATCACATTCAGGATCCCGGCCCCGGATTCACCATCGACGGGCTCAAACACGCCGCCATCCTGAACGCCGAAGAGTCTCCGGACGAGCACATGAAGTACCGCCAGGAGCAGGGCATGCGCTCCGGCGGCTTCGGCATCCTCATGGCCCGCCGCCTTGTCGACGAAGTGATCTACAGCGAACAGGGCAACGCCGTCGTCCTCGTCAAGTACCTCGATTGACGCCCCTCCATTGTGGCCCGGCTCCCCTCTATTGTGGCGCGGCTCCCCTGAGCCGCGATCCGGCTGCGATTGAGCCGCAATTGAGCCGCGATCCCTCCCCCAAACTGTGGCGCGGCTCCGCAAACTGTGGCGCGGCTCCCCTG
>CAYWST010000501.1:0-3642 GCA_964461075.1 uncultured Solibacteraceae bacterium | reverse complement strand
TACGGGTCGCCGAGAGGCGGCGCGGTTCCGTAGCGGGTGACGACGATGTCAGGGTGCTTTTTGAAGAGCCATGGGGGAATCGAATAAGTGGGGGTGCCAAAGATGACACGGATGCCGGCCTCATGGAGCCGGTCAAGGATACGGTCCATCCAGGCGAACTCGAAGACGCCGTCGCGGGGCTCGAAGCTGGACCAGGTGGATTCGCCGAGGCGGACGACGGTGACTCCGGCCTGTTTCATGAGGTCGATGTCTTTATCGAGCCGCTCGTAGGGCATGTACTCGTGGTAGTAGGAGACGCCGTAGAGAACGGTGTCGAGCGGCGGGGCCGCCGCGGCGAGGGGCAGCCCGATCAGGAGGAAGATGACGAGACGCATGAGGTGCTCGTATCCACGTTACCGGAGGAGTTCCTCTTGCGAAAGTAGGCGGTGTGGACAGACTCGTCCGCGCCGAAGTGCCACATGGCTTTGGTCTGCAATTTGGTGATTTCGGGGAGAATCTCGAGTTCGAAGTGTTCGAGGCGGACGAGGGACAGCCGGTGTGGACGAACTGGCGGAAAAGGTCGGCCTGGAGGCCCGCGGCGGGTTTGATTGGATCGAGGAGTTCGTTTTGATAATTTTCGACTTCGGCCTGTTCGTGGGGTAGAACGGTGAGAGTTGTGGCCGAAAGGCCGTGCTTTGTGGCGTTTTGCGATGAGCGCGCCTTGCCTTCGGGCGTGCGTGATGTGACAGCTTCTACGGACACCGGGCTCCACGGGTCTGGCAGCACAAGCCAGGCACGGCCGCGGCGATGGCGTCAGCGTGGACATCCAGTCCCACAAAGAGGTCCTTCGGCGCGGCGGCCAACTCCTTTCGCGCGCGGCGCGGAGTCTCAGGTGTTCCCCGGCTCGCGGCGTGATCGGCGCAACTGGAGATTGGCGGTTCGGCGATCCAGAAGGGCAAGCCGGCTGGGCGCCTTTGGTAATAATTGAAGAGACGTCCAGATAAATGCGGCACTGAAGAGGCTCTCATGAGGTATGTTCTTTTTCTGCTTGCAGCGGGTTCTGCTTTCGGGCAGGCCGGGGCTTCGAATGAAGCGGTGCAGTGGACACGGTGGGAGATGAACCACCTGGCCCGGATCGCGCCCGAGGATCCATACAGCGTGAAGTTCCGCGCGCGGTTTCACGGACCGGGGGGGCGGCAAATTGAAGCTCCCGGCTTCTACTCGGGATCCGGCTCGTTCAGAGTACGGGTGGCATTCCCTTCGCCCGGGGCGTGGACCTGGGAGACCTTCTGTGACCAGCCGAAACTTGGTCTCCAAGGACTGCGCGGCCGGGTCCAAGTGCGCCGCTACACGGGCGAGAACCCGCTCTACCGCCACGGCTTCGTCACCGTGCGGCCCGGCAGCCGCTATTTGACCCATCATGACGGCACGCCCTTCCTCTGGATGGGCGACACGGCATGGTATGCGGGCGTCAAGGCTCCGCCTCAGGAGTGGGCCGAGTACGTGGCCGTCCGGGCGCGTCAGCGGTTCTCCGCGATTCATATCTCTGCCGTGCGAGGTCTGATCAGCGAGGGCGGGCAGCGGGCGTTTGACGCGTCGGGGCGCCCCGAACCCGCATACTGGGACAACCTCGACGGCAAAGTGAAAGAGACCAACGAGCACGGGCTGCTCGTCCTCATGGTCGGCCTCGGAAGGCCGAACACTCCAGCCGAGCTCCCCTACGTAGCGCGGCCAGAGTTCGCCCGATACGTGGCCGCGCGCTACTTCGGCGATCACGTCGTCTTCTCGCCGAACTTCGACGACATGTACCGGCCAATCTACGACACGGTGGCTGAGAATCTGCACGCCGTCACGACTCTGCATTTGATTACGCAGCACCCCGGCACGCGCAAGGGACAGAACGAGATCTACGTTCCAAAGTCCTACTTGAGCTTCACCGGCCTGCAAAGCGGGCACCATTGGGGCCGTCTCGAATTGACCTACGGGGCGGCGCGCGAGTGGCCCCTCAATCTGTGGGCGTCGGCGCCGGTCCGGCCGGTCCTCAACATCGAGGCCATGTACGACGGGCGCGGCAACGACGAAGGCGGGGGCTGGCGGGAGAAGGATGCGCGGAAGTTGGGGTGGATCTCATGGCTGTCCGGCGCGCTCGGCTACACCTACGGCGCCGGGGAAGGCATGGGCAACGTGCCGGGGACCAACGGCGGCGTCTGGCGGTGGTGCCAGACGGAGTCCGCTCACGACTACTGGCGAAAGGCGGTTGCCTGGAACAGCGCGGCGCAAATGACCGTGCTCCGGGACTTTTTCGCGTCCATCGAATGGTGGCGGCTCGAGCCAGCCCACCATGTGGTGGCTGAGCCCGCCCTATCCAACCTGGAGCGCGCGGTCTTCGCCTGGTCCGCAGACCGCTCATTCGGGGTTGCGTACACGCCGTCGAGAAAACTGGCGCTCGATCTGGCGCAATTCCCGGGTCCAGTCGAGGCAGTGTGGATCGACCCTCGTTCGGGCGCGCGGATTCCTGTCCCCGGGCGCCTGCCGAACCGCGGAACGCACAGCTTCGATCCGCCTGGCGAAGGCGAGGATTGGGCGCTGTTGCTGCGCGCCGCGAAATAGGGCCGTTCGAACGAGAGTCCGTATGCTTTCAGTTCAAGGCCATGGCTCAGCGCGGCGGCATGGAAGACGCCGGACACGGTGAAGCCGGTTTCGCTTGTAAAGTGGGGCGCGGCCAAACGGCAAGAACGACGCAGCAGCGTCAACAAGTTGGATGTGACTGGCTCTGTCGGCGGAATCGCCCTCGCGGAGTTGATTGACTCGACGGGAAAGGTCGTGTTGAAGACCTTCATCACGGAAGGTGTCGGACGCACCTGTGACGCAGATTTTTGGATGTACCCTTTTCGTGTCGGTTCGGGCCGGTGCATGCCAACGGTGCTGACAGGTATTTGATTCATGCCCGAACACCCGATTCATCTGATGGTCACAGGGAACAGTTGCGTCAATCGCCGAGTTCAAGGGAGTGGCTGCAGGATTTTTGCTTGCGTTGGTGGGAGGAATGGGAAGCCAGTTTCTGGGGCTGAAGTAACCTCGGGTCGCCTGCAGAAGACAGTGGAGCGGCGCGGGAGAGAGGATTGGGCGACCTCCACTTGGAACGCGCAGCACTCGTAGAGGGGCCTGACTCCACTCACGCAGGCGGGGATGATGGCTCGGGAGTGAGAGGGGCGGCGCGCGGGGCGCCGCCCCTCAGGTGGTCAGCGGAGGTCGAAGCGGTCGAGGTTCATGACTTTGGCCCACGTTTTGACGAAATCCTGGACGAATTTCTCTGTGCCGTCGGCGGAAGCGTAGACCTCGGCGACGGTGCGGAGTTCGGAGTTGGAGCCGAAGACGAGGTCGACGGGGGTGGCGGTCCACTTGAGGGTCCCGGAGGCGCGGTCACGGCCTTCGTAGACGCCTTCAGCGGATGCGGATTTGCTCCACTTGGTGGACATGTCGAGCAGGTTGACGAAGAAGTCGGTGGTGAGTGC
Source organism: uncultured Solibacteraceae bacterium (assembly GCA_964461075.1). GTDB lineage: Bacteria > Acidobacteriota > Terriglobia > Bryobacterales > Bryobacteraceae > JACADU01. Next base: position 148 of record CAYWST010000501.1, on the reverse strand, counting down.
GCCGGGGCGGCTGGTGAAGACGCCATGTTTGGCCCCGCCTGAGTTGGCGTTGAGGGCGCGCATGCCGCCGACAAGGACGGTCATTTCGGGCACAGTGAGTTTGAGCAGGCTCGCACGTTCGACAAGCGCTTCAGCGGGGGAATGGGCG
>CAYWST010000500.1:0-3654 GCA_964461075.1 uncultured Solibacteraceae bacterium | reverse complement strand
CCACCGAGCCGCTCGAAGCGCTTCTCCTGGAGAACACGGAGGAGCTTGGCCTGAAGGCCGGGGTCGAGATCGCCGATTTCGTCGAGGAAGAGGGTCCCGCCACGAGCGCGCTCGAAGACGCCTTCCCGGCGGGCCTCGGCGCCGGTGAAGGCGCCGCGTTCGTGGCCGAACAACTCGCTCTCGACGAGCGTGGGCGCGAGCGCGGCGCAATTGACGGCGAGGAAGGCCCCGCCCGCGCGTTTGCTGTGCGCGTGGATGCATCGGGCGATCACCTCCTTCCCAACGCCGCTCTCGCCAAGCAGGAGAACAGTCGCGGGCGTTGGCGCGACCTTTTCGAGCAGGTTGAAGATGTGGAGCATGCGCGGGTCGCGGGCGACGGCGCGGGGGCAGACGCCCGGAGTCGTGGAAGGAGCGGCGGGCACGACTGGATCGGGCTCGGCGCCGCTGAGCGTGAGGGCCCGGCGGGCGAGGCGGCGGAGTTCGTCCGGGCTGCGCAGAGGCTTTTCGAGGTAGTCGAGCGCGCCACGCTTCATGGCCTCCACGGCGGTGGGCACGGAGCCGAAGCCGGTGATGAGAACGAACGGCGTTTCCGGGCGGTGCTCGTTGAGCCACTTCTGAACGTCGAGGCCGTCGCCGTCGGGAAGTTTGAGATCAGAGACAACGAGGCTGAACGCGGAGGCCAGGATCGCCTTGCGCGCCTCGGCGACCTTCGCGGCGGCTTCGACTTCATATCCCTCGCCCGAAAGGATGGCGGCGAGCAGTTGCCGGAAGCCGGGGTCGTCGTCAACGATAAGAACTCGCACAGGGGGGGCGGCCATCATGGTGTCCTCCAGGTCAGCCGGGCGCAGGTCCCGGATGGGCGGCGATCTTCCAGCGAGAGGCGGGCGCCGAGCGCTTCAGCCAGGTTTTTCGAAACGGCCAGGCCAAGGCCGGTGCCGCGGGCGCGGGTCGTGGCGAACGGCTCGAAGAGCCGGCTGCGTATCTCGGGAGCGAGACCGGGCCCATTGTCGCAAACTTCGATCTGTCCGGAGTTGGCGTGGACGAGAATCTCCGGCTCGGGAGTATCGGCGACGGCCTCTTCGGCGTTGCGAATCAGATTTAGGAGGATTTGTTCAAGCATCTCCGGATCGGTCTCCCAGGAGGTCTCGCCGGGCGCGAAGGAGGCTGAGGGGGCGTGGGGACGCAGGCGGGCGACAAGTTCGCTCCAGGCTACGGGGCGGAGACAGGGCTGCGGAACCCGGGCGAATCGAAGCAGATCGCTGACGAGGTGCTCGAGACGGGCAAGCTGATCGAGGGCGGAATCGAGGTGGAATCGGGGAGCGGCGGCGGACTGTTCGCGAGCGAGTTGGATAAAGCCCTTGACCGCGCCGAGTGGGTTTCGGATTTCGTGGGCGAGAACGGCTCCCATACGGCCGATTTCGGCGAGCCGTTGGAGGCGGGCGGCCTCCTCGCGGCGTCGCGCCTCCCTCCGCTGAGACCAGAGATAGAACCCGGTCAGCCCGACGAGCGCTGTGGCGGAGAGGGCGGAAATGGCGGCGCCGCGGATGGCTCCGGCGGCGAGGTGCTCGGTGGAGGAGGGATCGAGATCGATTTCGGCGACACGCGTTGCGGCGCCGTTGTGGAAAGGGACGAAAGCGCGGAAGACGCCGGATGAGGATGTATCGAGGCGATAGAGTTCCCGGCCTGTGAAGAGCCCTTCGAGCCATGGCGCATCGGCGGGAGATGAGTGGATCTGCAGATTGAGCAGAGAGGGGGTGTCGTCGGCGAGCAGATCGGCCGCGTCCTCGAGCTGATCGGGAGGGATCACTTCCAATTGAGCGGCGACGCGGGCGGCAGTGTCGCGGAGCGAGACCGCGCGAGCTTCGTTGAGTTGCCGCCAGAGCAACGCGGCATTGAGCAGAAGCGCGACAGGCAGCAGCAAAAGTACAAAAGCGGAAGCGAGACGGAGCTTCGACATCGGGAGAATTCTCAGCACCCACGCATGGGATGCAGACTTTGCGCGGCCGGTGACGGGTGGCTAATGATGATGAGAAAGTTGCCGGGCGGCGACCCAGCGGCGGATGAGGAACGCCAAGGCGATCCCACCGAGCACAAGGGCGACGGCAGGCACGGTGTAGATCAGGACTGAGGCGCCGCCCTCGGGCTCGATGAGAACACGCTTTGAGTACTTGGATTTGAAGCGCTCGAGGATTTGAGAATCGTCTAAACCCTGGTCAATGAGGGTCTTCAGTTCAGCGCGCATTTGAGCTGCGGTCTCGCTGCGGTGCACGGAAATGGGCTCGTTCCAGCAGCAGGCCGCGACGATCTTCTCCTGCAAGGCGCGTTCGCGCGGATTGGTCTGCGCGAACGCGGTCATCGTCAGCAGGAGGAAAGCAAGAAGGCGTGTCATGCCTTTGGCGTCTCATTGGCGGGCTGACCGCCGCGATGCGGGCCTCCCTTCATTCCACCCTTTGACATGCCGCCGCGCCAGGCAGGCATGCCCCTCTCATCACGCAGTTTCAAAGACTTCCCGGAACCAGGCAATTCGACGGACATGGCCATCGCCTGGTCAGGCTGCTGAAAAGCCTTGGCGGTGATCGCATCGCCCGCTTTAGGAGCAAAGTCGTTCTGCATCAGGTAGCGCATCGAGCCGAGCATCAGTTTGACCGGGCCTTTGGCGGTTTCCACTTCAAGCCACGGCATTCCGGCGCCCCTCTCAGTATGAACTTGCTTGACAGTTCCTTTGACTTCAATGACAGGGTAGTGCGAAAGGGGACCAGTGGCAGGCTGCTGGGCTGAGACCGGCAGAACTGCGAGCGTAACCAAGCCGAATAGTTTTTTCATGATGACCTCCGGCAGGATGTGAGCACGAGGGCAACCAACAGCCCTACATATAAAATCAATCACTTACGAAGGAGGGATGCAAGCCTTGCGCGGATAGGCCGCGCAGCGCTTGCGGAGTTGCGGCTGTAGCGGTTTAGAAACCAGGAAGAGTGTGATAGCGTCTATATCAGCAGAGAGTGTGGCGGCTGCGTTTGGGGCGAATCGCCCGTCGGCAAGACCGATCAGCATGACCTTCTCTCTGTCACTAGGGCGGCCACTTCCTCCTCCGGTGGCCGCCTTTTTTGGGTCTGCACTCCCGACGACTGCCTGTCTCGATCTGGAACTGGCGCGGACGAGGCTAATCCGAGAAGCTTTGAATGGCCGCTGCTTCGTCCTTATGGATTTCGAAGACGGTGACGAGGCGGGTGATCTGAAGCAGGTCGTAGATCTTGTCGGGCAGGCTGGAGAGCTTGACGACGGCTTCGGCGTTATAGGCGTTGGTGTACGCGCCGACGAGCTCGCCGATGCCGGTGGAGTCCAGGTAGCTGACGCCGCCGAGATCGATGACGATCTTCTTGGTCCCGCTCTGGATCAACTCGCGAATGGTGTTTCGAAACTGAGTTGCGGGCCCGCCAAGAGTGATCTGTCCGGCGCAGGCCATGACAGAGACGCCGTTGACATCACGCACATCAATTTGAACACTCATCGGCTCCGATCTCCTTGGGGGGTGCGGACTTTCATGCTACCACCTCGGCGGAGGCGCGCGAGCGCTATTGGATGCAGGCTGGCGTTTCAACCTTGACCAGATTGACAGTCCCGGCCCGGACGTCGAACCGGCCGGTGGTCACGCCG
>CAYWST010000499.1:0-3687 GCA_964461075.1 uncultured Solibacteraceae bacterium | reverse complement strand
GTCTACGACACGTCCCATCCCCGCGCCTGAGTCCCGCTGGAGGCCAAGACCTTAGTACTTCCTTAGAACCAGCGGTCCACTGTAGTTCTAAGGTTCTAATGTGACCATCACTCCAACCCAAGAGCTATGGTTATTCCGGCCACCCGGCGCGAACCTGGAATCGTAGTGAAACCGGTCCCTTCACTTCGCGTTGTCGTTCGCATCAGCGTGCCCCAGGTGGCGCGGTCTTCGTTCTTTGCGCCCGCGATCGGACTCTTCACGGCGGCGGTTTTCGCCGCGGGTCTGGCTTCGTGGAACCTGCGGCGCGAACCGCTTCCTGTCACCACAATCGGCGTCGACGCCGAACACGCTCTTTTGCCATCGCCTCTCCCGCGCCCGCCCCGCCGCATCGTCTACCGCTACTCGATCGTTCCGGGCGGCGTCGCCAGCCCAACCGAAGCCCTCCAGGCGGCCGCTCACGACTCGATCGTCCACAGCCACTACAAGGGCTTCGACCTGCGCCGCGCCTCCATGGTCGACAACCCGAGCGACCTTTTTCTGCACGTCTCCTACAGGAAGGGAAGCAGCGTGTATTGGACGCGTGACAAAGTCAGAATCCCAGCCGGGGAACGGCTTCTCACTGACGGAGCCCGGTTCATCCGAGCCCGCTGCGGGAACCGTCTCGCGGTCCTGCCTCAAGGAGATGTCGAGCCCGCCCACCAGGCAGTTTCCCAACGCCTTCTCGATGAGCCGCTCATCGAAGAGGAGCCGTCCGATCAATCTCCATTCGGGCCATTCGCCGGGATCTTGCCCGCAACCCAGTTGCTGGACCCCGTTCCGTCCTCCATCGAGTCCTCTCTGAATCCGGCTTCAGCGGACTTGACGAGCCAAGCGGCCTCATCGGGTCCTTACTCTATCTTTCCGGGCGTGTGGGCCGCACCGGGCATCATCGCCAAGCCGAATCCCCCGGCCGCTCCGGCCGGGCCCAGTCCGGCGCCGGGAGCGCCGGTCGGAACGCCAGAGCCACCAACGCCCAATCTCTCTCCCCCCAGCACTCAGAACCCCGGCGGCTCAGCTCCACCCGGGGGCTCCTTTCCGCCCGGTAGCTCTGCCGCCGACCCGGAAGAAACTGCTCCCTACCGCCTGCCAAGCTTAAGGCCCGGGCGGAACACCTCCGTTCCGACTCCGGGTCCCGAACCAGAAAATCCTGGATCGAATCCCATTGATCCGCCTGCCGATCCAGCCGGCCCCGGCGAGCCTTCCTTCGAGCGCGATGGGCCCGTCATCCCCGGCATCGACATCCCTTCGGATCTGACTGACCCGCAGGAAGGGGATGACCCCTCCTCTGATGACCCCACGGCGCCAGTTCCCGAGCCAGCTACCGCCGCTCTCGTCGCCGCCGGACTCCTGGCGGCTTGGCTCCGCTACCGCCGCCGTGTCTGACCCAGCATCTTCTGCGTCCACGACCCCTTCTCGGGGCTGAAATGTCCCGCCGCCGCCGCCAGGAATGGCCTGAATTGCACCAGCCACCAGCGGGACAGGCCCTCCTGCCGGATGGCCTCCAGCGTGTCCGAGTAGTGCTCCAGGATGTTCTCGACGAAGACCTCGCCCGTCCGTCTTGCCGCCACGCCCGCCGAACGCCCCGCCCAGATAAATCCATCCGGCAGCCTCGTCAACGCGCTCAGCGCCACAAGTCCGCCTACCTCGAACACGCTTCGACGTTCTCGCGCGGCCGTTTCCTCCAGTTCGCGCCAGTTCCGTTCCAGGCGGGAGATCCCTGGCAGCCGCTCCGGCGCAAGTCCTCCCAGGCTCTTCTGGATCTTTTCCCACTCGGCCCGCAACTCCGCCGTGTTCAGCGGCGGCGTGTTGATCGCCTCCGCCGCCCGGCCCGCCGTGTCTTCCAGCGCGTCCAGAATCTGGTTCATCGTCTGCGGCGCGCTGTCCTTCGAAATGAGCCCCTGCTCTCGCAAGCTCTCCACGATCTCGTTGATCAGAGTCCTGCCCGCCCCGCTCAGATCCGCCAGCGCCGCGAGAATCCATACTGGAGACGCCCGAAACGTCAGCAGCCCGATCATCTCCAGCCCGTTGCCCGCCGTCCGGCGCAGGAGAAAATCCTCGGCCAGTTTCGACTCGCTGGGGAAGACTCCTTCCAGTTGCCCCACCTGCTCCACGAGAAACCGCAGCACCGCCTCCACCATGCCTCGGTAAAGCCGCGTCCGCCTGACCGCCGACGGAAGCGCCGCGTCGCCGAGTTGTTTTACCAGTCCCCCCGCCAGCGTTGAAGCAGACCGCAATACCCGCTCGGGCAGGCTCAGCAGATAGTCGCCAATCTCACGACCGGATGTCTGCGGCACGGTGGTATGGTAGCAATCGAGGTTTTCCCCATGCCACAACTCGATCGGCGCCATTTCCTCGCCGGCGCCCTCTCCGCTCGCCTCTCCGCACAGGAAAAGAAGATTCGCCTCGGCATCATCGGCTGCGGCTGGTACGGGGGCGTCGACGCCCGCGCCGCCTGGAAGGCCGGTGGCGTCGAAATCGCCGCGCTGTGCGACGCCGACACCAAGATGCTCGAGGATACCTCCGCCCTCTGCGAGAAGGAACAGGGCGCCAGGCCCAAGACCTTCAAGCACTACAAGGACCTGCTCGCCATGGATGGTCTCGACGGCGTCATCATCGCCACGCCCCCGCATTGGCACGCATTGCCCTTCATCGCCGCGTGCGAACGCAAGCTCGCCGTCTACTGCGAAAAGCCGCTCGCGTACGACATCCGCGAAGGCCGCGCCATGGTGAACGCCTGGAAAAAAGCTGGAAATGTCGTCCAGATCGGCTTTCAGCGGCGTCAGAGCGAGGCCTTCCGGGCCGCCAAGGAGTACATCGCTTCCGGCAAGCCCGGACGCGTCGTTCAGGTCGATGTCAACATCCACTACAACGCCAACCCGCCTGATCCCAAGCCCATCGATCCCCCCTCCACCATGGATTGGGACCTGATGTGCGGCCCCGCGCCGAAAATCCCCTATTCCCTCGCCGTCGGCCACCGCTCATGGCGGCTCGAGCAGACCACCGGCAACGGCCACCTCGTCGATTGGGGTATCCACCTCATCGACGCGACCCGCAAAGTCCTCGATGAGTCCATGCCGTCCAAGGTCACCGCCGCCGGCGGCATCTATCAATACAAGGGGCGCATCACGACTCCGGACACGCTCACCGCGCACTTCGAGTTCGCCAAATGCCCCGTCGTCTGGCGCCACCGCCTTTGGGGCGCAGCCGAGATGTTCCCCGAATACTCCAACGGCGTCTTCTTCTTCTGCGAGAACGAAACGGTCTTTTGCACCGACGCACGCTGGGTTGTCATGCCCAAAGGCCGCGACGCGAAGCCGCAGATCCACGACGTCAAACCCGCCCCCGACCTCGGCCTCCGCCACATGCAGGAGTTCCTCGCCGCCGTCCGGTCCGGAAAGCAACCCAGTTGTACGCCCGAAGACGCATTCCTCTCAACCGCCACCGTCCAGCTTGGAATGATCGCCTATCGCGCCGGCAGAACCATCAACTGGGATCCCGCCGCCGAAACCATCCCTGGCGACAAGGAAGCCGCCAAACTCCTCAAGCGGCCGTATCGCGCGCCCTATAAGCACCCGGGAGCCTGACAAGAGGACAATGGAAGCAATGAACCCCATCGTCCCGCTGACCCTCGAAGGCGCCTCCCTCCTC
>CAYWST010000498.1:3340-3690 GCA_964461075.1 uncultured Solibacteraceae bacterium | reverse complement strand
TCGCACGCGGCGGCGGCTCGCTTGAGGACTTGTGGACTTTCAATGAGGAGGCGGTAGCCCGGGCCATCGCTGCCTGCTCGATTCCGGTGGTCTCCGCCATCGGCCATGAGACCGATTTTACGATCGCCGACTTCGTCGCCGATTTACGCGCCCCGACGCCCTCCGCCGCCGCCGAGCTGATCGTCCGGGACAGGGCGGACCTGCTCGCGGCCGTCGACACGGCCGCTCACCGCGCCGCCCGGGCGATCCGGTACGTGATGGCGGCGGCAGCCCGGCGCCTGACCGAAACCGCAATCGCGCGCCCGGCGGCGCTGCTCTCCCGGCGGATCGGCCGCGCGCTTCAGCGCGTC
>CAYWST010000498.1:0-3330 GCA_964461075.1 uncultured Solibacteraceae bacterium | reverse complement strand
CCGCCATCCAGATCCGGCTGCGGCAGTGGCACGCCGCCGACGCGGCTCTGCGCGGCCGCGATGTCAGAATCCGCCTGGAAGCGTCCAAAGGACGTCTGAACGCGTTGCATGCGCGGCTGGAGGCGCTGAGTCCGCTGGCCGTGCTCGAGCGGGGCTATGCAGTGGTGGAGACAGACGATCGCCTCATCGTTCGCGATGCGGGAACGGTCGCGGCAGGAGACCACATCAACATTCGGCTGTCAAAGGGCCGGCTCGGAGCCATCGTCGACTCGTTTCGCACAGAGAGATGAGCTTTTCCGCGCCGGGAGACGCTTTCATTCCGGCTCCTTTGCGATACAGTCTTTCCATTGCAACCTCCGATGAACGCCGTCAGCCGCAGGACTTTTCTGCCTCTTCTCGCAGGCTTGCCTTCCTCCGGGTCAACGGCCCGATCGCAAGCCGCGCCGCCGAACATCCTCTTCATCATGTCGGACGATCATGCGGCCGCGGCGATCAGCGCCTACGGCCGCCGGATCAACAACACTCCGAACATCGACCGGATCGCCCATGAAGGGATGAGGCTCGACAACTGCTTCTGTACGAACTCGATTTGTTCTCCGAGCCGCGCCACGATACTGACAGGACAGTATAGCCACATCAACGGCCTCAGAACTCTGCCCGAGGCTCTCGATACCTCTCGCCAAAACGTCGCAAAAGTGCTTCGGGCCGCAGGCTACCAAACGGCCGTCGTCGGCAAGTGGCATCTTCACGCCGAGCCTGCCGGGTTCGACTACTGGAATGTGCTCACCGCCGAGAATGGCCAGGGAACCTACTTCGATCCCGCTTTTGACGAGATGGGAGAGCCACGGAAGTATCGGGGCTACGTGACCGACATCATCACGACCCTGTCGCTGGAATGGCTGAAACGCCGTGATCCGCAGCGGCCCTTCTTCCTCATGTGCCATCACAAGGCGCCGCACCGCGCCTGGGAGCCCTCTCCGAAGTATTCGAGACTGTTCGAGGATCCCATCCCTGAACCGCCGACGCTGCTGGACCGTTACGAGAATCGTTCGCGGGCTGCGTCAAACGCCGCGATGCGGATCGGCGACCACATGAATAAAGAGGATTTGAAGCGGGAACCTCCTCCGGGCCTCTCCACGGATGAGTTCCGCCGCTGGGCCTATCAGCGCTACATGCAGGATTACCTGCGTTGCGTGCAATCCGTGGATGATGGTGTCGGCGAAATCCACGATTTTCTGGACCGGACTGGGCTCTCCCGCAGCACGCTGTTGATCTACACCTCCGATCAGGGGATGTTCCTTGGCGAGCACGGCTGGTTCGACAAACGCTTCATGTACGAGGAATCGCTCCGCATGCCCTTCCTGATCCGGTATCCCAAGGAGATCCGGCCCGGATCGAGGAATGATGACATCGTGTTGAACCTCGATTTCGCGCCGATGTTCCTGGACTATGCCGGGGTGGCGGCGCCAGCCGGGATGCAGGGGCGCAGTTTTCGGCCGATTCTGCGGGGCCGGCGGCCCAAGGACTGGCGGAGCAGCATGTATTACCGTTACTGGATGCACTTGGCTCATCATGGCGTCCCAGCCCACTATGGCGTCCGGACCAAGAGGTACAAGCTCATCTATTATTACGGGCGCGCCCTGGGAACAAAACATTCCATCGACAAGCCCACTCCTCCGGAGTGGGAACTGTTCGATTTGAAGAAGGATCCCGGCGAGATGCGGAATGTCTATTCTGAGGTTGCTTATCGGGAAGTCGTCCGCGAACTGAAAGTTGAACTCGCCCGCCTTCAGACCCTGTACCGCGACACCCCATGCGAGGAGTCCTGATGATCTTCCGCACCCTTTGTTCGAGCCTCCTGGCTTTCTCCACGCTTTGCAGCTCGGCCGTCGTCAGGGAGACGGTCTGCGAGTATGCACGGAATCCCATTGGCATCGACACGCCGAGACCAAGGCTGAGCTGGGTGATCGAATCCAGCCGCCGCGGTGAGATACAAACTGCGTATCAGGTTCAGGTCGCCACCTCGCCCGATCAGCTCAAAGCGGGGCAGGCCGACCTGTGGGATACCGGCAAGGTCGCTTCCAGCCAGTCGATCCAGGTGCGCTACGGCGGCAAGAGTCTCGTCTCACGGCAGCGATGTTACTGGCGCGTCCGCATCTGGGACGCCGACGGCAGGGAAAGCCCGTTCACCGAGCCGGCCTATTGGGAGATGGGGCTGCTTGCGCCTGGAGACTGGAAGGCGAAATGGATCGGGTTTTCCCCTGGATGGGCGGGTCAAGCGCTCTACTTCCGGAGAGACTTCGAACTCACAAAGCCCGTCATACAGGCGCGCGTCTACGTTGCCGGACTCGGTTATTACGAACTTCGGCTGAATGGAACCAAAGTGGGGGACCACGTTCTGGATCCCGGAACGACAGACTACAGCAAGCGAGTCCTCTATTCGACTTACGACACCGGCGGGCAATTGCGCCCGGGCCGCAACACCATCGGCGTCATCGTCGGCAACGGCTGGTACGGCATGCCAAAGCTGCTCCTCCAGATGGAGGTGCAGCATGCCGATGGCTCAACAACGGTCATCGAGACTCGAGGCATGATCGCCGATCCTAGGGAACGCTGGTCCGTCAGGCGGGGGCCGATCATCAGCAATAGCGTGTACGACGGCGAAATCTATGACGCCAGACTCGAACAGCCGGGTTGGGATAGCCCCGATGAGCCGCGCCCCAATCCCACGGAGCGGACCGCTCGCTGGCTTGGCGCGCACCCGATTGAGCCGCCGGGCGGCAGACTGGTCTCACAGACGCTGGAGCCGATCAAGGTGGTCGAATCACTGCGGCCCCTTACCTTGAAAGAGCCCCGGCCGGGTGTCTTCGTTTTCGATACCGGCCAGAATCTCGCGGGTTGGGCCAAACTGCGGGTCAGCGGACCTGGCGGGACCCGGGTGACGCTCAAGTTCGCCGAAAACCTGTCCGCGGACGGGACCGTGAACCAGGAAAACCTGCGGGTCGCTGCGGCCACCGACGCGTACACTCTGCGAGGCGGCAAGGAGGAAGAGTGGGAACCGCGCTTCACCTATCACGGCTTCCGTTATGTGCAGGTCGAAGGATATCCGGGGCGCCCCACTCTGGAGTCGCTGACAGCGAGAGTTGTCCGGTCGGCGGTGGAGCCCAACGGGGGCTTCGAGTCGAGCAATCCGCTGATCAACCGGATTCAGAAGATGGTCTGGTGGACCGAAGCGAGCAACCTGCACAGCATTCCGACGGACTGCCCGCAGCGCGACGAGCGCATGGGCTGGATGAACGACATGACAGTCCGGATCGAGCAGGCGCTCTA
>CAYWST010000497.1:0-3694 GCA_964461075.1 uncultured Solibacteraceae bacterium | reverse complement strand
ATCGACGCCCAACTGTACCGGATCCCGCTGCCTCTGGTGCTTTCTGATTCCATTCACGGCGACATGCCGGACTTTGAACTGATTACCGCCCGGGTCAGGTCTTCAAACGGATTGGAGGGGCTCGGCTACACCTACACGGTCGGCCGCGGCGGCTCCTCGATCCTGGCGATGATTGTCGACGATCTCGCTCCACTGCTCATTGGCAGCGACCCTCGCCGGACAGAGGAGGCATGGAACCGCATGTGGTGGGCGATCAACTGGGTGGGCCGGGGCGGCGTTTCTTCGTTCGCGATGGCCGCGCTCGACGTCGCGCTCTGGGATCTCAAGGGTAAAGCGGCCGAAGAGCCGTTGTGGAGGCTTCTCGGTGGCGCCTCCAACCGCGTTCGCGCCTACGCCGGCGGCATCGATCTCTTCTTCACCCTCGATCAACTACGGCGGCAAACCGAAGGATTTGTCGAAGCCGGATTCCGGGCCATCAAGGTCAAGGTGGGGCGGGACATCCTTTCCGAAGACGTGGAGAGAGCGCGCCTGGTCAGGTCCATCGTCGGACCCTCGTTCACCCTCATGGCCGACGCCAACTGCCGCTGGCGGACCGATCAGGCCATCCGCGCCGCCAAGGCGCTGCAGCCCTTCGACCTCCTCTGGCTTGAGGAGCCCACCGTCCCGGACGACGTCGAAGGCTTCGCCCGCATCGCGTCGGAAGGCGGACTGCCGCTCTCAACGGGCGAGAACATCCACACAGTCTTTGAGTTCGAACGCATGGTCCGCTACGGGCGTATCGCCTTTCCTCAGCCGGACCTCTCCAATCTTGGCGGCATCACTCCGTGGCTGAAAGTCGCCAGCATCGCCGAAGCCCGCCACTTGCCGGTCACCTCGCACGGCGTTCACGACCTGCACGTGCACCTCCTCGCCGCTGTCCCGAACGCGTCCTACCTGGAAGTCCATGGGTTCGGGCTGGATCGTTTTCAACCGGAGCCGCTGCAGTTCGAAGCCGGTGAGGCGGTTGCGCCGGACCGCCCGGGACACGGAGTAGACTTACAATCGGAACTTCTTCGCGAGTTCCTTGTCAGTCAACGCCCGGCCCTGGAGGCCGTCCACTAGATGGCGATTTCGCGACGCTCATTCCTGGCCAGGGCCGCCGGTCTTGCCCAGCCCAAGCGGCCCAACGTCCTTTTCATTCCCGTCGACGACCTGAACCGCAGCCTTCACTGCTTCGGGAATCCGCAGGTCAAATCACCGAACATAGACCGGCTGGCCCAATCGGGCGTCCGCTTCACAACCGCCTTCTCGAACTACGCTTCCTGCCTGCCGTCGCGCATCTCCTTCCTCAGCGGCTGGTATCCGGAGCGGACAGGAGTCATGACCTTCACTCCCAAGCCTCGCGACCGGCAACTCAGAAACGTCGTCTACCTCCCGGAGCATTTCAGGAACAACGGATACAGGACCGCCCGTCTGGACAAGGTCTTTCACATCGGCGGCGACGAGCCCTCCTGTTGGGACATCAGCGAGGAGCCCATCAAGGACGAGCAGGGCAGAAACAAGGTCGTTTTCACGCCTCGCGAGATCGAAGCGCAAGGCCTTCGCCCGCGCATTCTCGAGGAGGGCGACTTCCGCGGCGGAAGGGGCGAGCGGAGCGACTACGCCATTGTCGACGCCGATGAACGGGAACTGATCGACAGCCTGAATACGCGCCGCGCCTCGCAAATCATGGAGCAATACGCCCGGGAGAACATGCCGTTCTTCATGGCGTGCGGGCTGAGACGGCCACACCTGCCCCGCATCGTTCCAAAGAAGTACGTCGATATGTATCCGCCGGAGAGAATCGAGATCTCCGGCCATCCGCCCAACTACGACCCGGCGACGTGGCTTTCCGACAAGGACCGCCGCCGCATCCACTCGCTCTACTATGCCGCCACCACCTACATGGACGCCCGCGTCGGCGAACTCCTGGGCACTCTGGACCGGCTCCGCATCCGCGACAACACGATCGTGGTTCTGTTCGGCGACAACGGCTACGCGCTCGGCGAACGCGACAATCACTACGGAAAGGGAACGCTGGGGGAGCGGTCCTTCGCCGTACCGCTCATCATCTCCGCGCCGGGAATGAAACAGAAAGGCGCGGCCTGCGAGCGCGTGGTGGAACTGCTCGACATATACCCCACACTCGTCGGCCTGTGTAATCTCCCAACACCCGCCAGCAAGCTGCAGGGCCGCAGCCTCAAACCGCTGCTCGACAATCCTCGAGCAAACTGGCAGGAGCGCGCAATCGGAGCGACTGGCCGGAAAGACTATTCTCGCCCCGGGCTCACTGTCCGAACGGCTCGCTACCGGTACTCGGAAAATGTGGACCGGAAACCGCTGGAGCTGTTCGATTACTCAACGGACCCTCTCGAATGGCGCAACTTGATCGAGGAGCCCGGCCTCGCCAACGTGCGAAAGCAGATGGCCGCCATTCTGAGCGAGGATCGCACATGAGTCTTCGCTGGCTCCTTCCGCTGCTCGCGGCGGTCTGCTCAGCTGCGGACTATCAACTGCCTGGAAGCGCCTGGCGGATTGAGCCCGCGGGGCCCTCGAGAGTCGCATTCGGAGCCTACGAAGGCCTCTTTGGTCTCTTTGATACCCGGCAGGGAAGGCTCGTGTGGCAGCGCCCGCTCGACGGGTTCCCCTTCGCGATTGCCGCCGCGGATCACGCCACCGGACCTTCCTTCCTCGCCGCCACCGCCGCGGGTTCGCTCTACGCTTTCCATCATTCCGGCCGGATGGCGTGGCGATTTGGCGATACACTCCCCCTCTATGGAGCGGCCTTCATTCGTCGCGCCGGGCGGCCCGCCTTCATCGCGACGGGAGGCATCAGCCGCAAGGTGTTTGTGCTTTCGCTCAAGGGTGAAAAGCTCGCAGAGTACCCGGTGCAATTCCTAGTGCATCGGCTGATTGCAGCGGACCTCAACGCCGATGGATCGAGCGAGCTTCTCGTTCTCGACTCCCGCAACGACCTGGAGGCTCTTCGCTTCGACGGCAAATCGATGACGCGTCTATGGCGCAAACCGCTGACGGTTCCAGAGCAGTTCCGCAACTGGGAGAATCCGCGCGCCCGCTTCTTCGCCGTCTCGATCGATGCCGGAGATGTCGACGGAGACGGCATCCCGGAGATCGCCCTCGGGGACGCCTTCTGGAACAAGCACCCGGTCATGCTTCTGGACGCACGAGGCGAAACGCGCTGGATCTCGCCGAAACTGCCGCCTTCGAACAACTGGAGCGTGGCCCACGCGTCAGACCGGTGGTATGAGTTTTACAGTTCCGCGATGGTGCGCATCGCCGAGGCGGATCCCACATCGCCGGGGGCCGAAATCGTGGTCATCACCGGCGGCAACCTCCGCATCTTCTCTGCGAAGGGCGAATTGCGAACCTCCGCGGAGAGCGCGCTGGGCTTTGCCGACCTCGCCATTCAGAAGGGCCAACTGCTTCTCGGCTCGACCCCCAACGGCGACCGCACTCTCTACAGACTTCCCCTCGATGCGGAGATCCGGACCTCGTTCGAACAGCTCCGGCGCTCAGGCCTAGCCGCTGAGATCGCCAAGAACCTTCGCGAACTCTCCGCGCAGGTCAAAGCTCTCCCAACTCCGGCTGCCGTCTCGGGCCCGATGATTCCTATTCGGTGGAATCTGCCCGGGCAGGACAAGGACCGCCTGGAGAA
>CAYWST010000496.1:0-3697 GCA_964461075.1 uncultured Solibacteraceae bacterium | reverse complement strand
TGCGTTTTGGCGACGCCAATACAATGATGGCCCAGGGCGGCATTCAGGCCGCCGCATGGACCGCTGAGATCCTCACGCGCCTCTCCGCGATCGATGGCTTCGATTCTTCCCTCAAAGCGGTCAGCGCCGTCTCCGGCGGCAGCGTCGGCGCAATGCACTATCTCACCCGCGCCAATCCGAATCCGCAGCCCGCCAACCTCCGCGCCCGCGCCTCCCTGCTCAACCCCGTGGGCTGGTCTCTCGTCTTCCGCGACCTTCGCCGTCTTCGCTACCCCGGCCTCCACCACCTCTTCGCGGCTCTCGAGTCGAGACTCTGGCCCAAAACCAACATCCCCGACCGCGGCATCGCCCTCGAACGCCAACTCGCGCAATTCCTGACGCCGCAAGATACCTTCGCTCAATGGCGCGAACGCGCCCGTGACGGCCGCATGCCCGCCGTTTTCTTCAACACCACCATCGTTTCCACCGGCGAGCCCGCCCCCTTCTCCAACATCGACCTGCCCCAGTCCCTCGCTGTCAAGACCTTCCAGGGCCGCTTCAAGCACGATGCCGCCATCGCCTCGGCTGTCCGCCTCTCGGCCGCATTTCCGCTCGTGAGCCCCGCCGCATCGCCCGCTTCGCCCGCCCTGAGCCGTCTCGAATTCGTCGACGGCGGTTACTTCGACAACTCCGGCGTCAACTCCGCTCTGGCTTTCCTCTCCGGCGCGCTCCCCGAACTCGATAAAACAAAGGCCAAAGTTCTTCTCATCCGCATCAAGAGCTTCCCGCCCGAGCCGCCTTCCAATGCCCTTCCCGGACCCGGCTGGTGGCAATCCCCAGAATGGCTCCAGCAAATGGCCGCACCCCTCGGCGCCATGCTCTCCACTCGCACCTCCGGTCAGGACAACTCCACCGCCCGCGCTCTCGAGCTCACCGCCTACGCTTACGCCGCCGCGATCAACTTCACCTGGATTGACGCCCGCTTCCCTCCTCTTCCCGGCGTCGAGCCCGCGCAAGTCCCGCTCAACTGGCACCTCACCAGGACGCAGCAGGACTGGATCGACCATGCATGGATCAAGGCCGGACCCGGCATCGAGCGCCAGGTCCGCGCTTTCCTTGAGCACTGATCCGTTTATTCGGGAGTACACTCATTTCATGTCCGGCACCCAGCTTCCCCGCCGCTCGTTCACACGCTGGAGCGCCCTCCTCGGCGCCGGCGCATCGCTGCCCTTTTACAACGAAGCCACTCTCGCGCAGAACTCCAACATCGGGCCTCTTCCCGCCGGCGCTGTCAGGATCAACGCCAACGAGAATCCCCTCGGACCTTGCCCGGAGGCCCTCGAAGCCATCTTCTCCATGGGCCGCGACGGCTGCCGCTACTACTTCGAGTCCGGACCTCGCATGGCCGCCCTGCTCGCCGAGCAGGAAGGGCTGACGCCCTCCTACGCAGCCCCCTTCGCCGGCTCGTCTGACCCGCTTCACCGCGCTGTTCTCGCCTTCACCGGCAAAGGCCGCCCTCTCATCACCGCCTCGCCCGGCTACGAATCTCCGGTCGGCGCAGCCGAGTTCACCGGCGCCGGCGCAATCGCCGTCCCCCTCACCGCGTCATGGTCCCATGACGTCCGCGCCATGGTCAAGGCTCACCCTACGCCCGGCCTCTTCTACATCTGCAATCCCAACAACCCCACTGGCACTGTCACCCCGCGCTCCGACATCGAGTGGCTCCTCGCCAACAAGCCAGCGGGCTCCATCGTCCTTCTCGACGAAGCCTACATCCACCTCTGCAACGAGCCGCGCGGCTCGGACCTTGTCGCCGCCGGCAAGGACGTCATCATCCTCCGCACGTTCTCCAAGATTTACGGAATGGCCGGCATCCGCGCCGGGGCCGCCCTGGCCCGGCCCGACCTGCTGGCAAAGATGCGCGGTTTCGGCGTCGGCTTCCTGCCAACCACCGGCATGGCCGCTGCTGAAGCCTCGTTGAAAGTCGCCGGCCTCGTCCCCAAACGCCGCAAGATCATCGCCGATATCCGTGAGGATCTCTCCTCCTGGCTGACGGCCAAGAACATCGCCTTCATCCCCAGCGTCAGCAACAAAATCATGATCGACGTCAAACGCCCGGGGCGCGAAGTCTTCTCCGCCATGGCCGCCAAGGGCGTCTACATCGGACGCTCCTGGCCCGACCTTCCCACACACGTTCGCGTCACCATCGGTACCCGCGAAGAAATGGAGCGCTTCAAGCAGGTCTTCGCCGAAGTGATGGCTTGATACCCATCACGGGTGCCGGCATATTGGCTCAAGGGCCGTATTTGGCTCCTCGCAGGGAGTCTCTTTTCCATGGTCTGCTCATCATGGCGCGTCGAGAGTAAGAGCGGTATCCGAACCCGGTTTGTACAATTAGAGAAAAACGTCGTCCAAGTAGTGAACCGAGGGACTGGGATGAATCAGCGCCTCTTTACTCTTTTCGTGCTCTGTTCCGCCGCAGTTGACACCGCTTTTTCGCAAAGCTCGTTATCCCACCGGGAGTGTTTGATCGAGGACCGGAATCTTCCGCCCGTCATCACGTGGCCCAGCGGCGCGGAGCAGGCGAGAAACCGGATAAAGCGTCTCGCCCAATCCGAGCCCGCCGCTCGGCCACTGCGTGCTGAGCGGCAAGGCGATATCGCCGTGCTCTATGATGACGGGCGCGTCTTCGCCCCCCCAACTGGCGTGATCTTGAGAACATTACCCTGCGGTTCGAGCCGCAACCTGAAGCCGATGGAGGGTATCGTTTCAGTCGAATGGTCCTCGATTGGCGGGAGCCAAGCGAACAGCCCATTCGCTACGACGCGGGGTGGCCCCATCGTTCAGTGGAACGCGACCTGCCCTTTGACTTCAATTTCGACCGTAGAACTTGGCGGCGGGTCATTCTCAACAGCACCGGCAGCATCAGCTTTGATTACAGGGAAGACCGCATAGCCCGGCCACGCTACTACAGGCTTTCCGACTATGGCCCGGCGCAACTGGTCCGGGAACGCATGATCGCCGCGCTCTGGACAACCACCTACGATTGGGACGACCACCAACTCAGATGGTCGGCCTCGGAGGAGGAAGCGGTTGCGACATGGCGGGTGACCGAGTCCTATGCGCGCGGCCAGGCTTTTCGGAAGGATCCCGGCTACGACGAGTTTCAAATCGTTCTGCGCCGCGATGGCGTCATCCTGATCTCTTACCGGACAATGACCACGCCCGTCGGGGTTGCCGGAGTGTTCCCTGGATTGAGGCGCTTTGACGTCCCGATACCTCTGGCGAGCTTTCCCATCCCGTCCAAACCGAACATCCCCGCTTATGCCGACATCGCGAAGGTGTGGGCCGAACGGGTATCCAGCACGGAGATCCTCCTCGGCATGGAACTGCGGGGTGAACCGCCGACGGGGCGCGACCGGCTCTTGTACCGTCACTTTCTGGATACTAACGGCCCATTCACTCCAGGAGGGTTGCCGTTCGGGGCCGAAGAGACGGTAGCCTCAGCTTTCTGGCAAGGCGGTCGTTGGCGTTTTTATGCCTGGGGCGCCGAAACCGAGGGGCATATCTCCGGCCGCGAGGTGCGGATCGTCGTCCCACTCAATCAATTAGCCGCGGGCGGCAAGGTCCGTTGGTTCGCTGACGCTGTGGACTTTGACTTGAACGGAGCGTTCAGCCAGTTTTCAGCGCAGATCCTGGATCTTGCTCATGCAGATGG
>CAYWST010000495.1:0-3723 GCA_964461075.1 uncultured Solibacteraceae bacterium | reverse complement strand
TGTCCACCATCACCGCCATGCCGACGCCGCAGTTCGGGTGGCAGCCGCAGCTCAGAGCGCCCCAATCGGCCTGCGGACCGTGAACGAGATCGGCCCAATCGGAAAACGTCGACATGAAGCTGATCGGATACCAGTCGCGGGTCGGCTCTCCGAGCCCGGTCTGGTTCTTCACGTCGTGCGCCAGGTGCGAAAGCGTATACCGCTGGGCCGCGCGCCGCTCGTCGGTCACCGCTTCGTCGCGGCCCGTGAACGACACCGGCTGGAAGCTCAGGAAGCTGATCTTCTTCGGGTTGTCCAGCGCGAACTCGATAATGCGCCCCACCTGCTCGTTGTTGATGCCGTTGACGATGGTCACCACCGGAACGATGTCGACGCCCGCGGAATGCAGGTTCTCGATCGCGCGCAGCTTCACGTCGAACAGGTTGCCGACGGCACGGTGCGAGTTCGCCGCGTTGCCGATGCCGTCAAACTGCAGATAGGCGTAACGCAAACCCGCTTCGGCGGCCTGCCGGCAGAATTCCTTGCTCTTGGCGAACTCGATGCCGTTGGTGGCCGCCTGCACCGAGTTGTAGCCGACCTTCTTGCAGTAGCGCACCGCGTCGAGGAAGAACGGCGACAGCGTCGGCTCGCCGCCCGAGAACTGAACCGACATCTGCCGGCGCGGCTTGATCTTCAGGGCGTTGTCGAGCATCGTCTTGATGTCGTCCCACGTCAGTTCATGGACGAAGCCAACCTGGTTGGCGTCCATGAAGCAGGGGTCGCACATCATGTTGCAGCGGTTGGTGAGATCGATGGTGAGCACCGAGCCGCGGCCGTGCGTGATGGTCGACGAGCCGTGCTTGTGCAGGTCCTTGTCGTTATGCGCGCGAATATCGCGGCCGGGAAAGACCTCTTCCAGGTGCCTGAAAAACTCGGTGTCGATGGCCATCACGTCCTCAAACTTGCCGTGGACGGGGCACTCCTTCACCATCACGATCTTGCCGTCTTTCTCAATGATCTGCGCCTTGATCTCGCCCGGGCGCTCGTTGATCAGAATGCTGACGTCCTTCTTGCCGTCCAGGATTTCCTGACGGACTTCAGGGATACAGCGAGGGCAGAGAGAATCCGTCGTCCGGGGCCATCCCAGCTTCGGCTTCATCTTCTCGTAGCTCTTCAGGAGCGGTTTGTCCGACCACTTCGGGGTGAACCCCGGATTCTGGTTGATCTGATTCAAGGTGTCGAACACGTGCCACGCGGCGTTCGCCGCGACGCTCACAACCTTCTCGACATACTTAACAGGCTTCGCCATGTTTTAGAGATGCTCCTCGTGCACTAAGAGACTGGACTCTCGTGATTTACAGTGTAGATAGGCTTTCGTCTACTCTCTACATGAAACCGTTGAAATGCGCGACTGCCAGCCTGAACGGAGATTCCCGGCATTGAACGGTTTGATCCAGTCTCGCAATAGCCGGTTTAAGCAGTTAGCGGCAGCGGCCGGTTTTGAACTGGCCGGCGTCGCGCCCGCAGTTGATGCACCTACATATCCCCAGTATCGACAATGGGTTGCCCAGGGCATGGCAGGCCCCATGGGTTACCTCACCGATCACCGCGCCACGTTGCGGCAGTCGGCTCAAAACCTGCTCCCATCTGCCCGGTCGGTCCTCTGCCTGGGGAAACTCTACTTCAGTAGGGGTGATACTGTAGATGGCATCTCCAGGTATGCATGGGGCTCGGCCGATTACCACGACCTCCTCCGGCGCGACATGACGCGCCTCGTTCACCTGTTGGCCGAAGAATGGGGCGCTTTCGAGTCCCGGATCTGCGTCGATACCGCGCCTCTGCTCGAGCGGGCCTACGCCCATCTGGCCGGCCTGGGCTGGATTGGCCGCAACACCTGCCTGATCAATGAACCGAAAGGCTCCTGGTTCTTCCTCGGCGAGATCCTCATCTCGATAGAGATTGCACCCGATGTGCCGCCACCCGACCGCTGCGGCACCTGCCGCCGTTGCATCGACGCCTGCCCGACCGAAGCGCTCGTCCCTGCGGAGAATGGGCGCGGTTGGCAACTCGACGGCAGGCTCTGCATCTCCACATGGACCATCGAAGAGCGCGGACCGCTTCCACCTGACCAAAGGGCCCTAAGTGGTTCATTATTATTCGGTTGCGACATCTGTCAGGAGGTCTGTCCGTGGAACCGCCGGGCGCCGGAAACCATGGAGCCGGGCCTTTTGAGAAACGAAGCCATTCCGCCGCTCGAAGAGCTCGCCGGGATGTCGAGAGACCAGTTTCGGGCCCTCTTCCGGAAAACCCCTTTGTGGCGAATTAAGTACGAAGGGCTGCTTCGGAACATCTGTACGGTGATGGGTAATTCCGGTGACCGGAAGTATGTTTCTGTTCTCCAACGCCTGAAAAGTCATGAAGATGCGGCGGTGGCGGAGCACGCCCGGTGGGCTCTCGGCCAGATTGAGAAAACGAAGCCATGACCACTCTCGCCTTCGCCTTGTTCGCCCTCGCACCGGCTCAGGACTCGTGGGCCGCCAAGGGATTCGACCATTTCTACAACGTCGAATACCCGGACGCCATCGCTGCGTTCCAGAAGGCGCTGACCGCCAATCCATCCGACCCCCGGCTGCACACCCACCTGGCGCAGGCGGTTGTCTTCCACGTCATGGAGCGCGCCGGGGCGCTGGAGAGCGAACTCGTCACTGGCGCCAACTCCTTCATCCGCCGGCCTCGCATGGAGCCGCTGCCCGGGGAGGACGCGCTCTTCCACGAACAGATTGAAACAGCCCTCAAGCTGACAGCCGCGACCCTGGCCAAAGAGCCCAATTCGGTCTCTGCCCTCTATGCGCAGGGCGTCGCTCTAGGGCTTCGGGGTACATGGCGCTTCCTGGTTCGCAAGGAGTGGATGGACGCTCTTCGGGACATCACCGCGGCCCGCAAAGCGCACAACCGGGTCGCCGAACTCGATCCGGGCAACGTCGACGCCCGGATGCTCCAGGGCGTGCATGACTACATCGTCGGATCGCTGCCCTTCGGCTACAAGCTGCTCGGGTTCCTGGCCGGTTTCCATGGCGACAGGCAGCAGGGCATCGAGACGCTGCGGCTGGTGGCCTCCAAGGGCGTCGAGAACAAGGTCGATGCCGCGATCCTGCTGGGGGTGATCCTGCGCCGGGAGAGGCGGCCGCGCGAGGTGATCCCGATTCTTGAGGATCTGCGAAGCAGGTATCCGCGTAACTACCTCGTGCAGTTCGAGCTCAGCCAGATGTACGCCGACCTTGGGGATCGCGACAAGGCCCTGGCTTCCCTGGACCGGCTGGTGCAACTCAAGCGGTCCGGCGCGCCGGGCTTCAAGCGCGTTCCATCCGAACGCATTGACCTTGCGCGGGGCAACGTCCTGTTCTGGTATGAAGACCCCGCGGCAGCCGTTCCCCATCTGCAGTCCGCCGCCAATGGGGCAGAACTGCTCGATCCGAATTCGGCGCAGTTGGCCTGGGTGCGGCTGGGCCAATGTCTCGACATGACCGGAAAGAGAACCGAAGCGCGGAGGGCCTTCATCAACGCGGCCTCGATGAAGCCGGAGTCCGAATTGACCCGGATGGCGCGCCGCTTCATCGGGAAGCCTTTCACCCTGGCCGACAAACGCAAGATGGACCTTCCTCCGCCTACGCAGTAGCTGTTGATCTATACTCCTTCGAAAATGTTCTTCAGGCTGCTTGGGGCATGGCTTCCACCGTGACCTTC
>CAYWST010000494.1:0-3750 GCA_964461075.1 uncultured Solibacteraceae bacterium | reverse complement strand
GGCGTGGGGGACTTAAGCAAGGAGTGCTGGCGATTCAGGTTTCGGCGGCGGAGATCGACAGCCTGATGATGGGAGACGAGCTGGGCAGGACGGGCCGGTTGTATATTGTCGGGCCTGACAACACGCTGCGGAGCGGGCGATCGATTCTTCGGGAGCGGATCGCGGGGTTCCGGCACGACATTGATGAGACGGCGCTCGCGGCGGATCTGAGAGGGAATGAGCGGCTGGCGTCCCACGCGCGGCTGCGAGTTCCTGGTCTGGATTGGGTGTTGATGGCGGAGATCGACGCGAGCGAAGCGTTCTCGCCAGTGGGGGAGTTGCAGAAGAGGATCCTGCTGATCGGCTCGCTGATCGCGGTGGTGTTTCTGGCTGCGGCGGGATGGCTGGCGCGCTCGGTGACAGAACCCGTGTTGACGCTTGCGAGCGCGGCGAGGCGGATGGGGAAGCGCGATTTCAGCTTGCGGGCGCCGGCGGGGCGCAAGGACGAGATCGGGGAACTGGCGGAGTCGTTCAACCGCATGGCGGAGGAGTTGGAGAAGACCACCGTTTCGAAGACTGAGCTGGAAGTCCTGTCGGGCCGGCTGATGACGGCGCAGGAGGATGAGCGGCAGCGTGTGGCGCGGGAGCTGCACGACGATATCACGCAGCGGCTGGCGGCGATCGCGATCGATGCGGGAACGGTGTCGCAGGCGGCGGAACCGGAAAAGCTCAAGGCCGGACTGGAGCGAGTGAAGACGCAAATGGCGCAACTATCGCGCGACATCCACGGATTGTCGAGAAGGCTGCATCCGAAGGTGCTGGACGATCTCGGCCTCGTGGCGGCGATCGAGGCGGAACGCCGCGCGGTCTTCGAGCGAGGCGGTCCGCTGATGGAGTTCACGGCTGAAGGCGAGTGGGGGGATCTGCCTAAGTCTGCGGCGCTGGCGCTGTTTCGAATCGTGCAGGAGTCGCTGCGAAACGTCGAGAAGCATTCGGGCGCGGAAGAGGGGACGATCCGGCTGCAGCGGGATGGCACGTGGGCGCATCTGACGGTGAGAGACGAGGGGCGCGGTTTCGCGGAGCGCAAGCCGGGGCTTGGACTGGCGAGCATGGAGGAACGCGCCCGCTCGCTCGGCGGTCGTTTTGAGGTTTCGTCGAAGCCGGGCGAGGGAACGAAAGTGGAGGCTTGGCTGCCGCTTGACGCGTAAACCGAGGGTTCTGCTGGCTGACGATCACAAGATCGTATTGGACGGATTGCGAGGGTTGCTCGCTCCGGAGTTCGAGCTTGTTGGCGCGGTGACCAATGGGCTTGAGTTAGTGGAAAAGGCCGCGGAGTTGAGGCCGGACGTCATTGTGGCCGACATCTCCATGCCGCTGCTGAACGGGATCGACGCGCTACGGCAGATCAAACAGCAGGCTCTGGATGTGCGAGTGGTTCTGTTGACGATGCACCCGGATGTGACATACCTTACGCGAGCGCTGGAGGCGGGCACGGCGGGGTATGTGCTGAAGCATTCGGCGTCGGACGAGCTGATCACCGCAATCCGTGCGGCGCTGCGGGGCGAGGTCTTCATCTCGCCGGAACTGCAACACGCTTCCGTTGTGGAGCGGATGGACGAGACGCGACGGCTTCTAAAGCAGACCGTCGAGTTGACGCCGCGGCAGCGGCAGGTGTTGCAACTGCTGGCGGAGGGGAAATCGGCGAAAGAGATTGGCGCGCTGCTGGAGATTTCGGCGCGCACGGTGGAGACGCACAAGTATAAAATCATGGACGATTTGGGCGTGAAGACGACGCCCGAACTGGTGCTTCACGCGATCAAGCTGGGCCTGGTGAGCATCGACGAGTAGCGGGCATCCGTAAAATTACGGACCGTAGATTTGCGGATATTGGCAAGCGGGCCTCTCACGGTTCAATGAGGGTGTAGCAACGATACGAAAGAGGAGACACACTCATGAAGAACCTGATGCTGAGCATGATTCTGGGCGCCGGTATGATGTTTGCCGCCGATCCTCAAAAACTCCAGATGATGGCGAAGAACGCCAGCACGCCCGAGGCGCACGCCGAGGTGGCGATCGGCTACACGGAATGGGCGAAGGCCCTGGAGGCGAAGGCGGTCAAGCATGAGGCGGCCGCGGAACGGCTGACCAAAGAGGCCCACCTGAACCCGATGCGGCACAAGTGGCCGGCGATGGCGGCCGCGCCGATCGAAAGGGAGAACCGGCTGGCGATGCAGGCGCGGCGAGCGGCGAACGAGGCGCGGTTACTGGCGATAAAGCATGCGGCTCTGGCCGAGGGCAAGCCGGTGGTCGCGGAGTAGTCCTAAGACCGGAGAGTCCAAGGATCCGATGTGGTCATTTTGAGGAGCGCCTCGGCGAAGCTGCGGCGCTCCGTTCGTCTTGTGGCTTCACACCCCGTCTACCACAGGAGTCGGGGAAGAGTTCGATGGCACGCCAGTTCGATGTCGTAATTGAGCGCGATTTAGAAAGCTGCTACGTCGCCTCGGTTCCGCGAATGCCCGCGTGCCATGCGCAGGCGTAGTCCCTTGACGAGATCATGGTCCGCGTTCGCGAAGCCATAGAGGTATGCCTCGAAGTCGAGGGCGCGCCGGCAAGAGACTTGGAGTTCGGTCGCATCCAGCGCGTGAGATGGTGTGAAATAAACCCGGAACCGCTCGCTGACGCTCGCGGCTCAGTGAAGAAGTTATTGATATTGCATAAGTTACAGAGCCGCGCGCGCCGGCACGCGGCGGCACGCCCGATTGTTTCACAGCGTCTGACCATCGCGGCATCAGCCGGAATCTCCGCGTCACCGGCGCCCTAGCGAGACCGCCGTCCAGCTCACCAAACTGCTGTAAGAACGAAGAGGCCTCGGGCGCTTCCGTGCGGAAGGGGCCGCAACCTGGCCAAGTCCTCGCCTCCGCGGTGGAGCGGCCGCGATGACTCCCCGGAAGCCCGCTTTCGCGCGTCCTCAGCGGCGGGCTCGTTGTACACTTTGGTCTGGCTGCTTTGAATACTGGGACCCGATACACCGCGATCGATGCGTATCGCGGGCTGATCATGATCATCATGGCGCTCGACCACGCGAGCGCTTTTATTGCGCGGCAGCATTCAAGCGAGTTCTGGGTGGGGGCGATGACCGCCTACACAAGCGCGTTCCCGTTTCTGACGCGGTGGATCACGCATTTGTGCGCTCCGGGCTTTTTCTTCCTGATGGGAGCGGGGATTTACTGGTCGGCCGCGGGAAGAAGCGGCGGGGTGCGGCGCACGGTGCTTCGGGGCGCGGTGATCTTTCTGGTTGGTCAACTGCTCGAACTCCCCTCGATGTTCCTGATGAGTCTGCTCAAGCCCGCGGCTGTGAGCCTGTCGATCACGAACGCGCCACCGCCAAACGATGGGACGGAACTCTATTGGGGCCTGATCACGCTTTCAGGACTGGGGCTGGTGATGATGGTCTGCGGGCTCTTGCTGAGGCTGCGTCCGTGGATGTGGCTGGCGGTTTCGGCGCTCTGCGTGGCGGCGACGAACTCGCTATTGCCGGCGGACGGGAAACCGGGGTCGCTGGTGACGGCCATTCTGCTCGCCCCTGGGATCTCGCAACACGTGTTGGTCGTTTATCCCGTGATTCCCTGGCTTGCAGCGGGAGCGGCGGGACTCTATTTCGGTTGCTGGTGGCGGAAGGACCCGGACGGAGCAAGCGGGAGGGTGTGGATGGCGGGAGCGGCGCTGCTCTTGGCGGGCGTGGCCGTGCGGGCGGCGGGCAGGTGGGGCAAT
>CAYWST010000493.1:0-3765 GCA_964461075.1 uncultured Solibacteraceae bacterium | reverse complement strand
CTCCAGCACCATGCGGTCCGGTTCGCCGGTCAGCGTCGTGCTGCCGACCTCGTTCTTCAGAAATTCGGCTTCGCTGAACGGCAGCGATTTCCAGGAGTCGATTTCGGCGGCGGCGGGTTCGGCGACATCGTCGTACCAGCCGGGAATGGCGATGCGGCCTTCGTCGTCCTTGGCCTTGCCAAGCAATTCGATCAGGCCATAGACGGCGTTGGGAGCGGCGCCGCCGTAAAGGCCGGAATGGAGGTCGCGCATCGGCCCCTGGCACTCGACTTCGGTATAGACAAGGCCGCGCAGGCCGATGCAGAGCGTGGGCATGCCGTCGGCATACAGCGCGGTGTCGCTGACGAGAGCGACGTCGGCCTTGAGCTTTTCCTTGTTGAGCGGGACGTACTTGGAGATGGAGGCGCCGCCGACCTCTTCTTCGCCCTCGACGATGAACTTCACGTTGACCGGGAGCTTGCCGTGAACGGCGAACAGGGTCTCGATGGCCTTGATGTGCATGTACATCTGGCCCTTGTCGTCGCAAGCGCCGCGGGCGTAGATGTTGCCGTTGCGAATGGAGGGTTCGAAGGGCGGGGTTTCCCAAAGTTCGAGCGGGTCGGGCGGCTGCACGTCGTAGTGGCCGTAGCAGAGCACGGTGGGCTTGCAGGGAGCGTGGAGCCAATCGGCGTAGACGAGCGGATGGCGGGCGGTCGGGATGACTTCGACGTTCTCGAGGCCGGCGGCTTTGAGCTTGGCCGCGGTCCATTCGGCGGCGCGCTGAACATCGGCGGCGTTTTCGGGGAGCGTCGAGATACTGGGGATACGGATGAAATCGTACAGCTCGTTGAGAAAGCGCTCGGCGTTGGAGCGCACGTAGGTGTTCGTGGCGTCTGACATGGGAGATTCAGGGACAGTTCAGATTCTAGCGGTTTTTGGATGGGGCGCGTTTGCGGGGCGGGGCCTTCTTGGCCGGCTTGTCGGGCTGGGTGGTCTGTGCCTCGGCGGTGTCAAGGACGAGGGGCTTGCGGTCAGAGGGCATCAGTTCGCCCGCATGGATGGCGTACATGCGTTTGGCGGTGGCTTGAGAGCGGGCGACCATTTCGGGGTAGGGCCGGTCCGTCTGGGTGACGAAGCCGAGGTTGTAGTTTTCGCCGTCGTAGCGGCCGGTGACGGGCTGGTCGGCCATCTGGAACCAGTGGGCGCCGACGATGGCCCAATGGGCGGCGGCGCGTTCCATGTAGTACTGGAAGGCGACGCCGCGCTCGTCGTGGTTCTTGACGGGGACGAGCGAGGGGCCCATGCCGCGGCCTGAGACGCCGAAGTGGAATTCGCCGATGAGGATGGGCTTGTCGAGGATTTTGGTGACGCGTTCGAGGTAGGAGGGGTTGGGTTCGAACTGATAGATGTTGATGCTGAAGGCGTCGAAGATCTTGTTGGCGCGGAGGATGAGTTCGGGGGGCGCGCCGGCGTAGCGGTAGCCGAGCACCATGTGGTTGGGGTCGCCGGCCTTGATGGCCTCGTAGGAGACGGTGTTGTAGCGGCGGGCGAGTTCTTCAAGGAGTTTCTCACGCGTTTCGGGCGTGTCGCCGCTGCCCTGCAGGAACTGGACGCAGAACTGCTTGGTGGCGGAGGGTTCGGGGTCGTCGAGGATGCGCTCGACAAGGCGGCGCTCGTGCCAGCGGGGCTCGTTGCCGACGAACCAGCCGATGAGGTAGGGGTCCGAGGCGCGCGGCTTGACCTGCTTGGCGACGCTCTCGAAGGTGAAGGTCTCGTAGTCCTCGCTGAAGGCGTCGGGGTAGCCAACCCAATTCTTGCCTCGCCAGTTGACGCCGATGGTAGTCACGTAGGGGACGCTGGCGTTGTCCATCATGGCCGAAGAGGACCAGTTGCCGGTGGTGTTAAAGCCCCAGGCTTTGAGGCGGGCGGCCTGCTGTTTGCGCCATTCGTCTTCGTAGGCGGCGTCGCCGAAGCGGCGTTTGAGGTTCTCGCGATAGAAATCGAAACCGGGGCCGCGGCCGCGGTCTTCCTCGGCGAGAGGCGGCTTCCATTTGTAGAGGGCTTCGCGGCCGGCGACGGGGGTGACGCCGTTGATGCGGACGCAATCCATGCCCATGGAGAAGAAGAGTCCGCCGTCGGGGTCGACGAGCCACCAGCGCTTGTCAATCTTCTTCGCGTAAAAGAAGCCTTTGGCTTGTTGCGAGCCGGGCTTCCAGCCGCCGTATTTGGTCAGGCCGGGCTGCGGTTTCCAGGCGGCGAGGGATTTGT
This sequence comes from uncultured Solibacteraceae bacterium, assembly GCA_964461075.1. Taxonomy (GTDB): domain Bacteria; phylum Acidobacteriota; class Terriglobia; order Bryobacterales; family Bryobacteraceae; genus JACADU01. The sequence continues at coordinate 1,518 of CAYWST010000493.1, read as the reverse complement.
CTTCAGCGGCCCATTTGGATTTGAGGTCGGCTAGGGATTTCGCTTTGCCGGGCCATTCGGCGGGGATCCACTGGCCGAACTCGTCGACGAGCGGCTTGATCGCGAGCGGCTGGGGCTGGACATCGGTGTCGCTGAGGGTGACGGGGCCGAGCTTGAGTTTCACGGGGCGGGGCGTCTTCATGGAGACTTCGATGGCGGCGACGTCGCGGAGATCGATGTGGTTGCCCCAGTTGGAATTCATGTAGCCGAACTCGGAGCGGTTGTTCATGTACTCGTCGCGGAGGAAGCGCGCGGCGATGGCGGCGCGGACGGCGATCTTTTCCCAGGGCTGAAGGCGGTAAGTGAAGGCCTTGCCCTCGCGGTTGACGATCGAGAAGGTCCACTTGAAGGCGGCTTCGCTTTCGAATTCGAAGACGAGGGCGGCGGCTTTGGTGAAGTCGCGCGCGGCGGGGGAGACGTCGAAGCGGACCTTGCCGGCGGTGTCTCCGGGGGGAAAGAGGATCTCGACGGCGCCGGGCTGGGCGAGGGCTTTGACGGCGGCGTTTTCCGGCCTGGCGTTTCGAATGGAATCGGCGTCGAGGACGAGGGTGGAGGCGAAGGCGAGAAGCGGAAGCATACGGCTGACAATCTATCAGACAGGGGACTCTGATTATGACGCCGCGCGAAGCGGGGCCTGAGATGAGACCTCATGTTGGTTGTGCGTAACGCGAAGAAGCCATTGAACGCCGATTGAGGCGAACCGGAAGCGGCGCGATCTATGTTCGACACCCAGGGAGCTCTTATCGAGAAGATCAGACCGGGCGAGGATTCATTTCTTGAACTCAAAGAAGTGAGGCTGGCCGGCGGGAGGGTTGTCCCGCCGTTACGCGAGAGTCTGGCCGATGAGTTGGCGGGATTACCCGCAATACGATCTGCCGGCTGTATTCGAGGCGCTCGTCAACGCGGTGGCGCATCGCGATTACTCGATTTACGGCTCCAAGATCCGGTCGCGGGTGTTTTCGGATCGTCTGGAGTTGTTCTCTCCCGGGGCGTTGGCAAACACGATGACTGTCGAGAGCCTCATGCTGAGGCAATCCGCCCGGAACGAAGTACTCACAAGCCTGCTGGCACGCTGCCCGGTCCCGAGAGAGATCAGTGGCCTGCACACGGAGCGCTCGACGATGATGGACAAGCGGGGCGAGGGGGTGCGGATCATCATTGAACGGACGGAGGCGCTGGCGGGAAGGCGGCCGGAGTACCGTCTGATCGACGAGGAAGAGCTTCAACTGATCATTCCGGCGGCCTCGGCGTTGAATTGATCCTCTTAGTCCGGACGAGGCGGCTGCTCCCGCGGGGGCGATGATCGAAGATTGCTCGTCTCTTCGATTTGAGCCACCCGTCCAGGATCGGGTTGATCGACGCGGCATTCCGGGCGCCGGGCAAGCGGATGGTCATCCGGATCGAGGAGGCGGCGTGAGTTTTGGATTTCGCGATCCCAGTCGAGTCGGGGGGAGCTCAGGAGGGAGGTCGCGGCTCGGG
>CAYWST010000492.1:0-3771 GCA_964461075.1 uncultured Solibacteraceae bacterium | reverse complement strand
GTATGCGGGGGTGGCCATTGCAATCTATCCTGAGCTTACCCCAGAACCTCTGTGGGTCTAGAATCATCGCTGCTAGATCGCCTAGTCCTTAAACAAGCGAACGCCGAAGGCGTTCGCCGGGGGGTTTTGCGCGGTTTTGTGGGGCGATAACCCTAGCGGCCGACGCGGGGGGCGGTCGGTGTGGGTTTCGGATTGTAGTGTTCGGCATGGGCTACTGGGTTGCACTCGGTGCGGTGAAGGGTGATGGGGGACCGGAGCATCCAGACTCCGGCTTCAGGGCGCTGCACTCAGCAGCGCAGCGGACGATGAAGCTGGTCCAGCAAGCGGAAGAACACATGTTGCCACAGGTTCGAACCCAACAGCCGATAGAGAATCCGCCGTCCCGTCGAGACGATCTGCGCCGGAATCTCGATCATCGCCCGGAGGAACGTGCGAAAGTCCATCCGCAACAGCTTCCGCTTCTCCTCCCCGTGCCGCTCCTTCCACCGGCCACCCTCCGGCAACATCAGAGCGACCCAGGCCTTCAGGCTCCAGGCCAGCGAGCCGATCGTCATGTAAGCCCAGTTCGACAGCAGCGTGTCCACCGGCGCCGTGAGCGACCGCACGCCGCTCTTGAGTTGCTGCAAGATGTTCTCCTGGTTGCAGCGGTCGTTGGCCTCGAATACCACCGCTTCGGTCGGCTTGTCTTTGCGGGTCTCGTTGGTGATGTAGAAGAAGCAGCGCTCCTTGTCGAACAGCCGCTTCTGCCCGCGGTAGATGTCCAACTCCTTCCACGCCACGGCGGCCCGGTACGTCTTCTTGCACTTCGCCGGCCGATAGTCGAACTCGGCCACGTGCTCGCGCACCAGGCGGATGTCCTCGAACTCGCGGGCCTCGACCACCTGCTGCTTCACGTTCACTGGACGGCGCCTGGGCTGGGTCTTGACTGTGTACTTCGGCGGGCGCTCCAGCGTTTCCCAGGCTTCCAGGGGCAGTTCCGCGGCCAGGCGGTAGAGCGTGGCCGAGGCGTCGATGCCGAAGACAAACTTGATGCCCCGGGCATCCCAGCGGTCGAGATGCTCGGTCTGCGAGAAGTCGGTGTCGCCGCGAAGGCGAATCCGCTTGAAGCCGGCTTCGCGGCAGAGGGCAATCGCCCGATCCAGATACTCGGCCGCCTGCTCGTGGCTGGGGCGGTTCCCGCTGCGATTGACCACGTACAGCGGCTCGCCGGTGTTGGCCAGGGTGATCACCAGGGCGTGATAACCCCACTGGCCCTTGTGGTTGATGTCCATGCCCTCCTTGCACTCGCCGGTGGTTTCGATCATCGTGCCATCGACGTCGATCACCGCCTCCTCGAAGAACTCCGCGGGCTGCTGCCGCCAGACGATCAGCCGCGCGGCGTTGAAGACTTCCTGGAGGGCGAGGATGGCCGGTTCGTCGAAGCGGCGGCAGTAGTCGCCGGCCGTGGTGGGATCGGGGATGCGCCGGGCGCCGAGGGCGTTGAGGTAGGCCTCGTCCTGCCGCAGCAGTTCGAGGTGCTCCAGGCAGGTGCCCCCGGCCAGCAGGTTGTAGACGATGTTGAGCACGTGATCGGAGTCGTAGTAGGGCAGGTGCATCTTCAGCAGGCCGAGCCGGCTGTTGATCGCCTCCTCCAGTCCGAGCTTCTTGACCAGCAGATGGATGGCGCCGATGCCGCCGTGCGTGGTGGCCCGGGTGCGGTCGGCGATCTCGTAGTGGATGTTGGAGGCCGTCATCGCCGGCTCTTCGGCCCCGCGGAGGTCGCGGCGGTCCAGCCGCCTGTCGATGCGCCTCTTGAAACGGTCGATCTGTTGACGTATCTTGATCTTCACTCGAAAACCTCCGTGCGTCGGGGTAGTGGATACACACCAATACCCATTATACCCCTGAAAACGCCGGAGGTTTTCGAGTTTTTCACGCGCGAACGCAAAAAAGCGGTTGGGAGTCCGCTTGGTTAAGGGCTAGTGCTTTGTCAAGTTTTAATCTTAGGGTAGTTTGACTGTAGCCGCTATTTCCGTTGATTGAACCTCCGGGGAGGCAATTGGTTACGTGATTTCCAGTGGTATGCGTAGGCGAGCTCGTTCCGCCGCATCACCCGATTTTCGCGCCGTTCGATGTAGCATGGCGAACCGCAGTCGAGGGCGCGGTTGAGCAGCGCGGCAAGGATGGTGCGGATTCGCGGGACCGTGATCGCCGGGGTGTATTTTTTTTCCCCGCATGTCTTCTTGCGTCAGGAACCAGGCTGCCAGCAGCGAGAGCGTTTGATGGTGGTGCCAGCCGCGCCAATTACGAACCTGGTATTGGGCCAGCCCGGCGTCACTCTTGGCGCGCTGGAGGCACTCCTCGATCCGATGCTCAGCCTTCACGACGCGAGCGAACTCGGCCAGCGCGGTTTCGGGGGCGCCGTTCGAAAGGTGGTAATCGTGCTTCATCGTCCCATCGCTCTGTTCTTCGCGCACCACCACCAGCACCTCTTCCGGTCCGTTGCGACGCCGATCGCTCTTCGCCTGAACGCGCCTCTTGACGGCCTGCACCGCCAAGGGACCTTTCGCCCCGTCGCGAACGTCGCTCGTCGTCCAGGCGCTGTCGGGCAACGCCTCGCACCAGCGATCGACACGGACATAGGGACGCTCAGGACGCCGTCCGCGACCGTTGTACTCCGGCGGCGACGCCTCCAGATCGCGGACCAACGTGTTCGACGGCACGGCGAGCACATACCGCTCCCCCAAGGCCCGCAAATCCCGGCGAAATGCCGAGCTACGCCCCATTTCGTCGTCTCCGGCAATCCAGGCGTGGGGCAAGACCTTCCCGTGCTCGGCAAGCATCTCCAGGGCCAGAGCGTGCCGTGTGCGAAAGCGAATCTCGCGCGGAACGCCGCACTTCGTCCGCCGCTCCTTGTCCTTCGCCCACTCCTCGTTCAAGTACAACCGCGTGTCCACCAGGGCATGCTCCTTCCGCGAGACATAGCCCAGATAGATGGCCACCTGGCAGTTGTCGACCTTTCCCAGGCGTCCGCACCATTGCCGGGCCACCCCGACCGATTCCTTCCCTTGCTTCTTGAACGCCGACGGGTCGAAGACCAGCACGCCGTCCGGCTCGCCCAACACCGTGCCCACCTGCCGCGCCAATTCTCCGATCAGCGGACGATCGTCCCACGGGACCTGCCCGATGAACTTCTGAATCGCGTGCCGTTCCTGGTCGTGCAGGTAAGCGATCGTCTCCGAGCTCTTCCGCTTCACGTCCGAACACAGACCGGCCACGTACTCCCGTACATGCTCCCGCTGCTCGCTGCTGGTCAAGCACGCCGCGAAGGGTCCGACAAATCGCTCCAAGCGGTCCAGCATCCCGTTCGGTATCCGGGCATCCAAGACCGCATCGTCCAACAGTTCCTCCAGCCGGACTTCAAATCGCCGTTCCATCGGCTTCTCCTTTCCCGCATTCAGTGCGCGGAAAGGCTCAATACCAAATCACTTACGCTGCGTCAATGTCAGGCTACAGTCAAACTAAGAAGGAAAGAAAACCAAACATTCTGAACGGGATGCGTTACAGCCACGGGCGCGGGTTCATTTCAGGCCACACCAAACAGAGCAGAAGCGTTTCGGTCATTCTGTCTTCTTTCTTCCTATTTGAATTTGTTTCGTATTTCGTGTTTCGTGTTTCCGATTTCCCCCATGCCTTCTTCTCTCCCTGATCGCCTCGCGCTGCTCAAACTCACCGATCCCAATTACGCTCCGCGCGCGGTGGAGGCGGTGCTGGCGGAGGCGATCGGCTTGG
>CAYWST010000491.1:0-3779 GCA_964461075.1 uncultured Solibacteraceae bacterium | reverse complement strand
AACACGCGACGCGGCTGCTGCTGCCGGCTCTCTCCGACCGCGAGCCCGCCGTTCGCCGCGCCGCGCAGGACATCCTGGCGGGTCACAGCGAATATACCGCTCCGGCGATGGCGGAGCTCGTGAAGGATCAATCCGCCGCGCTCTCTCTCCGCATCGCCGCGGTCCGTACGCTCGGCCGTTCGGCTTCTGAGGAGGCCGCCGCAGCATTGCGGGCCATGGTTGACTCGACCGATCTCGCCATCCGCAACGCCGTCATCCGAGCGTTGGCCCGGCTGCAGGAGACCCACCCTAACAGCGCCATCGGCGCCGTCGATGTGACCGGGGGCGTCCGACTGGAAGCCAGGGAGTATTTCTGGCTCTACTCGGCGCTGGCTTCTCTCCGGGACCACCGCCAGCCCACGCCTGCGCTGAACCTTCTCTGCAGGACCATGGAAGACCGGATGCATCGAAGCGTCGAACGCGTATTCCGGCTTCTCGGTCTGCGCTATCCCCCCAGGGACATCGAAGTCGCGTGGAAGGCATACCGCCGCCGCGACCCGAGCCAACTCGCCAACGCTCTGGAGTTTCTGGACAACATCCTCGACTACGACGTCAAGCGGCTTGTCCTTCCGCTGCTCGACGAGGACGCCGTCGACCGTCAGGCGATGCTGCTATTCGGTTTCGAGACGATGCCCGCCGCCGAGGCGCTTTCCCGCATCATCCGCGAGGGCGATACATGGCTGGCCGCCTGCGCCTGCGTCTCCGCAAGCGAACTCCGCCTCTATTCGGTCGAGCCGGACATCCGTGAAGCCGCCGCAAGCGCCGCCCCCATCCTGCGACCGGTCGCCCAACAGGCGCTCGCCGCTCTCGCTCAGGGAGAGTCCGCATGAAAGAACTCAATATCGTAGAGAAAGTCATCGCGCTTGAGGGCGTGGACCTGCTCAAAGGGCTCAGCCCGGAGCAATTGGCGCGCATCGCCATGATCGGACGCCAGGAGCACGTTGCGCCGGGGAGCGTCATTCTCGATCCGGGCGAGCCGCTGGACTCGATGTTCGTAATTCTGGATGGGGGCGTCGAATTGCTCGAGGGTGGCGAGAGGCTGGAAACCGCGCGTCAGAACGAAGTCCTCGGCTCGTGGGCGCTGCTTGACTCCTCCCCTCTGCCCGTGCAGGCCCGCGCTCTCGAAGACACCATCCTGCTGAGGATCACGCGCGACGATTTTTTTGAACTCCTCGCCGACGCCCCCGAAATCGTCTCGGCGATTCTCTCCCGGCTCGTCTCACGATTCAGGGCGCTGCTGGAGAAGCCCGCTCAGGCTTGAAGCCGCTCCCTGCGCGATAATAGAGTTCTGGCAGCCCGTGGAAGAACTCGCCGCGCAAATCGAAGCTCTCAAGCAGGAGCTCGCCGAGGCCCAGAAAAAGCTCCATGAGGGATATCGCCTCATCGCGCTGGGCCGGCTTGTGGCCGGAGTCGTCCACGAGATCAATAACCCGATCGGATCGATCGTCTCCAACAACGAAGTCTCGCTGCGCGCACTCGACACGCTGAAGCAGCGTCTCGAGGAGGCCAAAGCGGCGGGCCAGCCTCCGCCCCAGAAGGCTCTCGACATGGTGGCCACGCTTTCAAGCCTTGCGGGGGTGGACCGGATCGCCTGTGACCGGATCTCCGCCGTGGTTCGCAGCCTGAAGACGTTCGCGCGGCCCGACGAGGGTTCGGTCCGCAGCGTGTCGCTGAACGATCTCCTGCGCGATACCGCCAAGCTCGTCGATTGCCAGTACCGCCGCCGCATCACCCTCGAGCTATCGCTCGGCGACATCCCGGACATCGAGTGCCAACCGCAGTTGCTGAGCCAGGCGTTCCTCAACATCATGGTCAACGCCGCCCAGGCGATCGAGGAGGAGGGACGAATCGGCGTCACATCCCGGCTCGCATCCGATGACGAAGTGGAAGTTTCCATCGCCGACAACGGGAAAGGAATCGCGCCGGAGAACAGGCACAAGATTTTCCACGCCGGATTCACCACCAAACCAATGGGCGTCGGGACCGGCCTCGGTCTCGCGCTCTGCCGGAAGATCGTCGAACGCTCCCACGGCGGCAAGATCTGGTTCGAATCGGAGTTGGGACGCGGAACTACTTTTTATGTTCGCCTCCCCTTGAAGGCGGCTCACCTTGCCGCCGGGGAAGCATGGACGGAGACCCTGGGCCATAAGGAGTGACCTAGCTTGGAGAACGGACACGCCCCGCACATCGTGCTGGTTGACGACGAGGAGATGGTGCTGACCAGCATCCGCGCCTTCCTGAGCCTCGAAACCGACTACGATGTCTCTACTTACAGCAACCCAGCCGAGGCGGTTCGTCACCTCAGTTCCCGCCCGGTCGACGTCATTGTGACCGACTACCTGATGCCGCACATGACGGGTCTCGACCTGCTGCGCAAAGCCAAGGAAGTGCAGCCCTCGGCCGCGCGCATTCTGCTCACCGGCCACGCCGACAAACAAAGCGCCATCCACGCCATCAATGAAGTCGGCCTCTACCAGTACCTGGAAAAGCCCTGGGACAACGCTCAACTTCTGCTGGTCATCAACAGCGCCATCGAGCGCACCCGCCTGCTTCGGATGCTTGAGGACAAAGTGCTCGCACTGGACGCAGCGCACGGCCAGATCAAGGAAGCGCAGCGCCGGCTGATTAAGGCGTTCCTGTAAGGCCGCCGGTTCTCGGGTAGAATCGCACCTATGCGCTGGGCTCTGGGATTCTTCGTCTGCCTCCACGCTTCAGGCCAGGAGTGGCCGCACCACGGGAACGACCCGGGCGGAATGCGGCACTCGCCGCTCAAGCAGATCACCCCCGCCAACGTAGGCGGCCTCAAGCCCGCGTGGACGTGGAAGTCCGGCGACGTCAGCGACGGGAAGACGCTGCTGCTCCGCTCGGCCTTTGAAGCCACGCCCATCATGGCTGGCGGCCGTCTTTACGTCACCACGCCCTTCGCCCGGCTGGCCGCCCTCGACCCCGACACGGGGCGCGAACTCTGGACCTTCGACCCTCAACTCGACAGAAAGAAGCCGCACAACCTCTACATCAACCGCGGCGCGGCATATTGGACCGACGGCAAGAGCGAACGGCTGCTCTACGGCACGCTCGACGGGCGGCTGTTGTCCATCGACGCCGCGACGGGCAAACCGGACCCCGCATTCGGCGACCGCGGCGCGGTCGACCTCCGCAAAGGGTTAGCGGATAATTTACCGCAAGCGGGCCTGGGGCTCACCTCACCGCCGGCCATTTACAAAGACCTCGCCATTTGCGGATCCATCGTCACCGACCGCGACCCGCAAGGCCCGCCCGGCGACATCCGCGCTTTCGACGTCCGCACTGGGAAGGAGGTGTGGCGGTTCCACGCCGTCCCTCATGCAGGCGAGCCCGGCAATGAAACCTGGGAGAAGGGCTCCTGGCAGGATCGCGGGGGCGCCAACGCCTGGTCGATTCTGAGCGTCGATCCGGAGCGCGGGCTGGTCTTCCTGCCGCTGACCTCGCCCTCCTATGACTTCTGGGGCGGCGACCGCAAGGGCGCCAACCTCTACGGAAACTCGATTGTGGCGTTGGAGGCCGCCACGGGAAAGCTGCGCTGGCATTATCAGACCGTCCACCACGACATCTGGGATTACGACCTGCCGGCGCAGCCGGTTCTCTGTGAGGTGATGCGAGAGGGCAAGCGCGCGCCCGCGGTCGCGCAGATTACGAAGATGGGCTTCACCTTCGTCCTGCACCGCGAGACCGGCAAGCCCCTGTTCGATGTGGACGAGAAG
>CAYWST010000490.1:0-3789 GCA_964461075.1 uncultured Solibacteraceae bacterium | reverse complement strand
GTCCTCAATAATCACCCCGCCGCCGAGCCCCGTCCCGATGATCGCCGAAATCGACGTCTTCTTTGCCGACCCGCCGAACAGCGAAAAATGCCCCCACAGCGCCCCCGCATTCCCGTCGTTCAAATAGGTCACCGGCTTGGCTAGCTTCCGCGCCAGACCCTCGCGAATATCGAACCCGGCCCAGTCTCGGTGCACGAAGTTCGTCGACCCCTTCGCGCTCAACACCCCAGCCGCGCTCGCCGGCCCCGGAGTGTCCAGCCCCACCACCGCCACGTCCGCCAGGCTGATTCCAACCTTGCCCGCCGCCATCCTCAGCCCTTCTTCGATCTGATTCAGGCAGACTTCCGGCCCCTCCACCGAGCGCGCCGGATGCTCGCAAAGCCCTTCAATCAGGAATCTCTCCTGCGGCGTTAAAAACGTATAGTTAACCGCCGTTCCGCCTAAATCGACTCCAGCTACCAGTTGCACGGCTTATGACCTCTGATGGATTGATCTCGCTCGAATTCAGTCTCGAAAAGACACAATAGCAGGCGGCGCGGCCTAATGGGTCTTCTGCTTCCCGGAGGTATAGAATCGTTTGGAATGAATCGGAGGAGGCTTCGAGCCGCCACCTGCTTGACCGGCGTCGCGGCAACCATCGGCGTTCTGTGCCTCCAGTGGGCCCTCGGCGCCTGGAGCGCCGGCTGGGCCGGCGAGCCTGACGCGCCCGCTCATCTCACTTCAAGTCTCGTCCTCCGCCAGTACGCCCTCGAAGGCCTCCCCTCCCTCAAGCCCCCTCTCGAATTCGCTTACTCCTTCTACCACCGCTTTCCCAAGGTCGGACTCGGTCACTGGCCTCCCATCTTTCATTCCACTCTCGCCCTCTGGCTCCTGCCGGGTCCGCTTCATCCTGTCTGGATCCTCGGCTTCCAGGCCTTGGCCGCCGGCATCCTTGCCGCTCTCACCTTTCTCCTGGTGAAGCCTCTTCTCGGCGTCAGGCGCGCTGCTGCCTGCTCCCTCATGGCTCTCCTCTCCCCCCCGCTCGTCCGGATCGAGTGCCTGGTCATGCCTGACATCCTCGCCGCCATCTTCATGCTCTGCGGACTCCTCGCCTTCCGCCGCTATTGGCGGCAGCCCGCCGTCGCCCCCGCCCTCCTGTTCGGCTTCAGTCTCACCGCCGCTTTGTACACCAAACCGACCGGCGCCATCCTCGCCCTGGTGCCCTTCCTCGCCGTCCTTCTCCTTCGGCGCTGGTCCCTTCTCCGCCAGTGTTCCTACTGGCTCCTTTTTGCGCTCCCCTTCGTCCTCTATGGGCCATGGCATTTTTACTTCCTCAACGAAATGAACGACGGCTGGATCTATCCCGAAAGGTACTTCACCCTCTTCGTCGCGACCCCGCTCACCAACCTCAGCCTGCTCGCACTCACCGCTGGCTGGTTTGGCTTTCCTTTCGCAGTCTGGTGCGCCTGGAAAAACCGTCGCCGCCGGGATTGGTGGCTTCTGGCGTTCTCTGCTCTCGCTGGCTTTGTTTTTCTGGCCTACATCGCTCCATCAAGAGGGCTCCGCCACCATTGCATCATCGCTCCTGTCGTCATCGCCCTCGCCGCCGGCGGCTTTCGCGCCATCGCCCGCCGCTCCCGCAGGCTTCTCGAACCTGCCTGCTGGCTCGTTCTCGCCGGCAGTCTCTTCTTCGCCGCCTCCAGTCCGGCACGGGACTTTGGCACTCGCCGGCTGGTCGCCCGGCTGCTCGGATCCCCCGCCCCTCAAACCTGGCTCGTGGCTGGCGACAGCGGTTTCGAGGGTGACGTCATCGCTGAAGCCGCCCTCCATCGCCCCTCCGCCGGCCTCACCGTTTATCGCGCCTCCAAACTCATCACCTCCAGCTCCTGGAGCGGCTTTAACTTGAAACTGATGGTCCACTCGATTGAAGACACCCGCCGCCTCCTCGACCGCAGTTTGATCGGCGTCATCATCCTCGGCCACCGCTCGCCCGAGATCCTCGTCCGCGCCGTGAACGCACACCCCTCCATTTGGAAACTCCGCCCCGGCGCCCTCCCCGCTTCCACCGGCAGCGTCTACGAACGCGCCGCTCCCCCCCTCCCCGGTCTCGGCGACCCAGTCGTGCAAATACCCTGACGCGCCACCCTCCCAATCGGTCTACAATCGGCCATACGGAGGGCTTGACCTTTGACCGATTCCATGACTCGCCGCGATTGGATGGCCACGGCCGCCATGATGATGCAGTCCTCGTCCGGCGCCGGCATCCCTACCCGCCCGCTCGGCAAAACCGGAGTCAGAGTCTCCATGCTTGGCCTCGGCGGCCACCACGCCGCCCGCCCAAAGGAAGAGTCCGAATCCTTTCGCATCATCCACAAGGCGATCGACGAAGGGATCACCTTTATGGACAACGCCTGGGAGTACCACAACGGCCGCGCCGAGGAAGTCATGGGCAAGGCCCTCGCCATGGATGGCAAGCGTAAACGTGTCTTCCTCATGACCAAGGTTTGCGATCGGGATTACGAAGGCGCCATGCGCCAGCTCGACGAATCCCTCAAGCGTCTTCGCACCGACGTCATCGATCTCTGGCAGTTCCACGAGTGCAACTATTACAACGATCCCGAGTACGTCCTCGACAAAGGCGGACTCCGCGCCGCTCTCGAGGCCAGAAAGCAGGGCAAGGTCCGCTTCATCGGCTTCACCGGCCACAAGTCCCCTCGCATCCACCAGCGCATGCTCGAGCTCAAATTCGATTGGGACGCCTGCCAGATGCCCGTCAACGTCTTCGACGCCGCGTTCGAGAGTTTCGCCAAAGGCGTGATCCCCATCTGCCGGAAGCGCGGCATCGGCGTCGTCGGTATGAAGGGCTGCGGCGGCGACGGCCGCATGATGACGGACGGCCACGTCACCGTGGAGCAGTGCTACCGCTACTTCCTCTCTCAGCCCGTCTCCGTCCAGGTCGTCGGTCTTGCTTCGGAAGCCGACCTCGATCGCGCCGTGAAGATTGCTCGCGAGTTCCAGCCGATGACCGAATCCGAGCTGCGCTCCATCCTCGACGGCCACCGCGAGATCATCTCCGATGGCCGCTACGAGCGCTTCAAGACCACCCAGGTCTACGACTCAGGCCACCACCGCAAACAGCACGGCTTCGCTTGAGGTGATCTGTGCCTGAAGGATCTCTGCGGCTCGATGTGTCGAATCTCACCGGTGACGCCGTCCCCGGCCTGCGCTTCGATTTCCATCCCGTCGAGACCGGCGGAACCGCCATGAAGGCCCGCGGCGAAGGCCGCGCCATCACCATCCGCGGCGTCCAGTGCCCCGGCGGCGTCGGCGCGCTCTATCGGGTGCGCGTCTCCGCGCCACGCTACAGGCCCTATTCATTCTTCCAGCGGATGATCGCCGGGGCGCGAAACTCCCCCAGCGACGGCAAGGTCCTCCTTGTCACCGACGTCCGCAAAGTTCGCGGCATCTCGGCGCCCGCCTTCGACGCGCTCAGCGCGCCAGTCCGTCGCCTTCTCCGCGAAGCCGCTTTCTACGATTCGCTCACCCCCATGGAGAAAGCCTGCGCGCTGAATATCGTCGCCAAGTCCGCCCACGGCTCTTCCGATCGCTGCCTCCGCCACGCTGGCCGTATTCTGCGCCTCGAGCAGGACCGCTGCTTCTGCGAAGCCGACCCCGCGATGCCTCTCTTCCTGCAGCGCTCAGCCCACTTCAAGACCGTCAACGGCAGCCTCCACAAACCGCTGCCCGGCTACGTCCGCCAGGAAAGTTACAAGACCCTCGACGCCCACGCAAACCTGCAGATCACCCTCA